>JBMYXI010000006.1:0-88244 GCA_049608225.1 Parashewanella sp.
CATCCACTAGCGTTCCCATCCAGAATGATTCCGTTAGCCACGCTTTATCTAAGGTATTTTGAGCTTGTTCTTTGATTGCAGATTGCAGCATGCTTTTAAATGTCGGCGATTCATTGGCGATTTGCTGCAATAGCTCGTTGTCGTACTGGGTATCGGATAGTTGCATTGTCTTTCCTTTTCTCCTTGGCTGCTCGTCAGTACCTAGCCACCACGCTAGGCAGATATGGACAACGTTTTCATTCAAGCGCTGTCCATATTTCGCTTACTCTTTGAAAAGCTTTCCGTCTGAAAACTCTTCTAACATCATTTTTTCCAAGTTGGCGATTGCTCGGCGAACGGCATGCAACAAGATTTGTCGTTTATAGGTGACAATATGCGGCTCCAGCTCACGAATGTTATTGAGCATTTCAGCGGTGAGCTTTAAGCATTGGTGTGGTGTATCTGCTGCTAATACTTTGAGCTTTTCTCGTAGCGCTTCATTATCAAGATTCATTAAAGTTGAAACTTCCAGTTGAAATGCAGCGCGTTCTAGCTGCACTTCGTTTTCGGTTAGCATTCTGCTGGTTGATGTTTGCATGTGTGCTTCCTCCCTAAAGTTAAAGCGCGCTGATGTCTAGAGGCAGCTGCACGTACTTACCGTGCTCGTTGCGTTCGTATAGGCGTAGATATTGGCTGGTGCCAGTGATTTGGATAGCATCGGCAATGGCATCCATGGCTTGGTTCCACTTAGGTTCGTCAATATCTAACTGACGCAGGCCAAGCACTTGGTTTACGTTAATGTTGCCTTGCTGGTCGACGCGAAAGGCATGTTCAACCATTGCCATTAAGCGTTCATCTGCGCCACCTGACCATGAATGAATGCACTCATCTATTAAGGTTTTAGCGGTTTGGATGCGCTCATCAAATACGCGGTGCTCACCAATGGCACGTTGGATTTTGTATTTACCGTCAAAACTAATGAGTGAGACATTGCCTTTGCTGCCGCCGTATTTAACGTCGTATTCACTGGCTGAGACATCCACAAAATCGGCAAGCTGCGACATGGTAGTAAGTTTGAACTCTGTCATGGCTGAGCGTAATTCTTTGCTTGCCTTGATGACTTTTTTCACTAATTCATCGCGCAGTAAATCGACAGCTTTAATGCGACTTTCTGGTACTAAATCACCCTTAGCATTTTCGCGATAGCCTGCGGGAATTTGGCTGGTTTGAGTTGTAGCTTGTTGTGTCATTGTTTTAATCCTTTAAATTAGTGGAGATTTTTTGTTACTGGCGCGGCTTTTTCCATTTGGTCTTGAGCCACTTTTTCAGGTAGCCTTTTTTTCAGTTCGTCTACTACCTGTGCTGAAACGGCATTGATAAACTTAGGTAAACTCTCAGCTAGTGCTATTGCAACAGCATCAGCTACTTCAGGTTTATTCTCGTTTGTTTTCACATCTAGATTGATATCTAAAGCACAGGTCGCGTCTTTCCACTTTGAACCGATATTGATTTCTACTTTTGCCATGTGTATTTCCTTATATTTCCCAACGAATGAAGAAGCCAGAGAAGTGAACCGCACAGCAATGACTACGCTTGCCTTTAGCACTTTCTGTGATTTCTACCGCTTGTTTTTTAAAATCGTCACTTGGTTTGTCGATGTTGATAACATTCTTGCCTTTGCTGAGAACTTTCATTCCTCGCAGGGCAAGGGCTTGTTTTACGAAAGCTAAATCGCGCTTTGTTTTTTGCTTGTTTTGCATGTAACGCTCCTTGTTATTGTTTGCGGTTTAATTGCTGGTTAAACCGATATCCAACGGCCTTTAATTCCTGTTTAAGCAGCTCGCAGAGTTGCCGTGCGCCACCGCCGTCACTTTCTACTTGTCGTTGTAATCGCCCGATAACGGCATCAGCGTTGTATAGCCTTACTTTGTTCTCCTCTTGAACCTGAATGGGTATAGGTTTAGTGAACTTGTGAGGCTGACTAGAGTGTGGGCAACCGCTACGGCAGGCTTTGTAAACACGAAGCCGTTGTGGATTGCCACTGGTGTTGGTGTTGCGCTGGTGCTTATCGCAATCATGCAGTGAAATTTCCCCAAGGATGGGGCAAACCACAACTTGATCCATGTAGGCACCTTCAACCAACTTCTGCATGCGTTCTAAGTCGCCTGGGTATTTATCGTTAACCAACTGACTGATCGCGGTTTTCGATACGCCCAGTTCCTTAGCCACATGCACTTGGCCGTGCTCATTACATTGTTCAATGAGCACTTGTTTCCATTTACTCATTGGAAGCACCTTGTTTTTTGTTGAATGGGTAGAAGGTTTGGGTGTTTTGGTCCCAAAGGCCATCTGGCTTTTTGGTTGGATGTGAACGCCCTGTGTCACGGATTAATTTGTATTTGAGACAAGAGCCTTTTTTTCGGCGATTAATTTGATTTACTTGCTTTACATAACCAGCTAAAACAAGACATCTAACATAACTCCTTAAACCACTATCACTGCCTGTGGTCGTAACCTTCAGGAGCTTTTTATCTACACTTCCATGCATACGAAATGTATTCCAGATTTGTTGGCTCAGTGTACCTTTTCGCATTGTTCTGTTTTCAGGTCTCAAACCAGAACCTGAGCCAAAACTAATCTCGCTAGATTTATCTGTCACTTTATAAAGATTTTCTGCTCCTCTTTTTTTCGCTTCTATCAACTGAAGTGCATTTAATTTGATCAAACGTTCCTTGAGTTGAGCAATATTAGAGCGCGAAACACCCATAGTTTGAGCAATCTCAGATATTGTAAACTCACCTTTTTCACACATTAAAACCCATGCTTTTTGGGTGCATGGTGTGGCGCTTGTGTTGGTTCCCGTAACGCTCATTATCAATCCTTCGTATTATTTTTGGGTATATGTGTAGCGGAGAGTGGACGACTATCTGCGTCGTCCGTGCTCTAGGAATAAAGGACCATCGCCCCAACATTCTTTATCGACATAATCAAAATCGTTACTCATAGCGAACTGCTCAATTTTATCTAATGCGATAAGGATCCGACGGATTTCACCACCTGTTCGGACGCGGATATCGTTCAGTAAGTCTTCGCCTACGCTAATCCCACCTTCTAGTAACTCGGTTGCGAAGAGATTCACGTCTTCAAGATCTGCTGGCTGAAATTCAACCCATTCACTGATGCGGTTGAAGATTTGCTTGCGGTGACTGATGCGTTTAGCGATTTGCTCCATACCCACCAACATTACAGGCTGCTCAGTGGCATCGTAGAGATCGCGGATGGTTTCCATTGTTTTAAGTTGACCGACGATGTGATCAGCCTCATCAATAAACAAAGGTACTTGCAGTTCGTTCATGCGCTCAATGATGAAGTCAACGCTATTGCGTAGTGGGTACAGCATCTCACTACCTAGCTCTTTCATAATGCGAGCAACAAAAGAGCTTGGGGTATCAGTTGCCATACAGCGAACAAAAATAGGTTGGCAGCCTGAGGCGGTAAGCTGATTGGTGAGGTAAGTCAGACTCGTGGTTTTACCTAATCCACTATCACCATGCATTAAACTCATTTTTGGAATGAAATCTGTGCCTGCACGCAGGTTAGAGTACATATCCATAGTGCGAATTAAATTCTTGGTTTCTACAATTTTTACTTTCATAATGTATAAGCTCCTATTGCTTTGGGGTGTGCTGGGCAATCACTTCACTTGGCGGTTAGTGGATTGCTCAGCGCTTTCTAAAATCTTATCCAAGCGTTTCCGCTGGAATTGGTTATTGAGTCGATACTTCTTCAGCCAAACGGCTTCCTTCTCAGTTAATTCTCTGATTAATGAATCTTTGGTGAGCATTACGGCCTTTTCGTGGGCATTTCTCACAATTCGGCTTTCTTGATGTGCTTGGTTTTCACGACGCTGCGCAACGGCTTGACTTTGGTGGTCGCTGGCTTCAAGTTCATGCTCGCTGACTGCATTTTGCTTTTGATAGCTGGCTTCGCTTAACCCAGCAATCGCTGCATTGTTGTGGGTGGTCGTGCGCTCAAAGTGAGTAAGTGAAGCGTGTTCAGCTTTCTTTTGCTCAAGTTGTTCTGCGTATAAATTGCTAACGCCAAACTCTTCTTGAAGTTTTTTGGCAATCCTGCGCTGCTGAGCCAGTAATTTTTGCTCAGCTTTACGCTTAGCTTTGTACTTGGCAGGGCTAATTCCTCGGTTAACCAAATCCATATCAATCGCTTCGACGTATTGCTCGTAGCTATCGACTGGGTAAAGAGTTGCGCGGCCTATATCCATTGGGTCAAGAAAGACGTTAACTTTTTTGCGTTGCCAAGCTGTTTCCATCAATTCATGTGCTGTGTATTGCGCGCCGTCTACTTTTACTGAACCACGAACTACTGTTGCTTGACCTACATAGTGCAGCAACATGTCTAAGGTGTGTGGGTATTCAATTTCACGTTTTTTGTAGTTAGCTTGCGCATAACGTTCAAACGGTGAAATGTCATCTTTATCATGCTTGACATGCATGTAGTCGAACTGTAAGTATTCATCAAAAACACGCTGTAATTGCTCTGGTGTCAAGGCCAGTTGCAGACGCTCTTGCTCAACTTGCTTTTTGCCTTTACCAATACGTTTGGCAAACGTGTGCATAGCTTCGATTTGTTGGCGATCTGAAACGCTGTGGCCGATATAGCCCACCATCTTTTCCATTAACGTACCGCTCATGGTTCTAAAGAAGCGCTCAATAAACGGCTTTTCCCAACCACTAAAGGCCGCTGCTTTTGAGATTTGCAGATCTAATAGGCTAAATATAGTTGTGGTGCGATGCGACACATAGTCCGATCCGTTATCGGTTCGCATGATTGCACCAGGTTCAGGTAATCCCCATTCAAGTAAACATTTACGGAGCAATAAGCAAATGGCTGTACTGTCCGAGGTTGGCGAAACAATCAGTTGCACACGACGTGTCCAAACATCAATGGCCGCGACTATGCTGTAACGCTTAAGCTTGCCATTTACATTTAGCTCAACATCCGTTGGCGTTGAGTCGAATTCCCATATTTGATTCGGACCATCAATTTTAGGGTAAGCACGGGCATAAAGTGGGCGGTGCTTATCAGTGTAAGCTGTTGGGTCGGTTATGTAGGCCAGCTCAACTTCACGCTTTTTGGCATAGCTGATCAACCAACGTTTAAATGAGCTGATTGATGGTAGTTCCCAACCAAATTCAGCTGCTTTTACTTGGGCTAATTCATGCACAGATTTTGGCTGCTTCAGAAAATGCGGCTTAGCTGTGATCAAGGCATGAATAAAGTCGGCAAGCCTTGGCTGCTCGTCAACCTTACTAGTGGTTACAGCTTTGTATTTATCTGCAAGTGCAAATACCCCTTCTTTTTCATAAGCATTTAGCCAGCGTTGAAGTTGACCATAACTGACCCTGATAACATGCTCTCTCACTTTGCTTTTTGAAAGTAATTCCCCACGGTTAAAAGCATCGGTAAATAATCTATTGCCTTCGGTTTTGTTTTTCGCCAATTTGTATGGCTCTACAAATTGCAGGTATGCTTGAAGCACAGCTTCTCTGGCATAGGCTTTAGCTTGCTTGTCTTCACTTAATGACAAGAATTTTTGAGTTGCTTCAGCTTTAGTCTTAACTGTCCCTTGGCTTTCTTTTTCCAAGTCAGCTTTAACTATGGCTTGCATTTGATGCTCAGCGGGTGTGCTAGGCGTTTTCATTTGCTCAGCTTTGAGATATGCCTGAGTTTCTATCGGTAGGCTGGAAATGTGGTATTCAAAAGCACGACCTTTTACGCCATCAGGTTTACGCTTTTGCCAATTATTAAGGTTTGCTTTTCGCGCAATAGCTGACAAAGATTGAGGAAGTAACGGTGCATTGAGCAACTCTTTTGTTGTAAACCATTCCTTCATGCCTACCTCCTTTGAACAGCAAACATTGGTTGCTGATATCTAGAAGGCCATATATTTTCAGGTCTAACACCAAGCGCGTCAGCAATGATCTTTTCACCTTTTACATAATGCTTATCTAGTGCGTTTTTTAGTGTTGAACGAGAAAGGCCATTTTCTTCGCCAAGTTGGGCAAGTGAAAGTCCTCTCTTCTTCAACTCAGCAACGATATCTGCTCGGTGCCAATCTGTTCTTTCATTTGATGTCATAACATGCCATCCTATTAAGTTAACTTATGAGCTACTTATTAAGGTAGCTCACGGTGTATTTACAAATTATATGTGATTACATGAAATGTCAATATGTATTTTCAAGGTTTTTATGTGCATCATACAAAACCCCTTGCTAGCAACGGTTACAGCTTTATTTACATGAAAATACATACTGTATTTTAAAAGGGTTTTTTAAATGACATCGAAAGAATGGTATTTAGCCAAGGAATTGGCTGGCTTAGAAGGGCTTCCTAAGTCAATATCAAGTATTAGTAGAAAAGCTTCCTTGGAAAATTGGGAAAAACGCTCTGTGCCTGGAGTAAAGGGGTTGACTTATGAGTACCACATAAGTTGTCTGCCTAGACTTGTTCAACAACAGTTACAACCTAGAGAGAAAACTCCCATGAAAAAAGCGCAAGCTCATCTAGTCAGTATTCCTTTTTTTGAAGTGTATGCTTCGGCAGGTGATGGAATATTACCTTTTGAGGAGTCAAACTCTGAATATGAAATTGATATACACCCTCAAATTCTTTTAAATCAAGGTGTAGTGCCCAAGGATCTATTTTCAATGCCTGTTCGTGGGGATTCTATGGAACCAGCTTTGTATGAGGGGGATATAGTACTAGTCAGGCGCTTAAATCAGCCATCTAGCATCTTAGAAGGAGTATATGTTTTAAGAATTGATCATGAGATCTTCGTTAAAAGGATTCAGTTTAATAAGTTTGAATCACGTTTAAGAGTAGATAGTGACAACCCATATTATGATAGCTACTTAATCATGGGTGATGACTTGAACTCGGTAGAGATTATTGGCGAGGCAGTTTGCTCACTGGGGAGAATACGCCGTCATGTGACCTCTAAAGACGTTGAAAAGAACTTAACTTAATTTTTGAAAGGATTAGCTTTACGATGCGCCAACCTGGATGGCCGTTATTTTTTTGCAGTTGATGGCCTGAACCATTTCCCACACAACCCGAACTAACCAAAAAAGCAGGGCTATTTTTTTCAAATCACCCGACTTTTAAATTTCACTTTAAATTTTTCTTAAATCCCCCTGAAACACTGATTAACTCTGAATTTTCTCGCCAAATTTTATTTATTCTCATCTATTCCCATATTTTCCATACCTAGTGACTGGTTACAATTTTGGTGATAACAATCATTATTTGTCATTAAGCGATCATGGTGAAGGTAATAATCGAAATCTTAAAGGTCATCAAATTGGTTTAGCGCACTTTGCCTTTAAAGTGGAAAACCTCGACTCGATAGTTAAGCGATTAGAAAACGCAGGTTATGAAATTGCGATTCAAGGCGGAGCCGATGATTTTCAAAAAAGTGTCTATTTTCTAGATCCTGACGGATTCGAGGTTGAATTTGTTCAATACCTTTCTGATTTACCCCACGAGCGAAATCGTTACTGAATAATAACTGAATGAGTAAGGCATTTTTGCGTCAATAATTTAAATTGTAAAGTAGAGTTAAACGAGAGAATGGAAATGTTTCAATGGACTGCCTTTAACAAAGAAGGTCTATTATGAGCACGACAACGGTTAACCCCATTTCAGTCAATGTAACGACAACTGTTGACGCACAGAAAACTTCAGATGTTACAACTGACAAAGAAAGTAAAGCCTTACAACAAACCATTGAACAATACTTAAAAGAGCTGCACAAAATGGATCATGGTTTTCGTATGTTTTTGAATATGCTAGATGAAATGCTCATTGCCTTTCCTGATGGCGAAACCAAGCATACGCATTTTCATCATCTACTGAGTCATCAGCAAACAAAGCAGTTAACTATAATCAAAATGAAATATGTGATAAGTGGTATGGACGCACTTCATGTAGAGCTTAGAGATTTATGCAAAGGGCTTACTAATTGTAATCGTTCTGACTTGATGTATTAAAAAGCCGCAATAACATCATTGCGGCTTTTTAAGTAAGCACCAATTGTTTTAGTAACTGTAGCTAACTTGTAATGTTACTTCCGTACCAGGATCTTTCAAATACACTTGTGTGCCTTGTTGATCGTACTCACTTTCAGAGCCTAACAAGTTTTTAGCTTTAAACTTAACCGTCAAGCTTTCTATCGGCAAAAAGCTGTAAGTAAAATCTAAGCTATGGAATGGTTGCTCATAAACATCATCCAGCCCACCGCGACCACCGTAGGCTATACGCTTACCAAACACGTTATACACTAAGGTTGCACTGTGCATGTCATCGGGAGAATCAAAACTTACTTGGAAGTTAGTCACCCACTGACTGTGACCTGTCATGCGGCGCTTGTTGTTAGTTGGATCTATTTCGCCATTCGCTGCAATCTCTATTTCAGAATCACTTAAAGTTAAGTTACCTGCTAAGAAGAAGTATTCACCAATACCACCAACCCAGCTTAAATCATGCAAAAACTCAGTTTCTAGACCATAAATCACACCAGACTGAGCGTTATAGAATTTAAGCTGACGACCTGCTTCAGATATGCGTTGTACTGGCTCAATTGGCGCATCAACATCTTTATAAAAACCGCCAACACTGAAGTTGTCACCCTCTTCTGAATACCATTCCCAGCGCAAATCAACATTTAAAATATCAGAGCTTTTCAGCAGTGGGTTACCGAAAAAGTCAAAACCCGTAACAGGATCTTGGAAACGAACTGGCGATACTTCACGTAAGTCAGGACGAACAATGGTTTTACTCGCGCCTAAACGCCACTGAGTGGTATCAGTGTCTTTCCAAGTTAACGATAACGATGGGAACCATCCGTCGTCTTGGATAAGGTAATCAGTAATTTTATAGCGGCCACCTTCATCAGATATTTTACCATCTGGTGTTAATGGCAAAGTGACACGACGAAAATCTTCATAACGAAGTCCGGCATAGACTCGCCAAACATCATCGAAATCCACATCAACACTAACATAACCCGCATCGTTCTTCTCAACCGCAGTATAATCTTCGGTATCGGTTGAAGCGTCACGTAATTCCAGCTTTAATCGGTTGTCTTTAATATTTTCATCAGAAAAAATATCATTGAAGTCTCGTTGTAAAATACTGCCATTGGCTGAATTAGGGTTTAATCCAACCTGCAACCCAAGACGCGTAGCGAAGCTTTTACGAATACGCTCAACATATTCATAACCACCACGGATTTTCACCATAGTGCTGTCAAACTCTAATGGTAAGGTTAAGCCGCCACCATAGTTTTTTACATCGTCCTCAAGATTGCTAAACACATATTTTGGCGCATCTTGAGTATTCAAGCTACGCTGAGAAAAGCCACCGTTTTGGTCAACAATGACATTGTAGGTATAAGACAATTCATTTGGCGCATAACGGCGTGAACGAGAGTTAGAATACTTCCAATCACCTTCAATATCCCACAAATCTTCAAAATAATGCTCACCACGAACTTGATTACTTATCAGTGTGCGCTCTTCATAATCTATATTGTGAACCTGTAGTGCATTAGGCTCACCTAAGGTATCTATTGTCTCTTCAATAGCAACAGATACATCATCAGAGGTATCGCGTAAATACGTAGTGAAAGTTTCAACTTTATGGTTATCGTTCAGCTCAAAGCCCAAGTTGACCATAGCCGATATCTGTACGATAGAATCCGTCCCTTTCACATCTTTTGAGTTTTGAACTTCTGTCTTGTTAGCATCACCATCAAGTTCAATTTCTTTCTTAGTGTAATTTTCCGCTTGGCGCTTATAAGAAACCGCAGCGATACCGCCAATCACCGACTCATCGCCCACATCCCACTTATTGCCAATAGCGATATTGCCGCGGATAGCTGGCGGCGCTTTTTGTTGTTTTAATGCCATATCGCGATTGAGATCGGTCGCGAGATCACGATTTATTGCATTCGCTTGTTCAAAGCTAACTTTACCCTGTGATTTAGTTACTATATCAATCGGGCTGATACCGCCATATTGAGCGATCACATTATTAATGCTGGCAGGCATAGCACGAGTGCCGTCGTCTTTTCCTTGCCAATCATCAGCGCCACCATTGTAGGTATAGCTGTCTTTTGAATCATTACTGTTATGTCGGCCACCGATGGACGCTTTAAACATAAAGTCAGCTGGGATCGACTTAGTACGAATATCAACGTGACCACCACCAAAAGCGGCAGGAGAATCAGCTGAAGCGGCCTTTTGAACCGATAATGACTCAATGATTGATGCAGGAAACATATCCAGCGGAACCACATTACGCGTCGGATCGGGGGAAGGAACGGTCGCGCCGTTCAATGACGTACTTGAGTAACGTTCGCCTAAACCACGAACATAAATAAATTTACCGTCTTTTAAAGTAAGACCCGTAATACGGCGCAAAGCACCTGCTGCGTCACTATCACCAGTTCTGGCGATTTGAGCTGCGCCCATTAAGTCAGCAACAACAGGTTGCTCACGACGTTCTTCCATCGCTTCCGATGCAGAAGCACGAAGACGGCCGGTTACGCTTATCACTTCAATCGGTTCGATGGGGAAATCTTCACCGGGTTCTGTTTTCTTTTTTGCCGCCGTTGCAGGAAGTGCAGTGAGCAGTGTTGCGGCAGATATCGCAAATGCGATGGCACGACTCAACTTGGTTACTGAAAATTGTGGCTGGGTATTCATACTCTGACTGTCCTGTATGGAGTAAAGCCGCATGAACGGCTTTTTAAAAAAGTAAAACGGGGGAGCAACCTCCCCCTAATGCTTATTTACTGCTTTGGTGTGAAGGTCCAACCTTCAAGCCAGTTGTTCGTTGCATCAAAAGCACCAATGTAATTGGTTTTCTCAAAGAACTTATCATCAGCATTCATATCTTTACCTTTTCCAAGCAATACATTGTCAGTTGCCGCAGGCATGCCTTTGGTTAATGCCACCTCAGCTTCACCGTTATTAGCTTGATCCATGAACCATTTTTTCGCATCAAAGACTACTGTTTCACCATTTTTAATGCTTTTAAATGGAATCTCACAATCAACAACTGAGTGAGTCATCACAAGCTTTCCAGCGTTTGCCGTATTTACAGTATCGTCGCCATTAACTTCTAAGCACTCAAACGACCCTACTTTACCTTTTATCAGCACATTGTGAGCCTTAACTGCTGTGCCTTTACGAAGTAAAATCCCTTCTGCTTTATCGCTACCATTGCTGCCGCTGCCGACTTCAATTGTTACGTTTGATAAGGTTGGATTAGACTGAGGTGTTGCTGACGCATCTGAACTGCTATCTGCTTCGATACCACGATTCGAACCATTATCTTTATGAGTGATATACACATGCTGTGCTTTCCCCGTCCAACCGTTGGTCCAATCCAATGAGTCATCAAAGTTTTCAGTTAAGTAGACGTATTTTAGGTTTACCGCGCCCCCCCAGAATTCAACCCCATCATCACCATTAGCGTGAATTTGGATGTGGTCGACTTGGGTACCGCTACCTACGGCAGCAAATGAAATACCATTCATTTCCTGAGTATCGTTAATTTTAAAACCACCGTACTTAACAACAAGGTAGCTCAACTGACCACTACTATCTGCGTTATCATTACCACCATATTTGTGACTGCCAACTTCAAATGAAGCAGCACAAGTATTCTTATCAGGACATTTATTGGTTTCACCGTTACCAAGCAGAACTAAACCACCCCATTGCCCTGCTTCACCTGCTGCACCTTTCAACACATCTTTTTCAGATGTCATGGTAATTGGGCGCTGCTTGCTACCTTGAGCCAAAATTTTCGAGCCTCGACTCACCACTAAGTAGCTACCGTCACCACCAAAGATATTGGTGCCTGCTTGAATCCCTAATGTCGCTGAGTCAGCTCTGTCCCCACCGACAACTACCGCACCGTCAAGTTTGTAAAGTACGTTTTTGCCTGCAACTAAATTTACGCTCTTTTTGATAGTGCCTTTTAATCCGCAAACTAAGTTAATGTTCGCATCTTCATATAGACCTGCTGTCGTTGCGATTGACGTTGTTCCCTCAGGGCATGCTTGTAATACAGGTAACGCTGCAACAGGCGTATTATCGACATGAATATCGGTGGTCCAATCTTTAGTCCAGTCATTTGAACCATCGAATGCACCAATGTACTTAGCATTAACTAAGCGAGGATCTTCATTGATTAAATCGGCTTTGCCGCCAGTAAGTGCAACCGAAGATGTGTTTGGCATATAACCAGTTAAATCCGACGCACCAGCCAAATTGCCTTGTTGATCCATAAACCACTTTTTAACATCAAGTGTTTTAGTTTGACCTTTCTCTGCTTTGGCATTTTTAAACGGCTCAGCACAATCGATTAAGCTATGAGTCATTTCTAGCGTGCCATTGGCTGTTGCATCAACCGTATTATCGTGATTAATTTCTAAACATTCACCAGAACCGACTTTACCTTTAACCAAGGTGTTATAAACCTTAGCGCCAGTGCCTTTGCGGAATAAAATGCCTTCAGCATCATCTTTACCGATAGAGCCGGAGGCTACTTCGATAGTGACATTAGCAATGGTTGGCATAGATTGCGGCTCTGCATCTGCGCTTGAGTTGCTATCTGCTTCGATACCACGATTCGAACCATTATCTTTCTGACGAATATAAACGTGTTGCGCGCTGCCTCGCCAACCATTGGTCCAATCTAGCGAATCATCAGCGTTATTGGTCAGCACCACATTTTTAACTGATACATTACCGCCCCAGAACTCAATGCCATCGTCATTATTTTCATGAATTTGAATATGGCTTACTTCGGTTTTGCTACCAACTGCTGCAAAGCTAATGCCATTCATTTCTTGGGTATCATTAACTTTAAAGCCACCAAACTCGACTCGAACATACTTCAACGAACCAGAGTTATCATCAGTCTTATTACCACCATATTTATGACTTCCGACTTCGAAAGAGGCATCGCATTGAGCTAAATTATCACAAGTGTTTACAGGTGCATTACCAAGTAACACTAACCCACCCCATTGACCTGCTGCGCCAGTTTGACCTAATCCTTTTTCAACAGAAGTAAACACGATTGGTTTATCTTTTTTGCCTTCTGCTTTGATGGTCGAACCACGGCTGATAACCAAGTATGAACCGCTCGCACCCAGCACTTTGGTTCCAGCTTCAATTTCTAAATCAACTGAATCCGCATTATCGCCACCTGCAACAACAGCACCATCAAGTTTCCAAATAACATCGTTTCCTAGAACAATACGTTTACCATTTTGTCCGCCTACTGATGCAATAGTATTGGCCGTTGAAGGTTTAAGAACGCCTTTTAACTCCCAAACTTGTTTCCCACCAATTTGTGGTGTCGAGGTGCTTTGCTTAGCAAAACCACCGTAAGCTCTTTGCTGCGGTGTTTTTGTATCTGGCGTCGGTGACGGGTTAGGCGCTGGTGCCGTATTTTGCCCCGTATTGACATTAATATCACCACCACAGCCGACTAAAGTAATCGCTGCTGCAAGTACGCTTAACTTAAAAAGGTTTTTCAGTTCCATTGTCATCTCCGAAGACGGATTCATAGGTTAATTTTTTAGGCAGGTAAAAATTAACGCCTTTAAATGACAATTGGACTGCATTTATATTTAAGAAATGTGTATTTATTGTGTAAGAAATATGTAGTTATTATTTAAGAAATATTTCAACTTAGCCTTCAAATATCACTCAAACAAATATGGTCTCGGTTTTATTCGATAGCATTCATCTAAATAATTTATAGCGTTAAATTATTACTAACGCGGCTAAAAAACGAACAGAATGTACGTAGGTATCTCTGAACAATTCGCAAAGGTGAATATTATGAGTGCAAACTTTAGTTTTCCCGAAGCAACTGCCGCGGCATGGAGTTTAGTTAGCAGCGTTCTTAATAAGGGCTACGATGGTGCAAAAAGCTGCACTGAATTTAACGGTCACCAATATTCACTTGAGTTTATCAGGGGGGCATGGAAGGTCACTCCTATCATTAAAGGAGTAAACCATTCGACTCAAAAATCTTCTAGTCAAAGCGCGGCGGCGTTAGAGACAGGCTTATGTAACAAAAGACAACAAGGCTTGCAACAATTACACGATTGCTTAAAGGAGCAAAGTGTTCAAGCGTGGTTAACAGAAGTAAGATCCATAGAACATCATTTATCTTCTTCAGCAAGGTGTAAAAAAGATGCCGATTCAAAGCTCAAAACTGGTGCGCAATACCCTGTCCATACCGTTTATATGATTCAAGCTATTACAGATGGTGTAGAGGCAACAAATAAAAGCTTTCGTTGTAAAAAAGCCCTTTTCGAAATAGTTGAGCAAACTTCCGAGAAAAAGAAAGTCAAATCACCCGGAAGTAAAGAAAAGACATTCACCCCTACTAAATATAATGTTACTTGTAAAGGTAGCACTCTGGCCTTTCGGACCAAAAGCGAAAGAGAGGCTGCAATATCAAAAAGGATGATGCCAGACCAAGTTACTGAAGACTTGGAGGCTTGTTTGAAAAACAAACACTTTCAACAGTGGGCAAACCGTTTGGATCGGCTTTTTACTCCCTATAATGGTGATCCAGGGTTATTAAGAGAGCGTTCAAGTTCAGATGAAAACCCTCCTAGACCTGTAACAAAAACGTCCTCGGCTGATAAAACTAGCACATCAGCGACTGCTACCCGAAGTGACGCATCAGGTACTGATTTCGTTATGGTACAAGCACCACAGCAGCAGCCTGTTATTCATAACCACACAGTCGTGAATAACCAACCTCCAGAAATCAAAGTTGTTATTAATTTCCCAAACAGCCAACAAGCTGTGGGTCAACCAACGGTTATCTATGATAGCACTCCAGAGCCGACAGCTCCGTTACCCAATGCACCTTTACAACCATCAGAAGCACCACTGCCGCCACAAGCAGCTCAAACGCCAATACAGTTGCCTCAAGCTGCTCAAGCTGCTCAAGCACCACAGATACCACAACAGGTGCCTATATTGGCAGTTACCGCCAAGCAAATGCCAGCGACGTTAACCGATTCTGATCTCGCAGTTATAAAACTCGCACAAGCTTCCATTGAAAAATATGAGCAACAAATAGCACAATGCCAACGGCAAGTACAAGAGTTATATAAAGGTGCAACTTCAGAGCTTAGAGAACAACTCAGCTATAAGTATTTAGCAAATCAATTAAGCCAACTGACAATTGAGACTGCGCAAATGGATCTGCAAGCGAAAGGCGTAATAAAACAAATGGAAACACACCAAACAAATATCCAGCTTTTACTGAGTAATTTAGCCGCCAAAACAAAAGACTTAACCGAAATTCAAAACCATTTCCTAACTTTTATGTCAACAACGAATAACTTGATCTCTAATTATAAAGCTGAGTTAGAAACGCTAGCGGCAAACCCTCTCATTCGCAGAGAACTAGGCATTGATGACAAACTAGCCGCTTTAAATCAAGAGTTACCTCAACAAGTCGATAGATTGAGTTCAACACATCAATTATTAACAGAGGCGGCGAAGCTGGAATTGGAGAATTTAACTTCAAACGCTACTGCGTTGCAAGCTCACTTTACACAACAAACAAGCGCTCTAAGAGTAAAATATTTAGATTATTTAACCAACGAAGGACAAGCGGTACCTGCAGAAACAAAGAGTCTCAAGGAGCCTATTCAGATGTATAAATGCATGCAAACCAATCGACCTATCACCCAAATAGGTCTAAAAAAAGTATGTATTATTCCTAGAGAGGATAGTTCAAACACCTCAGGTTTTATCAGCTATGCAGCTTTAAGATCGCACTTAATGGAAAGTGCCAGTCACCCAAAAAATCCAAACGTTGTATTTAACTTCGATAAGATAGGAAAAACTAAAGCGGGTGGTCAAAAAGACAGTGAAAATTGGGCACCAATCAAACAATCAAAGCGATGGAGTTTACCTTTAACTGGAATGACTCATGTCTAGTGGATGCACCTTTATTGCTGTTCAGTAAAACAACTGAGCGCTCAAAATTAGAGCACTCAAGCTGATTTCTGTTGCAAACTAAGGGGCTTCACTCATAGCTTTTACTTGATAATGCTCAGGCTTTAATCCCAAATATTCTGGTAACGATGTGCCGACAGATATGGATGACCAAGTTCCTGTTAGCACACCAATAAACATCGCAATTGAAAACCCTTCTAATGCATTGCCCCCCATGACCCATAAAGCAACAATCGTCATTAAGGTTGTTCCTGATGTGACCATAGTTCGAGAAAATGTCGCAGTTATCGCTTGATTATTAATTTCAGTTACTGACCATTTAGGTTTACCAATCAACAGCTCACGTATTCTATCCGCTATGATAATGGAATCATTAAGCGAGTAACCTAAAATCGCCAAAATCGCTGCTAAAACAGTAAGATTAAATTCCATTTGAGACAAAGCGAAAAAAGCTAATACAAACACCACATCATGCAGTAATGCAAACAAGGCACCCGATGCTAACCGCCATTCAAATCGCATACTCAAATAACCCAATATACACAACACCGAAACCAATAATGCTAAGCCACCTTGATTCGCCAACTCTTGACCTACTTGAGGCCCCACAATACTGGTATTAAGCACTACGACATCTGAACTTATCTTCGATAATACCTCTTTAATTTCAGGACGTTTATGTCCCGCTTTGACATCGGAATAACGCAACACCCACCGACCGGGTTCATCCGCTGAAATAACTGAAACATCTTGTTTATAAGCCTTGTTCAATACTGAATGCAGTTGAGTAGAAGTAACCTTGTTGTCTAACTGCACTTCAGCAACCACACCGCCAGTAAAATCTAAGCCCCAATTAAGCCCATTAATGGCAATCACGCTAATGGACAAAATCATCGCCACTAGCGAAACCACACTGGTCATATAACGAAGTTTAGTGGCATTGCTTTTAATGAATGATTTAATAGACATCTTGTTATCAACCTTATTTTCGCCAATCTGTTCATTATCCGTTAGGTTGTTATCATTCTTGTTCTTAGAAACCGTATTTTTAGAAGTCATATTCTTAGAAACCATAGTTATACCCTCACTTCACGACTGGTATTACGACCATAAACTAAATTAATAATGGCTCTGGAGGCAAAGATGCCGGTATACATACTGGTTACCAACCCTAAGCCGAGTGTTAATGCGAAGCCTTGGATTGGTCCATTACCTATCGCATACAGTACGACTGCGGTAATTAGTGTTGTAAAGTTGGCATCAAAAATCGTCGAAAAAGCACTGTCAAAACCAGTATCAATTGCGCCCGCGAAACTGCGCCCTTCTTTCAACTTATCTCGTATTCGTTCGAAGATAAGCACATTAGTATCAACGGCCATACCGACAGTTAGCACCAACCCCGCAATACCTGGAAGCGTTAATACTGCTCCGGGGATCAAGGTGATCAAACCGAATAAAATAATCATATTGCAAATAAGGGCAATGTTAGCAACCCAACCTAAACGTCGATACCATAACGCCATGAATACCAAGGTGATACCTAGCCCTAACGCCAAGGCTTTAATACCGTTATCAATATTCTCAGCTCCTAGACTTGGGCCAATGGTCCTTTCTTCAACAATGGTAACTGGTGCTGTCATTGAACCCGCTCGAAGTAATAAGGCAAGCTGCTGAGCATCTTGCATGGAGCCAACGCCAGTGGTTCTAAAGCGAGATGCAAACGCGCCTTGAATGGTAGCAACACTGATTATGTGAGTATTTTGTTTAACTTTTCCGCTTTCAGTGCGGGTATATTCACTAAACGAAGTTGCCATAGGTTTACCGACATGATTACGGGTAAAATGCCCCATCAAGCTACCACCCGCACTGTCTAACGTGATATCAACTTCCGCCAGCCCCATTTTGCTAATCGAAGCTCGAGCATCGGTAATATGATCGCCACCTAAGATAGGTCTACGTGCGACATAAACGGGTTTTCCGCGCTGGTCATTGATCACTTGTGCATTTACTGAACCTTGCTCTTTTACTTCGTAAAATGCCAAACTAGCAGTTGCTCCAATTACCTTTTTTGCTGTAGCTGGGTCTTGCACACCGGGAAGTTCAATACGAATTCGGTGATCACCTTGCCTCTGAACCAAAGCTTCGGTTATCCCCAATTCCTCGATACGACTGCGCATAATTTGCAAGTTCTGTTGTACTGTCATATTACGTACATTGATTTTTTCACGATCTTTAAGGAATAAACGCACACCACCATCGATACTGGCTACCTGCCACTGAGGATAAAGCTTTGCCATATATTTTCGAACAGCCGTTAATGCATCATCGGAACTCGCGATGACCTTAATTTGCTCTTGCTCAAGTTGGTGATAACTGACACCACGTATATGTTGTTCTCTAAAGTGCTGGCGTAGATCATCTATCAATGCAGCTCCTTCTTTTTGATAAACGACACCGACATCTACATCCATTAAAAACTGAACACCACCACGTAAATCCAAACCTAACTTAATGGGAGACAAGCCCATTTTTAGCAACCATGCCGGAGCTGCAGGGGCTAAGGTTAATGTGATGGATTCAGGATCTTTCACATGTTCAGCCAGTAAGTCTTTCACGATTGATTGTTGATCTTGATTTTGTAAAACCACTAATCGGGAGTTGGGATTGTCATCAATCCGTTTGATCGGAATGTTGGCCTGTTTTAATAAGCTTTGAGTTTCAGTCAAACTCAACTCTTGTCTCGCTTGCTTGTTAAACTGCACCGCACCATCTTCGCCATACCAAGAAGGAATAGAACTAAGCAACATCAATAAAACAGAAATAATAATTGCAAAATACTTCCACTTAGCCGTTTCATTCAGCACTTTTGAAATACGCTGTGTTCTCATTAGAGCACTCTCTTAAAATTACAAAAAACAGGCACGCTTTAAAATAAGCGCTACCAAGCAAAGTCACAGCACTTAAAGTTCAATAACTTATGCACTGTTACTTAATATTAGTTACAAATTTTAAAGTTGAGAGTGTTGTCAGACTTGCTGAGTAAAACGATAGATAAGATTTGAATCTTTCCAACTGGAAATCCGCGAGGGCGTCGCTTTAACCATTAACATCCAATCTGATTGCCGGTTTCGGTTTTGCCGATATCCAATATTCAATAACGGATGCTTCGGCATCAGTATTTCTGACGCTAATTTATATTCAGGTATCTCATTATCAAAGCTTAACAATGATAAATATTGCCATGTATAAGTTGGCACATAGTTAATATGATGATGTTGGCAACTAACAGCAGATCCTGAGTGATCCGTTGCATGATTACCTGCTTTAAAGTGAGGTGAAATTGTCATTTTGTTCGTAACAAGTTGAACTGTTAACGATTTTGTAGAAATTGATGGGGTTATTCTCTGAGGTGATGGGGTTGAATAAAAATTAATACATAAAAAAACAACCATCAAAGGTGTCAATAACCAATACAGCGAAGTGTTTTTATTTACGTGATGCAATGACTACCTCCATCGATTGCTCACATAATAACCTAACATTGAATGGGAATGCAAAAAACGGCTAGCCTTTTAATCTATTCCACGAAGCCTTTGATAGTTGACTTTCAATTAAAAATGTCAAAACACTTACAGACTCAGATTTTTCTTTAGATACTTTAAATTCAGCTAAATTTTGTCGTAAAAAAGGCTGGTTAAGTATTTCTTCTAATTGTCTTGCTTCGTGTTCTTGTTCAATACGTGCTATCACAGATGGCTTTGCAGTATCTTTAGATGAAAAGAATTGGAAAAAACTTTTCACGATCCTCAAAAACAATGATGCTTTAATCTGTTCTACTTCTATCGGATCGGTACTCAATTCAACACTAAAATCAGAAAAAACACGTTCTTTAGAGCTAGGATCTGTCTCATCATAAGTCAACTCTAAATCTCTACTTTCTGAAATGTTCTGTTGATGCTGCTCTACTAGCGGGGTTACATTATGCTTCTTACCAGCCCTATCAATATTTATCTGATAACTATTTCCATTATCCAAGGTTAATACGCCTTCCATATTTCTAGTTGAATTAGAAGCATTCTCAGCAGTTTTTGAGAACTTGTTAACCAAAGCGGCATTCAAATGACTCGTTTCTGAAACAGACATTTCTCATACTCCATTTTTCCATCTAATTAAATTATAGCGAGAAGCAAAACGACAATGATTAATCTTGATTCATTTCAGACATAAAAAAAGCGGTGACAGTGCACCGCTTTAACAAATAGAGCAAAAAATTAGATATATTCTACTGCCACGATCTCGAAATCAGTCACACCTGCTGGTGTAGTAATACCGACTTCATCACCTTCGGATTTGCCAACAAGTCCACGTGCAATTGGTGAATTTACTGAAATAAGGTTTTCTTTAATATTCGCTTCATCATCACCAACAATGCGGTAAGTCACTTCATCATCGGTATCTAAGTTTAAGATGGTGACTGTCGTTCCGAAAATCACTTTACCAGTGTTTTCCATCTTAGTAACATCAATGATTTGGGCGTTCGATAACTTACCTTCAATATCACGAACACGAGCTTCACAAATTCCCTGTTCTTCACGAGCTGCGTGGTATTCTGCATTTTCTTTAAGATCGCCAAGCTCCCTTGCTTCAGCAATCGCTTGAGATATTTTCGGTCGTTTCTCGAACTTTAGGTGCTCCAATTCCTCACGCAATTGCTCAGCCCCAACCACTGTCATAGGAACCTTATTCATAATGATGTTCACTCCATAAAACAAAAGCATTCCGTGCTGAATGTACATTCAACACAGACTAATAATTGTAGATGATTATCTGGATAAGTAATTACGCAGATAGGTAATGAGTAAAGCTTAACCTATGCCGCCCCACTCTTGCTAGTTAACTTACTAAAAAAATTAATAGCTGAGCATAAACCCATCAACCGCGCCACAAACTCGCTAACACATCTTTTTGTCTTAATTCAGCCATGGCGACAAATGCGATTGGCACCACGAATAACGAAAAAAATGTTCCTGCGACCAAGCCGCCGACTAAGACTAAGCCGATATTGGCTAATCCTAATGATCCAGGCCCTGTAGCCAAAGCAAGCGGAATGGCACTGAGCACCATGGTCAGTGTCGTCATTAAAATTGGTCTTAAACGAGATTTTGCACTGAGTAACACAGCCTCTCGTGCCTCAACACCTCTGATTTGCTGTTTGTTTGCAAAATCTACCAGCAAGATCCCATGCTTTGTGACTAGCCCTACTAAGGTTAATAAGCCAATTTGCGAATAGATATTAAGACTTTGTCCAAACACAAACAGAGTCAACAATGCCCCAACTAAACATAGGGGAACCGTTAATAAAATTATGAATGGATCAACGAAGCTTTCAAATTGAGCTGCAAGGATCAAATAAATAAACACTAAAGCCAGTAAAAATAGAGCTTGTGTGCCTTGTTGGGAGTCCAGTAGATCTTTAACCGCGCCATTGTAAGAGAAATCTTGTGACTTATTGATTAAGTTAGGCACATTGCTATCAATGTAGTCTTTAATGCTATTGGTTGAATAACCTGAGACTATGCTGGCGGTAATTTGCGCGCTATCTAATCCTTTAAAGGTTTTAACGCTCGATTCTGCTGTAGCTTCCTTAATAGAAACAAATTGTGACAACGGCAATGCGGCACCAGAAGCAGAAATAACATATAGCTTACTCAGCACATTAAAGTCACTGAGATCTTTTTGATTTACCTGCACCATAATCGAATATGTCTGGTCATCATTTGCATGTAAGTCTGCTGCTTTTACTGAACCTAAAAATACCGACAAGGCATTGGTTACATCACCATATTTAACTCCTGAAAGGGTTATTGCATTGGAGTCAATTGATAAGTCGTACCTCAGTTGGTCCCTCACCATTGAGCTGCTGACATTAGTGAGGCCGGGATAGGTTTCTAACTGTGCTTTTACTTTTTCAGCGGAATCTCTCAGCGCTTGTTTATCTTTTCTTAAAGAAGTAATTTCAAGCACAATACCATTGCTGACATTCAAACTGTTGGCACTATAAATATCAAATGAGACATTATAAGCTGATACCGATTGGCTCGCTTTATCGGTTAATTTAGCAATCACTTGCTCAATGGTTTCTTTCCTTTCCTCCCATGGTTTCAAAATAACAAAGTTGGTTGGTTGGCTTTCAATGAAAGATAAATTGGTTTTTACTGATGCTTCTCCTATTGGCAGCTTGTTTAGTTCATCAATATGCTCAAGGTGATAACTGCGTCCCACACCAGTAGGACCTTTGGATATTACATTAATAAAACCTGAGTCTTCTTTTGGTAATAAAATCTTAGGTAATTGCCAGTAGGCAAACCCTGCTGCTAACACCAAGCAAATTCCAATACCTAATAAGCGCCTTTTCTTATCTATCCATTGTTCAAGTAGTGCTACATACACATGGCTCAGTTTGGTTAGCCAGCGGTTCATAAACCGAAACCACTTAGAATAATCGGTTGCAGGCTTTATTAAGTAGGCACTCATCATAGGTGACAAGGTTAACGCAACCATGCCTGAGATAATCACCGCTGCCGCAAGAGTAAAAGAAAATTGTTTGAATAAATCGACGGTCAGTCCAGACATCAAGCCAATCGGCAAATAAACCGCTGCCAGAGTAAAGGTCATCGAAATAACAGGAAATAAAATTTCCTTGCAGCCAGTTATCGCAGCATCAAAAGGCGAGTCACCCATTTCAATATGCCTGTAGCAATTCTCTACAACCACAATGGCATCATCTACCACTAAGCCAATGGCAAGGATGATTGCTAAGATTGTCAACACATTAATACTAAAACCAAGATAAGCCATTACTGCAAACACACCAATAACACATACAGGAATGGTGACAATGGGTACCGATGCAGCTCTTAAGCTTCCCAAAAACAACATCACAACTAATGAAACGAGCACGACGGCTTCCATTAACGCCGAGAAGCCTTCATCTATGGAGGCTTTAATAAAATCGGCTTGATTATAAACAAGATCCATTTTGATGCTTTTCGGTAATCGAGTTTGCATCTCATCCATCGCCTTCACAATGCGCTCTGATACCTCAACAGGATTAGCATTTCTAAGTGGCCGAATTTGCAACGACATCCCCGCCTTGCCATCCACTTTTAACACCGATGGATTCAAGCTTCTCTCGCCCATCACCACATTAGCAACATCAGAAATACGAATGATCCGATTATTATCAACTCGGATCACTAGCTTTTTTATATCTTCAAGAGATTGCACTTGAGTAACAGGGTTCAGTGAGAAAGTGCGGGTTTTTCCTACAATTGAGCCAGAAGTAAAACTGGCATTATAAGAGGTTAACACATCAACAACCTCTTGCGGGCTAACTTTAAGCTGCTTCATCTGCTCAGGGTTCAACCACACTCTTACCGCGCGATGTGTGCCACCATAAGGTCCCCAAACTGCGCCAACTCCGTCAACGTGTTTAAATTGCGGCACTAACTGCTGCACAATGTAGTCATACATAGCCTGCTGCGTCATACCACCTTCGTTAATAAAAGTAATAATATTGCTGCTACTTGAGCCGCCAGCAGCAATGTCATCCGTGACTCGCGGTTTATTCTCCATACTTGATGGGAAGTCATTGATCCCTTCAATACTACTACGCAATTTATTCATCAAATTGGTGTATTCGATGTCTGTAGTATCGTCACTAAAGCGAATATTTAACGAGCAATGACCAATATTACAATTGGTGGTCATAGTCTCGACTTTATCTAAACCGCCAACAGCTGCAATCAGCTTGTCACCTACATTTGACGACATAAAATCAGCACTGGCACCAGCAACAGATGCACTGACAGAAGCGGTATGAATACTGTGCTCAGGGAAATAACGGATCTCAAGTTTTTGAAAGGCAATTAACCCAAACAGAATTGCCATGATGCTGAGAATTGAAGCAAAGATCGGGTGACGAATACAGACCTCAGGTAACTGCATTATTTAGCCTCCTGCGAACTTTGCTCCAATATTGTTTTATCACTTGGTAAAATATGAATAGTAGAGTTTGGCTTTAAGTTCTGCATTCCCGTTTTAATCACAATGTCATCTTTAGTCACGCCATCCTTAATCACCACATAACCGTTATTAACATTATTTCCTAACGTCACCATTTGCTTTTTGACCTGATTGCCCCTAACCAACCAAACAAAACGCTGTTCATTATTGGCAACCACTGAGTTTTGTGGAACCAACAAATGATTTAACCTATGACCAAGATAATGCTTAATATTAGCAAACATTCCTGGAGCTAACGCATAATGAGGATTTTCAAGCTCAGCTCTCACTGTAACTCGCCCTGATTGCTCATCAACCGCTGGTGCAACGTAATTTACTTGTCCATAAAAAACTCTGTCCTTATAAGCTTCGACCGTGACACTCACCCTTTGCCCTTTGTGCGCTTTACCGAAATCCTTTTGGCTGATAGCATAATAAACCTCAACAGGATCGAGTTTATAAAGTGTCACTAATACAGTATCACTACCAATTAAACTGCCGACTGAACGATTAAAGCTAGTGAGTTGACCATTAAACGGTGCAATGATCAGATAGTCTTTCATTGCTGCGAGTTTTTGATGAAAATCGGCTTTTGCGGCATCGACATTCTCTTTAACTTCATCAAGCGCTTGTTTCGATAACGCATACGGCTCACGTTTCAGTAATTCCGTTGTTCGTTCTAATTTGGTTTTAGCGAGTGCTAAACTACTGCGCGCTTTATCAAGATCGGCTTGCGCTTCAGTATTATCGATTTCAGCAATCACATCACCCTTTTTAACTTTATCGCCATTTTTAAAATGAATTTTAGTGATCTTATTACTGGCAATAAAAGAGAGATCAGCCGAATCAATTGCTTTAATTTTTCCTACTTCTTGTACAATGTCATAAAAATACGATTGGCGAACATTTTCTACGGTCACTGAAACGGTGGTAGCACTTTTTGTTTTTTCAGCAGTTAAAGCAGGAAAGGCTGAAACTAAGCTAACTAGTAATAAATAAGGCACACAACGCCATCTAAACTGCTTTTTCAGCATCAATAACTCCCAATATATAACCGAACAATAAACAACCACCCTTAAAAGCCAAAAGCAAGAATTAAATTCAGTATTCCAACTTTGATTCATCTTAGGTTAAGTGTGTAATATCAGTATGATCGCTAAATTGATTTTTGCAGCCTTCAAATAAAAAAGGCTGCACTAGGCAGCCTTTCACAAACGATTTAACCTCGTTAGGAGAACTTCATTCCTTCATGTAGCTCTTGAACTGAACGTACAATCTCTCGATTATTGGCACTGTGAGACATACACGCAGCAAACGCAGCATTTAGCGTCGTCGTGTAGTTCACTTTGTGACGCAATGCACCACGACGTAATTGACGCGAGTCTTCAATAGCTTGACGCCCTTCAGTGGTATTCACCATGTAGGTGTATTCGCCATTTTTGATTCTGTCAAGAATGTGTGGACGACCTTCATGGACTTTGTTAACCAAACGAGGGTTAATTCCCGCTTCGCCAAGTACTACCGCAGTGCCATGTGTCGCATCAATTTCATAGCCAAGATCAAGTAGCTTAGCAGCCAGCTCAACGACTCTTTCTTTATCACCATTACGAACAGACAATAATGCACGACCAGACTTAGGTACTTCTGAAGTGGCACCTAAACGTGCTTTGGCATACGCTTCTTCAAACGTGGCTCCAGTCCCCATCACTTCACCAGTTGAGCGCATTTCAGGACCAAGTAATGGATCTACACCCGGGAACTTGTTGAATGGCAACACCACTTCCTTCACCGAGTACATTTCTGGAATGACTTCTTCAGTGAAATTTTGTGAGGCTAACGATTGCCCAGCCATAACACGCGCTGCAATTTTAGCTAAAGGTACACCGGTTGCTTTTGATACAAATGGGACAGTACGAGCAGCACGAGGGTTAACTTCAATCATATAGATTTCGTTATCTTTAACCGCAAACTGCACGTTCATTAAGCCGACAACCCCTAAGTCTAAAGCTAGTTTGCGAACATACTCGCGCATCTGCGCTTGAATGTCTTGGCTTAAACTATAAGGTGGTAATGAACAACCAGAATCACCAGAGTGGACACCCGCTTGCTCGATGTGCTCCATAATAGCACCGACTACCACCATTTTGCCGTCAGAAACTGCATCAATATCAACTTCAATCGCGTTATCAAGGAACTTGTCAAGCAATACTGGCGAGTCATTAGAAACTTGAACCGCTTCATTGAAATAACGAAGTAAATCCGCTTCGTCGTAAACAATTTCCATCGCCCGACCGCCTAATACATAAGACGGACGCACAACAAGTGGATAGCCAATACGCTCAGCTGTGGCTACCGCTGCATCGACCGTTGTCACAGTATCATTTTCAGGCTGATGTAAACCAAGTGCAGTTACCGCTTCTTGGAAACGCTCTCTATCTTCAGCTCTATCAATTGCATCAGGGCTAGTACCAATAATTGGCACGCCTGCTTTTTCTAATTCGCGAGCCAATTTCAGAGGCGTTTGACCACCGTACTGAACAATAACGCCTTTTGGCTGTTCAATGCGTACAATCTCTAATACGTCTTCAAGAGTAACAGGTTCGAAATACAAACGATCAGACGTATCGTAGTCCGTTGACACTGTCTCAGGGTTACAGTTAACCATGATGGTCTCATAACCATCTTCACGTAAAGCTAACGCAGCATGTACGCAACAATAGTCGAATTCAATACCTTGACCAATACGGTTTGGACCGCCGCCCAACACCATGATTTTGTCTTTCGTTGATGGGTTGGCCTCACACTCTTCTTCGTACGTCGAATACATGTACGCAGTATCTGTTGAGAACTCTGCCGCGCAAGTATCAACACGTTTATAAACTGGAAGAATGTTTAACTTGCTACGTAATTGACGAATGTCAGCCTCAGTCACACGCAACAATTCTGAAATACGTGCATCAGCAAAACCTTTACGCTTTAACTTGCGCAGTAAAGTTTCATCCAGTTCGAAAGCCGACATGTCTTGAAGTTGTGTTTCAAGTTGCACCAGCTCTTCTATTTGTACTAAATACCAAGGATCAATCTTGGTCAATTTGTGGATCGCACTGACTGATAAACCTAAACGCATCGCATCAGCAATGTACCAAATACGATCAGCACCAGGCTCTTGCAGTTCATAGCGAATTTTCGCTAACGCCGCACTGTCAGAAAGATCGGTAATAGGGTCAAAACCGTTTTTCCCCACCTCAAGGCCACGTAGCGCTTTTTGCATCGACTCTTGGAAAGTACGACCAATTGCCATCACTTCACCCACAGACTTCATTTGGGTGGTGAGTCGGTCATTAGAACCAGCAAACTTCTCAAAGTTAAAACGCGGGATTTTAGTGACAACGTAGTCAATTGAAGGCTCAAATGATGCTGGCGTCAGCCCACCTGTGATGTCATTCATTAATTCATCAAGAGTAAAGCCAACAGCGAGCTTTGCCGCAATCTTAGCAATCGGGAAGCCCGTTGCCTTAGATGCTAAAGCTGATGAGCGAGATACACGAGGATTCATTTCAATGATCACCATGCGACCATCTTTCGGATTAACACCGAATTGAACGTTTGAACCACCCGTTTCAACACCAATTTCTCGTAAAACCGCCATCGAGGCGTTACGCATTAACTGGTATTCTTTATCTGTTAAAGTTTGTGCGGGGGCAACTGTGATCGAGTCCCCCGTATGTACACCCATTGGATCAAAGTTTTCAATTGCACAAACAATGATGCAGTTATCATTACGATCACGCACCACTTCCATTTCGTATTCTTTCCAGCCAATTAATGATTCATCAATCAATAATTCACTGGTCGGTGAAAGCTCTAGCCCTTGAGTACAGATCTCTTCGAACTCTTCTTTGTTATAAGCAATACCACCGCCGGTTCCCCCCATGGTAAATGAAGGGCGAATAATACAAGGGAAGCCTACTAGTTCGAGTACCTTATAAGCTTCTTCCATTGAATGTGCAACATCTGCACGAGGACATTCAAGGCCGATATTTTTCATGGCTGTGTCAAAACGGCTACGATCTTCTGCTTTGTCAATGGCATCAGCGGTAGCGCCGATCATCTCAACATTAAACTCAGCAAGCACGCCTTTTGATTCAAGATCTAATGCACAATTAAGTGCGGTTTGACCGCCCATGGTTGGCAAAATTGCATCTGGCTTTTCTTTAGCAATGATGTTGCGAACAACTTCCCAATGAATTGGCTCAATATAAGTCGCATCAGCCATTTCTGGATCAGTCATTATGGTCGCTGGATTCGAGTTAACCAGAATGACTCGGTAACCCTCTTCTCTTAACGCTTTACACGCTTGAGCACCTGAATAATCAAACTCACAGGCTTGACCAATAACAATCGGTCCAGCACCCAGAATTAAGATACTTTTTATGTCGGTACGTTTTGGCATTTTCTCTTACCCTCTGGATGGTTCTATTACGAATTTTGTGAACGGCTTTGTTCAATCAATTCAATGAAATGATCAAATAAGGGAGCACAGTCATGGGGGCCTGGACTTGCTTCAGGGTGACCTTGGAAGCTAAATGCTGGCTTATCTGTCAAGTGAATACCTTGTAGTGAACCATCAAATAACGACTTATGTGTCACTTTAATATTGCTTGGTAACGTCGTTTCATCCGCAGCAAAACCATGATTTTGGCTGGTGATCATGACAGTACCGTTTTCAATATCACTTACCGGATGGTTTGCACCATGATGACCAAATTTCATTTTCATGGTTTGTGCACCAGAGGCTAACGCAAGTAGCTGGTGACCTAAACAGATCCCGAAAATTGGAATATTGGTTTCAAGTAATTGTTGGATCGCTTCAATGGCATAATCACAAGGCTCTGGATCGCCTGGACCATTAGAAAGAAATACGCCATCAGGCGCCATTGCTAATACTTCACTGGCAGGCGTTTTAGCAGGAACAACTGTGACATCGCAGCCTCTATCAACCAGCATGCGAAGAATATTGCGCTTAACGCCATAGTCATAGGCAACAATTTTGTACTTTAAATCATCAGCGGGAGTATCGCTAGGTAAACCCGATTCTAATTTCCAACTGGCATTACGCCACTGGTAGCTTTCTTTTGTGGTGACTTCTTTGGCAAGATCCATGCCTTTCAAGCCCGGAAACGCTTTCGCTTGTTTCAATGCTTTTTCAATATTGTGTTCACCAACAAGAATACAACCCGCTTGTGCACCTTTTTCACGTAAAATTCGCGTCAATCGACGAGTATCGATATCTGCGATCCCGACAACATTGTTTGATTTTAAATAATCACTTAATGATTGTTCATTGCGGAAGTTACTCGCCAATAATGGCAAATCACGAATGATCAAGCCACAAGCGTGAACACTGTCTGATTCTAAATCTTCAGAGTTGGTTCCAGTATTTCCAATATGAGGATAAGTAAGAGTGACGATTTGGCGAGAATAAGAAGGGTCCGTTAAAATTTCTTGATATCCTGTCATTGAAGTGTTAAAAACGACTTCTCCGACAGCAGTTCCGTCAGAACCAATAGCTGTACCAGAAAAAACGCTTCCATCTTCGAGTACGAGTAAAGCAGACTTTGTCAACGCGACCTCCGAAAGAGCTAAGTTACTAAAATTTAAATAATTTTATTTATTACTCCTTCACCCAAATTCAAGCAAATATGAATTTTTGGCAAATTGCGCAGATCTTACATGAGAAACGTGAAGTCGTCCACAGACTTGTTTTCATCTGTGATTTTGAGCAAAAACATGAATTTTGTTTAAAATCAGCAACAAGAACAAATGTCTTTTGAATTGTCGCTTAAATAGGTTTAAATATTTTTATTTGTGAACAGAAATAGGCAGGCGATTAAGCTTCTACTAAGACGCTTCTACTTATATAAAGGTGCTCCCAGCTATTATCGTCGTTAGAGTTTTCAACGTCTTCAGCTGAGCTTTTCGACGTCAAATTCATCATATCCAAAATCACAAAAGGCTCTTCCCGTCGATGTGTTTTTTTCTTAAGGTCGTTATTCTTTTCTGTATTGCTTGGCTGTGGAAGTGATGAATTTAAACTACGATTTACTGTTTTGGGTGAGGGCAAACTTCTCGTGGCATCTGATTCACTTTGGCTTGATATAGAACTACGACTCACTACCGTACCAGAACTAGTTGTTACAAAGTTGAATTTTTCTGGTACAGCTAACCTTAGTCTTCTTAGATTTTCTGCTATTAACTCATTTTGCAAAGTTTGAGCTTCTGCTTGCTCATCTTCATATTTCGCTAAATACTCCTGATGCTCAGCTTTACATTCTCTAAAAAACTCTGTTGTCTGTTTCGATAATTCAGATGACAATCCATGCCAACGATCAAATAAATTCAAGAAACGCTTTATAAATGCAAATGGACCTACAACATAACGATGAAACTCCGCCACGGCGCTATCTTCTTGCCAATGAACCTTAACGGTGAATTTTCGTTCTTCTGTTTTTCCCGTAACTGCGTTTTGACAGGTAATACTGATTAAATGAGAGTCTTTACTCTCATCAGCACAAAGCGCTACTCCCAGTTCATTCTTATTAAGATCTGATACTTGCCTTGTTTTAGGATCCCAACGTAGCCAATTGCTTTCAGGTGATTGCTGAAAACTTGTATTTGTCGCCCCTATAGCGTTAGTGCAACTCATAAAATATCACCCTATTTAATTAGCCCTAGTATTTACCTAAACTAAGAAAACCAATTTGTTACAATTTGCCTTTTCGAATCCATCCTCGTTCCAACATTTTTTAACAAAAAAACGACTTCTTTTGCATATTTATAGCTAAAAATACTGAACTTGAGCTGAACATGAGTCAAAACTAAATTTTCGTTAATTTAAAAACTAAATAAAATTCATTTTTGTAACATTCCCTTCTTCATAGAAAAACTTTCACAATAACCACAAATAAAAATCATTATCATTTTCAAATAGTGGTAATTGCTCTATAATGCGCAAATTTCAAAATGGAAGGAAACGAAATGAAGTTCTGCCGCAACCTGTTATATCTGTCTTTGTTAACCACAACAATTCAATCTCAAGTCAATGCCAAAGACTCGAACAATGTACTTGGCAACCCTAAAGTTGATGCTATTGAAGTTATCAAGATCACAGGCAAACACCATCAAAGAAGTATTAAACTGGCACCACCTGGTGAAGCGGTTATAACCATGGAGCAAATAGAAGAACAACAAGCAACACAATTTGCAGAGCTTGTGGATGAACTACCAGGCATCGCAGTCGATGGTGGTACGCGAGTGGGTGGCGAGCGGATCAATATATGGGGATTCGGTGAACAAGAAGATTTAAAGATATTTTTAGACAATGCTCCTCTTGGATTCGAGCAGTATCGTTACGGTTCATTTTTTGTCGACCCAGATATTATTAAGCAAGTTGAAGTGATCAAAGGCGCACATGATGTGCGATCTGGTAATGGTGGTTTTGGTGGCTCTATGTATGTCACAACAAAAAGCGCAAATGATCTACTTAGAAAAGGTGAACACTTTGGCGTGCGTGTGAAAGCAGGTTATCGTGACAATAACGATGAAAAACGATACAGCACTAGCCTCTATGGTCAACTAAGCTCGAACCTTTCTGCCATTGCTCATGTCACTTATCGCGACGCAAACGATATTTCTTTAGGTGATAACACAAAATTCCGCTATTCGGGATATAAGCAAGACAGCGTACTTGCAAAATTAGATTGGGATGCCGACGACCACCAGCTATCCTTGTCCTATACCGATTACCAAGATAAAGGACAAAAACCTTGGGCAAATCGCCGCGGCCAACTTCCGAAAGTAAGCAACTATAATATAAAAAAATACGGCAGTTATGAAAAAGCACTGCTCGCCACCACAGCCTTTAATACTTATACAGATAGAAACTACTCACTCAACTATCGATATACACCACAAAGTTCTTGGATAGACACTCAATTTGTCATTTCAAATAGTGATAACAGCCGTCACTTTCGCAGACCTGAATTTGAAGGAAAAAAAATATTTGTATCCGTAGGAAGTTTTGGCCACCAAGCTTGGCTTGATTATAAACGTCAATTCATTGATTTAAATAACACCAGCTATTTTGGTGATAATACCCTACTATTTGGCCTTCAGCATATGGCATTAGATAGAGATTCACTCGTATTTAACAAAAGCTATATAAAGAGTAAAGGCAAAAATTTTGGGCGCTTCACCCCTTATTTTCAACCCAGTGGTACTCAAAAAAATAGCGCGATTTACGCCGAGTTCAGCTATGCAGTAAACGATACGTTTTCAATTCAACCTTCTGTGCGCTATGACTATGTTCGGAGTAAAGGTAAAGGTAACTTAGCAACGGACTACAACAATCCTGAAGCTGGACACGATTACAGCGGAGTATCCCATCGCGGTCTATCCACACGATTGAACGCTTTGTATCAACTGACAGACGCCACAAAACTCTACTTTGATTACGCAAATACCATGCGGGCGCCATTGGTCGATGAAATATACGCCGTTCAATATATACGAGCAAGTAAAGCTATTAGCACAAGCCGCGACTTAAAAGTCGAGCGCTTACAGGCTTATAAGCTCGGTATGACCAATATTAGTCATGATTTGTTTAGTCAAAACGACTCATTATCGAGTCAAGTAACCTTATTTTATCATCAAGTTAAAAATGACATCGCACTGCGCAAAGGTAATCAAGTTAAAACAAAAGGTGACGATCGTCGATTCCAGCAACTTCAAGGTAACCATACTAACCTCGATGGCTATAATACAATAGGTGCCGATCTGGTCGTAAACTATCGCAACAATGATTTCTTCGCTGATTTAACGGCGTCTTACATACACGGTAAACACCAAGGAAGTTTGTACGATTCTAGTGGTAAAGATGAGCATCTGACGAACCTTGTTCCAGCTAATATCCGTTTGGGATTAGGGTATTACCTAACCGAAGACATTATGATGTCTTGGGCTGGTAAATGGCATGACCGTAAATCAGAAGATGAAATTCCTGTTAAAAGTCCATTTAATAGCGATAAGCCAAGTGATGCTTACTTTATTCAAGATGTTTTCGTGAAGTATCAACCTAAGTCTGGTTTTTTGAAAAACGTTGAAAGTCATTTAACCATAAAAAATATTGCCGATCGTTACTACACCCCTTACCTAGGCGATGGCGTTCCTGCTGCTGGACGAGATATTCGTATCAGCGTTGCGTACAAATTTTAAATGTCATCAATGACTTCCTAAGTCGTTTCAAACTAAATCCCCCAACATGTTTGAATGTTGGGAGATTTATACTCGTGATACTTGAAGATGCAACTTTCAAGGCTCATTCTGCGTTGCATTATTCGAGGCGTGAAAGTGCAAATTAGCGGGTTAATTTCAGCTTTCACAACAAAGAAGAATCAATACTGACCAAAGCCCTTTTAGAGCGTGGAGCGACAGTTTTGTATGTCGAACGAAGTGTATCAAAGCCCACGCAGTGTGAGTTTAATAGCCATTTACACTACGTTACTTAGCCTTGAAATAGAATGACTATTACCACGAATAAGTGCCTTGTTTAAATGGCTATTAATTCTCAATGAAATCCTGCATCTTCAGGTATCACGAGTATACCTGTGAAATACACCTTGCCTACTCTTAAGTACTGTGGTCACTTTTTGCTGAATAAATTAAAGACAAAACTGGCAAGAGAGCATAACTAGCGCTAAAATGTGCCGCTATTTTTTAAAGAGTGACGCAAACTGATGAGTAAAAAACTCCACATCAAAACCTGGGGCTGTCAAATGAATGAGTATGACTCAGCTAAGATGGCCGACTTAATGGACGAATATCAAGGTTACACCTTGACCGAAGAGGCAGAGGAAGCTGACGTACTGCTACTGAATACCTGTTCTATTCGCGAAAAAGCGCAGGAGAAAGTGTTCCATCAGCTAGGTCGCTGGAAAAAATTGAAAGACAAAAAGCCAGACATGATCATTGGTGTTGGTGGCTGTGTTGCTTCACAAGAAGGTAAACACATTAAAGAACGTGCTCAATGTGTTGACTTGATTTTTGGTCCTCAAACACTTCATCGTTTACCAGAGATGGTTGATCAAGTAAAACGCGGTGAAAAAGCGGTAATTGACGTTAGTTTCCCTGAGATTGAAAAGTTTGACCGTTTGCCAGAACCAAAAGCAGAAGGTCCATCGGCTTTTGTTTCTATTATGGAAGGTTGCAGTAAGTACTGTTCATTCTGCGTGGTGCCTTATACCCGAGGCGAAGAAGTGAGTCGCCCATTAGATGATGTATTGCTCGAAGTCGCTCAACTTGCCGAACAAGGTGTTCGCGAAGTAAACCTACTTGGACAAAACGTTAATGCGTTTCGTGGTGAAACCCATGACGGTGAAATCTGCACCTTTGCGGAATTACTGCGTTATATTGCCGCCATTGATGGTATTGATCGTTTACGCTTTACCACCAGCCATCCAATTGAATTTACTCAAGACATCATTGATGTCTATGAAGACACACCTGAATTGGTGAGTTTTTTACATCTTCCAGTACAGTCTGGATCTGATCGAGTTTTGGCTGCCATGAAACGTGGTCACATGGCGTTAGAATATAAGTCGATCATTCGTCGTCTGCGTAAAGCGCGACCAGATATCCTGATCAGCTCTGACTTTATTATTGGTTTCCCAGGTGAAAGCCAACAAGATTTTGAAGATACTATGAAGCTAATTGAAGACATTGAATTCGATCATAGCTTTAGCTTTATTTACAGTGCTCGCCCAGGAACGCCAGCTGCTGAACTGCCTGATGACGTCAGTCTTGACGAAAAGAAAGAGCGTTTAGCATTATTGCAAAACCGCATTACTCAGTTTGCTATGCGCTATAGCCGTCATATGATGGGCACAGTTCAGCGTATCTTAGTGGAAGGTCCGTCAGTAAAAAACCCAATGGAACTTCGTGGGCGCACCGAGAACAACCGAGTGGTCAATTTTGAAGGCCAACCTAAGCACATAGGTACTTTTGTTGATGTTGAAATCGTCGACGTATATACCAACTCATTACGTGGTAAATTTATCCGTGGTGAAGATGAAATGGATTTACGCCGTGATTTACATCCATCTGATATCTTGGCGAAACACAAAGTCGAAGATGACTTAGGTGTGGCGCAGTTTAATCCGTAGCGATTAGCGCACAAAATTAATCAAGTTTAAGGGTGGCTTTGCTGCCCTTTTTTAACAAATTTGTTAGCATGAGCGTAGGTAAACCTTCTCATCGACTTGGAGTTTTGATTGTCCAGTAAACTTACTTCACTAAATTTATATTTAGAACCCGCTGAATCTCGTCGCTTGGCTTCATTATGCGGTCCATTTGACGACAATATCAAACAACTAGAACGCCGTATTGGTGTTGAAATCAGCTATCGTGATAATCACTTCAAAATCACTGGTCAACCTCAAAGTTGCTTAACTGCCAACAATTTGCTCAAAGAGCTTTATATTGAGACCGCCCCAGTGAAAGGCAGTACACCCGATTTAGAGCCTGAGCAAGTGCATATTGCCATTCAAGAGGCTGTATCAATTGAAGCTTACGACAGCTCAAGTGATCAGGAGCTGTTTATCAAAACTCGTCGTGGTGTGATCAAACCACGCAACCCGAACCAAGGTCAGTATGTTGCCAATATTGTTAGGCACGACATCACTTTTGGTGTTGGCCCTGCCGGAACAGGTAAAACTTATTTAGCAGTTGCCGCTGCTGTCGATGCATTAGAGCGCCAAGAAGTAAGACGTATTTTATTGACCCGACCAGCCGTTGAAGCGGGGGAAAAGCTCGGTTTCTTGCCCGGTGACCTCAGCCAAAAAGTCGATCCTTATTTACGCCCACTTTATGATGCACTATTCGAAATGTTAGGCTTTGAAAAAGTCGAACGCTTAATTGAAAAAAACGTCATTGAAGTTGCGCCACTCGCTTACATGCGTGGTCGTACCTTAAACGATGCCTTTATTATTTTGGATGAAAGCCAAAATACCACGGTTGAACAAATGAAAATGTTCTTAACCCGTATTGGTTTTAATTCACGTGCCGTGATCACTGGTGACATTACCCAAATTGATTTGCCAAGAAATACACGTTCCGGTTTGCGTCATGCCATTGATGTACTCAGCGATGTTGACGAGATCAGCATCAACTTTTTTGCCTCGCAAGACGTCGTTCGTCACCCTGTCGTCGCACGTGTTGTTGAAGCTTATGAAAGTCACGAACTAAAAACACAAACAGCCAAAGCCAAACGTGAGGCAATGATGCGAGATAGCCAATATGCACTTGAGGCTGCAATCGATGAAGCCTGATTTACAATTGGAGTTAGATTTACAAATTGCCTGTAAATCAACTCAGCTACCAAGCCAAGCAGAATTTGAGTTATGGGCAAAAACGGCAATTGAAGGGCATCAATCTCAAGCCGAACTGACCATTCGTCTTGTTGACAGCGAAGAAAGCCAGCAATTGAATCACGACTATCGCGGTAAAGATAAACCGACCAATGTGCTATCCTTTCCGTTTGAAGTACCAGATGGCATTGAACTACCATTACTGGGTGATTTGATCATTTGCATTCAAGTTGTTGAACAAGAAGCGCAACAGCAAAACAAACCATTGAAAGCCCATTGGGCGCACATGGTTGTACATGGCTGCCTTCATCTGCTAGGGTATGATCATATTGATGATCTCGAGGCTGAAGAAATGGAAGCCCTAGAGACGCAATTAATAAAAAAATTAGGGTTTGACGACCCATACAAAATTCAAGAGGAGCAATAATTAGTTTTTTCATTTTTGATAAGAAGAAACTAAGCGAAAATCTATGAGCGACGATATCCCCCCGAGTACCAGCGCCCACAAAAAAGGCTGGTTAGATAAAGTAAGCCAGTTGTTTCAGGGCGAACCTCAAAACCGAGAAGACTTGGTAGAAGTAATCGCAGACGCTGAGCAGCGTGACGTAATTACTGAAGATACCCGAGAAATGATAAAAGGCGTATTAGAAGTTTCCGATCTTCGAGTACGTGACATCATGATCCCAAGAGTACAAATTGTTACTCTGGATATTGATGATTCGACAGAAGATTTGCTCAATACTGTTATCACTTCCGCTCACTCCCGCTTTCCAGTGATCAATGACGACAAAGATCACGTTGAAGGCATATTGCTCGCAAAAGATTTATTAAAGTTTGGTTTTAACCAAAGTGACGAGCCTTTTGAATTATCCAAAGCTATCCGCCCTGCTGTTGTAGTACCAGAAAGCAAACGCGTTGATATTCTGCTTAAAGAGTTCCGCAGCCAACGTTATCACATGGCCATTGTCGTCGATGAGTACGGTGGCGTTTCTGGTTTGGTGACAATTGAAGATATTCTTGAAGAAATCGTCGGTGAAATTCACGATGAATTTGATCACAACAATGACGACGACGGAGAAATTCGTCAATTAAACAAGTCTGTTTATCTCGTTAAAGCCCTTACCACCATCGAAGACTTCAATGAAGAGTTCAATACTCAATTTAGCGATGAAGAGTTTGATACCGTCGGCGGATTGGTTTCTCATGCATTTGGTCATTTACCCGAACGAGGCGAAGAAGTTGCTATCGATGGTGTGAGCTTTAAAGTCACCAATGCCGATAACCGCCGACTAATACAATTAAAGGTAAAATTGCCTGAGTCATGAAGTTAACGACCTATTTGACTGACAATAAGTGGGCAAGAACCCTGCTCACTTATTTATCTGGAGCCAGCTGCGTGCTGGCTTTCGCACCTTATAACCTTTGGTTTTTGCTGCCTATTGCCCTTGCCTTCAGTCTTTGGCAGTCAAAGCATTTATCAAGTAAAGCCAGTTTTTATCATTGGTTAAGTTTCGGCTTCGGCTATTTCAGCTTTGGGATCAGTTGGGTACATGTCAGCATTGCAACTTACGGTGGTGTACCACTTGTCATTTCCATATTAATGATGGCGGTGCTTGCAGGGTACTTAGCTCTGTTTCCTGCGCTCGCGGGTTACTTAAGTCAGCGATTTACTAACGGTAACGCCGTCAGCAAAAACCTATTATTGTTTCCAGCTTTCTGGACATTAACTGAATGGCTTAGAGGCTGGGTACTAACAGGCTTTCCATGGTTATGGTCGGGGTACAGCCAAACTGATGGTCCATTACTGCCGTTAGCTTCATCCATTGGCGTTATCGGCTTAAGCTTCATAATTGCGCTTATTGCGGGTTCACTCGCGCTGCTGTTAAGTAAACGCTGGCAGCCTTTGATGATAATCATACCTGTAGTTGGCTTGTGTATTTGGTTATCGCCTAAGCTGTCCAATATTGAAGCGACCACAAAGACCATGAAGGTTGCATTGGTGCAAGGTAATATTGCCCAAAGCATGAAGTGGAAGCCAGAAATGCTATGGCCGACACTAATAAAATACATGGATTTAACCCGAAAAAACTTTGACGCAGAAGTGATCATTTGGCCAGAAGGCGCGATCCCGGTTCCGGAGGTTGTTACGTCAGACTTTTTAAATACTGCCAATCAATCAGCAAACTTAAATGATGCCGCTATCATCACTGGGCTGAGTAGTTATAATCCACCTGATTATTACAATGCACTCATTGTGCTTGGTAATGCCCATCAAGCAAAACAAACTCATGGTGATTATCGCCCTCACGGCGAGAACGAATACCATAAACACCATTTATTGCCCATTGGTGAATTCGTACCTTTTGGCGATCTATTACGACCTTTAGCGCCGTTATTTAACTTGCCCATGTCTTCGTTCAGTCGCGGCAATTATCGTCAAGCGGATCTCCAAGCACATGGTTATAAACTCGCTCCGGCGATTTGTTTTGAAATTGCTTTTCCACAACAAGTCAGAGACAACTTAAAGCAAGACACCGATGTATTGCTTACCGTTTCCAATGATGCGTGGTTTGGCAAATCCATTGGGCCATTACAGCATATGCAAATAGCGCAAATGCGAGCAGTCGAATTAGGCCGCCCGCTGTTACGTGGTACCAATAACGGCGTCACAGCTGTGGTGGATTGGCGAGGTAAAATTACTGAACAATTGCCTCAATTTAAAACTGATGTGTTGCGCGCTGAAGTACCTTTAGTTAAAGGGGAAACGCTATTTTATCGGATCGGACAATGGCCGGTTTTAGGATTTTGCTTACTGTTAGTGCTTCTAGCGGTGGCGTTGAATCGAAACACCCTATCAAGCTAGAGGCCGTATATGGCCTCTCGTCATTATTTTCGTTCTTTAGCTAACAATTCATCATATCTGCGTTTTTCACTTTTATATGGTTCATGTGTACTAAGTAGTCCTAAAAGACGATCAAGGCTACTCCCTTCATTATCATAAACCTGATTTAAGGCAAAGACACTATGTTGGTGAGGTGTGGCCCCAATATAATGTAACAATGTACACACTGGGACTTCCATTATCGTAGCAATCGATTTTATTTTATCGAAATGAGAAATTTCATCATCTATGCAGCATATTTGATCTGGTTTGAATCCTGATCGCTGACAATATTGATTGATCCTCAATTCCTTATCTCCTGCACACGTGCCTTTTGTTACACTAGGCTTACAGTCGATAAAATCAAACCAAGCATGCTTAATCCCCGTCAGTGCAAACTTTTCATCTAGGGACTCTGCTGTGCTGTTTGACACAACAACAACCCGACTATCAGGACAAATAACACGAATTCTATCAATCCAGCCTTTGACATCGGCGATATTAGCTGCAAAGTGGACAGCATCATCGACACATCTACCATATAGCGGCACATTTCCTCTGTATTTTTGCTTTACTGTTCTAGATATCAAGGTATCATCAACATCGACAATGCAAAGTGTTTTTGCATTGGGTTGTAAATGCTTATGCATCGCATTTAAATCAACGACTGCCCCCATATCTCGCACTTGAGTTTCAAATTCTTTTTTTTGTGCTGCATGTACTTGTGTTTTCGAAGGGGTAGGCATCTTTTGTCGAGGTAACACGCCTGACGGTACATCACTTGCCTCAGATTTAAGCAAGGTCAATTGAAAGATTACCTCTGGTATAATATCAAGGCGCCCCCTTTGATTTATGAACGTTTGTGCCCACTGAGGGTTTTGTCTTAACACGGTTTTAAATTGATTAAAGTTAAACTGCTTCAAGCTAGGTTCGAGAGATTTTGCACTATCAAATGCTGTTGCTAACGCTTTATCTGTTGCCGCACTTTTAGCCACTGGCGGTGTGGAGATGTTTCCCCTTAAACTCGGCTTTTGCTTTTGTTGTGATCGGATAGGATTACTCGCTGGCGCACTATCAATCACTACCCACTCGTCCATGTCTTCTAGGGGGGAACAAGGTGTTTGATGTAAAGGTTGACTCAGCGCACGTTCAAAAAAGTCGGTATATCGATCTTTTTCACCATTTGCTGATGTTAATAAATAACCACCACCTAATTTGGGCTCGACTTTTACCTTATATTCCTTTGCTTCTCCAGAATCACTCACATGTAATTCCACCAGCGAAGAACCAAACGTATTGGCTTCTGATTTTATACGATCAACGACGACGTTATCCTCGATAGAAAGCTCTTTCCCTGCATAGGAAATTAAAACTAAATTGACAGAATCTGCAGCACCAGTCATAAGTTACATCTCGATTAAATAATTCACCCTCTGTTGATCTTAGCTCAAAAATTGACGTCTAAAATTAGTTTAAGTTAATGTTTACCATATCTACTTTTTAACTCTATTCTGAACTTCTGCTGACTCTTTGCTGAGTTTAATTGCCTTCCCTCCTCTAGGTTACTAACCTAAGCCCATTCATGCTTCGAACAAATGAATTATGGAAAAAAAAACGCAGCCAAATAGTAAAAGGCACCGACTCACCATAGAAGAATACCAACAAAATTTCAGTGATATAAAACCAGCACTAACCAATTATCAGGCTCACATTGAAGCCAATCGTTGTCTGTATTGTGAAGATGCCCCCTGTATTTCAGCTTGCCCAACTAAAATTAATATACCCTCTTTTATTCAAAAGATTGCTGATGGCAATACCAATGGTGCAGCTAAAACAATTCTAGATGCCAACATTTTGGGTGGAAGTTGCGCCCGCGTCTGCCCAACGGAAATATTATGTGAAGGGGTCTGTGTTCGAAATAAAACACCTGAAAATGCTCCGATAAAAATAGCTCGATTACAGCGATTCGCACTCGATAATTTTCAAACAGACTGCCACCCTTTTACCCGACAAACTGAAACAGGCAAGAAAGTTGCTATTGTGGGTTCTGGGCCTGCAGGTTTAGCTTGCGCCCATCACCTTGCTCGTCAAGGTCATCAAGTAACTATTTTTGATAAAAACCCCAAAGGTGGTGGTCTCAATGAGTATGGCATTGCTCAATACAAAATGGTCGATAATTTTGCTCAGAAAGAGGTCGACTTCATCCTAGAACTAGGCGGTATTGAACTCAAAACACAATGCGAACTTGGAAGAAATATACAACTGGACGAGCTCAGAAAAAAATACCACGCGGTGTTTTTAGGCATCGGACTTACTGGCAGTAAAGCCTTAGGCTTAGAGCAACAAGAGATCAAAGGATTAGAAAACAGCCTCGATTACATTGCTAAGCTGCGACAATCTTCGCAGTTTTCAGAGCTTAACATTGGCGACAACATCATAGTTATTGGTGCGGGTAACACCGCCATTGATATTGCTTGCCAAAGTAAGCGTTTGGGCGCGACTAATGTCACCCTTGTTTATCGTCGAGGCGAAAAGCACATGTCAGCCACTCATAAAGAAATCGAATTCGCTAAACAAAATGATGTAAAAATTGTCACATGGGCTAACCCGGTAGGACTAAAACTCAACGATGAAAAGCACATTATTGGCATTAAATTCGAACAGACTTGCCTTGATAGTGATGGTAACTTGCAAAGCTATGACAATCTGTTTTCACTGGATGCTGATACCGTTTTTAAAGCCATAGGCCAAGAGTTATTAACGGAATGCTTTATCGGTAATGAAGCACCAGAGCTACATAAAGCACGTATTAAAGTTGACGCTGCATTTAAAACATCGCTAAAAAATGTATGGGCGGGGGGAGACTGTACTGATTCAGATGCAGAAGACCTAACTGTGCAAGCGGTGGAAGATGGTAAACAAGCAGCGATTTCAATTCATCAATATCTCACTGAATCTTCAAGGTGACCTATGGCAGATCTAAGTAATGATTTTATCGGCATTAAATCACCAAATCCATTTTGGCTTGCTTCTGCACCGCCAACAGACAAAGCCTATAATGTTTACCGTGCATTTGAAGCGGGCTGGGGTGGCGTAGTTTGGAAAACGCTTGGTGAAGATCCCGAAATCGTGAACGTCAGTTCACGCTATGCCGCACACAAAAGTCAATCAGGCGAAATCATTGGTATCAATAACATTGAGCTTGTCAGTGATCGTCCTTTGCAAGTCAACTTAGACGAAATAACACAAACCAAAAAAGATTGGCCCGATAGAGCGCTGATCACCTCACTCATGGTACCTTGCGAAGAAAAAAACTGGCAACTTATGCTCCAAAAAGTTGCTGAAACCTATTGTGATGGTATCGAGTTAAATTTTGGTTGCCCTCACGGTATGCCAGAACGTGGAATGGGCGCGGCAGTCGGCCAAGTACCTGAATACGTCGAAATGGTCACGGCTTGGTGTAAAAAACACATCAACATTCCTGTCATCGTCAAACTCACACCAAACATTACCAATATCTTATTATCCGCAACCGCAGCCAAAAAAGGCGGCGCAGATGCCGTGTCACTAATTAATACGATTAACTCTATTACTCAAGTTGATCTTGATAACATGGCAGGTATGCCAACAGTAGACGGCAAGTTCACCAGCGGTGGTTATTGCGGTAATGCGGTAAAACCGATTGCATTAAACATGGTTGGACAGATCGCCAGAAATTCTTTTACTGCAAATTTACCTATGTCTGGCATAGGCGGTATTTCAACATGGCGTGATGCCGCTGAGTTTATCGCTTTAGGCGCTAGCAATGTACAAGTGTGTACTGCAGCTATGCTGCATGGTTTTAAAATTATTGACGAACTTAGTGATGGTCTGAAGAATTGGATGGATTCAAAGGGCTATAAAAAAACCGACGATTTCCGCGGCCTAGCCATACCCAACCTCACGGACTGGAAATACCTCGATCTAAACTACAAAATCATCGCAGAGATTAACCAAGATGCCTGCATAGAGTGTGGTCGCTGTTATGCCGCTTGCGAAGATACCGCACACCAAGCAATTTCAATGCAAGAAACTGCGGATGGCAGTCGCCGTTTTGAAGTAATAGAGCAAGAGTGTGTAGGTTGTAATTTATGTCAAATCACTTGCCCTGTTCCCAATTGCATAACCATGGGGCAAAAGATTACTGATAAGCCTTATACCAACTGGACTATGCATCCGAATAATCCGTTCAGAGATTGACTCTACGCATCAATCAATACCATTGAATGTGAAGCGCTTCGAGTTGCTGAAATTCTTTTTCCTTCATTTTCAACTGTTTTAATAAGGCTATGCATGAACTCCGAATATCCGCAGCTGTTTTGCCTTGAGAGTCAAACTCTTTAAAGCACAAACGAAACAGTGACTCAAGTTGAGATTGTGAAGGCTTATCGTTCTTCGGCAACAAGCCATAAACCTTCGAAAATGGCACTCCTATCTTGATTGCAAAATGCTCCCAACTTTTGAAGTTAACGTTTACAAAATGCTCAGCAAGTCGACTTATTGTTTGCTCACGAACACTGATTTGAGGCGATGGTGATATAGGTTTCGATGCTGAAGTTGAAGGGAGTGATAATGAGCCTTGCAACTCATCCGTCGTTAAATTATTTTGATGCACTTGCGTTTCGTTTAAATACACACCAGTAGGGTTCACGTCACATTTAATAGCAAGAAAGTCCTGACCATTAACACTCAATAAGCTTGGGGAAACTTGATTAAATCGACCTGAATCATCAACGCCGGAATCCAAAGCATCAACTGAGCCGCTTTGCTGCTCATCGGTCAGCAAAGTCGGCAGCATCGATATATCTCTATTAACAGGTCCAGCCATAAAAACCTCACTGATAGCTCACTAAACGTCAGTTGAAGTCGAGACAATAGGAGTTGAAACAGTAGCTAAAGTCCCTCTTCCAACTCGACTTGTAACAAATTTAGTTTGCTGCTTGTCGAGCTGCTTCATCACTTTTGATTCACCATTTAATTTCACTAATAAAGAAGCATCATCTTTTAGAGCATGCTCAATCAACGGATAGTGAGCGCCCTTTATTAAATAATATAAACAACATAGCGGAATAACATCTGGACTTTTTTTGAGTTCTTTATCTCTGAGCTTACTTCGAAAAGTTGCTACTTCTTCAACTTTTTCAACCCGTTCAACCAAATCAGAGTTCTTTGAAATTCGCTCATAAGATCTGGGATTATCCAAGTAAAGTTTGAGCGCGATGATCCATATTTCCTGTTCGATTGCTGCAACAGTTAAACTTTCATAAGTGTAGCGGGCTGCGGGATCGAGATTTTGGCTATCCATAAGACGACCAACCACCTGAAATGGTGTCCATCCTTGAGCGTTTTTTAGCGACATCAAACTATTATCTTTCATCGCAATTAATTCTGCATTCCTCAACTTCCCTACGCACACCGCAAAGTGAAGAGCGTTATTCCCCTCTCTATTGATTGCTGTTAACTTAGTGTTTTTACTAAGTATAAAGAGTAAGGTAAGGCAAGAAGCAAATTGAGCAACATGCATCAACGGCGTATTGCCTGTTTTGCTATCTCGCACCTCTAAGCTAGCGCCTTTTCTGATTAATGCATCCGCCATGTGTTCTCTGTGACTTTTTGCATTGACCAATACTCGGATAAGAGGAGTGGCACTCCCCGAACTGTGGTAATTGTCAGGGTGGATACCTTGTTCCAATACAATTTCTAACTGATTGGGTAAGCAATGAGCAGCGCACAATTCTAGACACAGCGCTTTTTGTGTCTCTGATACCTTTATGTTATGAGATTTAGCCCATTTGAAAAGTTTTAATATCATGTCTGCCGAAGCCCCCTCACGGCAAGCTAACGCAATGGGCGCAATAGATTCACGTTGAGTGTTTACTCCCTGCTTTTCAATAATAGATAACGCTGCGTTGACGTTGTCATTTTTATAAGCCGTTATTAGAGGTTGATTCCCATCTTCAGAAGCTCTTGTTTCCTCTGACGTAGTAAACAATTTTTGGACGGCATTATTATGTTTTAATGTGTTATCTCCACCTTTAGATACTCCGTATTCTCCTTTAGCAGCAGCTCGGGGCGGAACAAAGCCTGCCTTATGTTCAAGAACTGTAGTTGATTGGCTGCCGTAATCTGCTTGAAAAGTAACAGAATGAGCTAACCCTTCCAGAGCCATAAATACGCTCCCGCTTTAAGATTAATATTTTACAGTTAGGCCGAGTATATAAGTAATGCTCATTTGAACCATTAACTGAATATTAATTATGCGTGAGTGTTTTTTAACTGATCCTATGGATTTAAGGGCAGTCGTAAAAACTCACGCCCCTCACATTCGGGGCAGTCGCTTATTAAACACGGAAATTCAATATTAATGTTGTGGCCGCATTTTTCACAAATCATCCGCCCTTGACTGACAATTTCTCCTGCCTGATAAATACCATCTTGATTTAAGTCTTTCACTAATTCATACCACTCAACTTGGCTTTTATCTGTGATTTCCCCAAGCCAATGCCACAAGGTATTTTCAATAGAAATTAACGTCGGGCTTATTGATAAATCTTGTGCATTTTGCTGCTGTAAGAAAGCAGAGATATCTCGCTTTAAAAACTCCTCAACCAAATCAAGTTCTTTTCCATTAGAAATGTTTTTTAAGCGCAAAAATTGCTTACCTTGAGAGACGGACTGATATAAATCCTTAGCAGTTAATGAATGGTCTCGTTGGTATTCATTCTTCATATGCTCAATAAGCTGGTGATAAAGCGTCAATAATGCATTACTTCTTTCACTCATCTTTAAGACTCCCTTAAAACAACGGATTTAAGTTCAATGCAACCCCGATATAGTTTATCCTATGCCTATTTCGCTGAGTAAACTAAGCGTCAGATCAAAATTTTGAGCCGCATATTTGCAAGCAATAGCTGGAAGAGATAAATGCAAGAGCAATATAACCATTTAGAGATCGAAGCCAAAGTGCAGCAGCACTGGGCGGAAAACAAAACTTTTGAAGTTACTGAAGATGAAAGCAAAGAGAAATACTATTGCTTGTCGATGTTCCCTTACCCTTCAGGTCGTTTGCACATGGGCCATGTGCGCAATTACACTATCGGTGATGTCATTTCCCGCTACCAACGCTTACAAGGCAAAAACGTATTGCAACCGATTGGATGGGACTCTTTCGGCTTACCCGCCGAAAATGCCGCAATCAACAATAAAACGGCACCAGCCCCTTGGACTTACGAAAATATCGATTACATGAAGAAACAACTGAAAATGTTGGGTTTTGGGTATGACTGGAATCGTGAGTTTGCCACTTGTACACCTGAATATTATCGTTGGGAACAGTGGTTTTTCACTAAGCTTTATGAAAAAGGCTTAGTTTATAAGAAAACCGCTTCGGTTAACTGGTGCCCGAACGACCAAACCGTCCTTGCCAATGAGCAAGTACAAGATGGCTGTTGCTGGCGCTGTGACACTCCGGTTGAGCAAAAAGACATTCCGCAATGGTTTATCAAGATCACGGCTTATGCTGAAGAGTTGATCAACGATTTAGACGATCTGCCTGACTGGCCAGATCAAGTAAAAGCCATGCAACGCAATTGGATTGGCCGCAGTGAAGGGCTGGAAATCACCTTTAATGTTGCCGACTCTGAGCAGTCATTTGATATTTACACTACCCGTCCAGACACACTAATGGGCGTCACTTATGTTGCCATTGCAGCTGGTCATCCATTAGCAGAGCAAGCAGCAAGCAATAACCCTGAGCTCGCCGCATTTATTGAAGAATGCAAAAATAGCTCAACTTCTGAAGCTGACATTGCCACCATCGATAAAAAAGGCGTCTTTACCGGTCTCTACGCAACTCACCCTATTTCAGGTAAGCAAGTACCGATTTGGGCGGCAAACTTCGTGTTGATGAACTACGGAACTGGCGCAGTGATGTCTGTCCCCGCACACGATCAACGTGATTATGAATTTGCGACCAAGTTTGGTTTAGATATCGAAGCGGTTATCAAACCAGCAGATGCTGAAGTAGACGTAAGTGAGCAAGCTTATACCGATAAAGGCGTGCTGTTTAACTCTAATGAATTTGATGGACTGGATTTCCAGCAAGCCTTTGATGCTATAGCCTCTATGCTAGAAGCGGAAAACAAAGGCAGCCGTAAAGTAAATTATCGTTTACGTGATTGGGGCGTGTCGCGCCAACGCTATTGGGGTTCACCAATCCCGATGGCAACCATGGAAGATGGCACCGTTGTACCAATCCCTGAAGAACAGCTGCCAGTGGTTCTGCCTGAAGATGTGGTCATGGACGGCGTTCAAAGTCCGATTAAAGCCGATAAGGATTGGGCTAAAATCCAAATTAACGGTCAAAACGCCACCCGTGAAACTGATACCTTTGATACCTTTATGGAATCAAGCTGGTATTACGCCCGTTATTGCAGCCCCCATGCCGACGAAATGTTAGATCCAACAAAAGCCAACTACTGGTTGCCTGTCGATCAATACATTGGTGGTATCGAACACGCGTGTATGCACCTGTTGTATTTCCGTTTCTTCCATAAATTGCTGCGTGATGCAGGCATGGTTAACTCCAGCGAGCCAGCAAAACAGTTATTGACTCAAGGCATGGTATTGGCAGACGCTTACTACTACACCAATAGCAAAGGTGCACGAGTTTGGGTATCGCCAGCTGACGTCGTTGAACTTGAAAAAGACGATAAAGGACGTGTGACCAAAGCTATTGATAAAAATGGCAATGAATTGACTTACACTGGCATGAGCAAAATGTCTAAGTCAAAAAACAACGGCATTGACCCTCAAGAAATGGTTGAGAAATTTGGTGCCGATACCGTGCGTTTGTTTATTATGTTCGCAGCCCCACCAGAGCTAACACTTGAGTGGCAAGAGTCTGGTGTTGAAGGCGCGCATCGTTTCTTAAAACGTTTATGGAAGTTAGCTGTCGATCACACCAATGAAGGCAAGGCCGTTGAGCTTGATAAATCAGCGTTAACTGGCGATCAAAAAGCCTTGCGTCGTGAACTTCATAAAACAATCCAAAAAGTCAGTGATGATATTGGTCGTCGCCAAATGTTCAACACCGCCATTGCTGCAGTAATGGAATTGATGAACCATCTACAAAAAGCCAACAAAAACAGTGAACAAGACCGTGCAATTATTGCTGAAGCATTATCTGCCATTGCGCGTTTGCTTTACCCAATCACGCCACACATGAGCTTCCAGTTATGGCAAGAGCTTGGCAATGAAGGAATGATTGAAGACAGCCGCTGGCCAGAAGTTGATGAATCAGCTTTAGTTGAAGACAGTAAACTGATCATTGTTCAAGTTAATGGTAAGTTGCGTGCTAAAATTACCGTTGCAGCTGATGCCAGCAAAGACGAAGTTGAAGCATTAGGCTTAGCGGATGACAAAGTGCAAAAGTACACCGACGGCAATACAATTCGTAAAGTGATTTACGTTCCGGGTAAACTTTTAAACATTGTCGCAAATTAACCCCAAAGGAATGCGAACACAGATGCTAATAAAACGCATAGGTTTCGCCATGATGGCACTGAGCATTTTGCTCAGTGCTGGATGTGGCTTTAAATTACAGGGAAGTTATTTGATCCCTAAGGCATTACAAACAGTCAGTGTGAATAGCCCTGATCAATTCAGTGAATTAACTCGATTAGTTCGAGAGAGACTTCGCTTTAGTAACATCAAGATTGTAAAAAATAACGCTAAGGTGCCACAAATAAACCTGATAAGTGATTCACTTGAACGTTCAGCTTTATCGCTTTATCCAACAGGTAATGTCGCTGAATATGAATTAATTTATCATGTAAAGTTCAGCGTAAGCCTGCCAAGCAAAGAAGCCCAGCCTTTTGAAGTCCTCATTCGTCGCGATTACCTTGATGATCCACGCACCGCATCAGCGAAAAGCCGTGAAATGCAGTTGTTGGTCAAAGAGATGCGTCAACAAGCTGCTGACAAAATTTTACAAAATATTGCTGCGTTAGAAGGGTAAATCCTAAGATGCGAGTTTATCCCGATCAACTTCCTCAACACCTTAGTCCACTTAAACAAGTGTATCTACTCTTTGGTGACGATCCTTGGTTATTGGATAACTGCAAGCAACAGATTTTGCACGCAGCGAAGCAGCAACAGTTTGACGAACGCGTGCAACTTCAACAAGATAATCACTTCAGTTGGAATGAGTTAGTTTCTGAATGGCAAGCCATGAGTTTATTTGCCAGTAAACGTATTATTGAGCTCACTCTGCCTACTGGTAAGCCCGGTGCTGACGGCAGTAAGATCTTCAACCAACTAATGGCACAACCCAACCCTGATGTCCTGTTTATCATTCAAGGCCCTAAAATTACCGCCGAACAGACCAACAGTAAATGGTTTAAGTCATTAGACAGCCAAGGAATTTATTTACCTTGCACCACACCTGAAGCAACACAATTTCAACGCTGGTTGGATAATAGAATTCGTTTTTTCAATTTACATTTGCATGCTGACGCAAGAGCTTTGTTAGTTACCTTATATGAAGGTAATTTACTTGCAGCCGATCAAGCGCTGCAACTTCTGCAATTATTAGCGCCTGACAGAAGCATAAATGCAGAAGAATTAAGCCACTACTTTGAAGATCAATCCCGTTTTAACGTATTTCAACTTAGTGATGCTTTGTTAAGTAATCGTAAAAGTAAATCTCAACACATGCTCGCGCAACTGAAAGCTGAAGACACTGCAATGCCGATCATCTTGTGGGCATTATTTAAAGAACTAAATATTTTATTAGTTCTTAAGCTCGCGCAACAACAGAGGCAAAATTTAGCACCACTTTGGAAGAAGCATCGAATTTGGGATAAACGTAAGCCCTTATATCAAGATGCGTTAAATCGCTTAAGTTTGTCGAATATTGAACATATGCAAGCCATGGCTTCACAGATCGAACTCAACTTAAAACAGCAAGGTATTGAAGATTGGACGGCAATAAGTCATTTGTGTTTATTGTTTGATCCTGTCGCCCATCAGTCGCTTGCTCATATTGAGTTATAACTCTTTATGCGTATTGGAATTTTAGGCGGTACTTTCGATCCCATACATTTTGGTCATATCCGTCCCGCTCTCGAGGTCAAACAAGCACTAAACTTAGATAAAGTTTGGCTAATGCCAAACCATATTCCACCACATAAACAAGGCATTAGTGCAGTAAAGCATCGGCTCACGATGGTAAAACAGGTTTGTGACAAATACCATGAGTTTGAACTGTGTGATATTGAAGTCAGTCGTGATACACCTAGCTATTCGGCCAATACGTTAGACGAACTAACAAAGCGATACCCGACTTATCACTTTGTTTTTATCATGGGCACAGATTCATTATTGTCATTGCCAACTTGGTATCAATACCAGAAACTTTTTGATCTTTGTGATATCGCTGTTACACGACGACCAGATTATTCAGCCACGACCTGTGACGAACTGCAAACACGTTATGCTCTACCTGAACAATTTTCTCACGCTCGCAACGGCAGAATTTTTCACATAAATGTCACACCACAACCTTTTTCATCAACCGAGGTTCGACAAAATATGAGTGAAAGTGTGAGCAAAAACAACCTTATTTCATCTGCTTTATTACCAGAGACTGAAGCCTATATTAAACAATTTGAATTGTATTAATTTGCTTTGCACTCTTCTCACCTATAGATACTACTACTTATTAACCCTGAAATTGGATAAAACACTGCTTTCATAAAAAAATTCAGAATTTGAAATAATCTTTGCGGTATGCCGTTCTATATAAGCAGTGGTTAGAATTCAGACACTAGAGTCTAAGTTCTATCGCTATGAATTTGGCCAAATTCAAAATAATCGATCCAAAAAACAATCTATCAGCTTACTAAGTTGTCTCGAGAAAGCGTGAAATGTTTTTAATACCAAGAAAGCTTGATATCACTACATTATTATAGTTTTTCTTGCGTTGAAATATTGTACAGGCTTGCAGTATTCCGAGATGAAAAAGGCTGTTTACTAAGAAAGTCTAAGAAAAAGGAATTGCATAGATATGCACTTTAAGAATTTTGAATTTAAAAGGTCTATTCTCAGCGCTGCACTCTTTTCATGCTCTGTAGTTGCTACAACATCAGTGATGGCTAGTGAGTCATTTTTTGCCGAGAATTATTTGGAACATCAGATTAATCTAGATAACATTCATTATGTGAATACCAAAACAAGTTCAGCGATTGACTTAAGAAATGAAGTCTTCAAGCAATTAGCTCAACAAAAAATCATACTGCTTGATAATACTGGCTCACAACATGCTGACGAGATAAACAATAAGTTAGCTACCATTCTAGGTGTATCTGTCGCTGCACCATTGATGCTTATCTATCAGCATGAGAATGAAATGTATACTCACGCAATCAATAACTCGGTTGATTTAGAAAGCTCAGACTACCAAAATATTAATTTTGATAGATTGAGAGATAATCTTGCCGCTGCATTAGCTCAGTTACCGATTAAAAATAGCGTTGAGAGCGTAAACAAGTCACTGCAATCTCCAAGTTTTAGTGGAATTAACGCTTTTGCTTCAGCAAGTTCTACCGCTGCTTATCGTCCAGGGGTTACCCGTAAAATACGTATCTCAGAAAACCTGAGCTGTCGTCACGCAAAAGAGCTCAATCATTACCCATCAAATCAACTTTCTGGCTCTGCTGATGATTGTGCAGCCAATCGTGCTAAAGTCGATCTTACCATGACGTTAAGGTTAGTGAGTTCTCTACCTGGTAGTAATGCGACTGAGGGTAAATTTTTCCGCGTAACGATAAATGATACTGATGGAACTGGTGCTGGTATTCATTTGAGTAATCAATTACGAGTCAAAACTATCGACTATACCAGCCATGTCTTTAGACGTTATCGGATGGACCCTATTATTCACTCATTTACACAAGAGGTGAGTCCTGTAACAAACTCTGATGGCGTAATTATTCATCGTAGTTTTCCTCAAAATCCTAATCCTATGAACGATTACACCGAAACCAGTGGTTTTACAATTAGTGCAGGGGCTTCTGCAAATGCTCAAGTAGATGGTCAGGGACCAAAAGTAGGCGTCGGCGCCAATGTTGGCTTTTCTATAAATGAAAGTAGAGCTATTCGATATACCCAGTCTGAATATAGCGTTAGAAATTTCGATAACGGGAAGCTTGCTGGGTTCAGTTACGAAAGAAGCAGTGATTATTGCAGATATTTAACTGGTGATGGAGGCCCATGTCGAAAAACATCTGGTGCAGCAGATTCAAGTCCGATCCTAAATCCAGCACTATCTCCAAGAGTAACACCTATCGCTTATTCAAACTTTAAACCTAAGTTCGATTTTGTCTTCAAAGCACCGAGAAATAAAACGGGAACAACTCAGTTTAGTATCATAACTAACCTTAGAACGGCATCATTATTTGCAACCAGAACCTTGAATGTTCCAATTTTTTTCTTTGCGTATAACTCACTAAAAAGCGATGTTAGAACAAAGCGTTGGTCAAATCAGTTTGTAGTTGATTGGGGTCACCCTGCGTTTTCTGTTGAACCTAATGTTTACATAAAAGCAGAAGGTGCTGACAATCAATGTATCGATGAAGCCAATGGTCGTGCTATTAGTTGGACTTGTCATAAAGGCATCAACCAAACTTGGGGACTGGATGGTAATATGCGATATCGCTCCAGAGTTAACCCTAATCAGTGTTTGACCGTTCGCTCAGATAACCGCATTGCAATTCAACAATGTGGTAATAGTAACAGTCAACGCTGGCGTTGGAATGAAGCAAAACTAGAAACACTAGCTAATGGTAAAGAAGGTTATGTTCTACAGCTGAATAACAATAATTCAGCCTTAACTGTTGCTCCTAAATTACCAGACTCTGCGAGTGCTGCAGAAAGAAGAAAACAGGAATGGTCCCCATTCTTTAATAACTTAAGGTAATGCCGCACTTAATGTGATTTAAAGGCAGCCCAGTGCGTTGGGCTGCCTTAAGAAATAGTAGTTAAGCTCATATGTAAGACAATAATAAACGAAATTTGTAATTCATTATCATCAAGCATGAATGGCGCTACTTCATCTCTGAGCTCATACTTGACATTAAATCATCGCTAAACGCCCCGTCATATTTCAGTTGAAAATTTACTTTGAACGAAAACCGTATCCCCACCTAACCACAATCAATATCGCTATTTTTTCACAGTATAAAGTTTATTCATTTTTCTTAAACAGTAGCCAATGTAAATAAAATGTTAAAGTTGTGAAATTATTTTTATTCCTTTTCGTTCTAATTTATAACCTAGTGCTTAGGCACTAGTATCTAAACCCTAAGTGTTAATAAAAATACAAGGTTGTATTAATGAAAAAAATAAACATATTCAAAGGGGCGCTATTTTCGCTTGCTTTAACAGGACAAGCCTATGCTGCAGGTGTTCCTGATGATCCCGATAACTTCATCCGCTTTCGCAGTCTCCTGCCATTTAAACTTCATGTTTGCATTGATCCCAATGGTCGTGTCATTGAGAGTGAAGGACGAGGAGTTGCTACGCGTCGTTATCTACGAAAAGGACTCTGTTTAAATGCCGGTGGTAAATACACGACCATTAACCCTGCAACAACAGTTGATCTTCCACGGGCTAAACGTTCTCTTATCTTAGCAACCAACACTGTGACTGGGCATTTCAGAACAGGCCTATCACCATTAGATAACAAATTCTGTGGTGGCCCTTTAAGGCTTCCTCCTATGACCTGCGGATTAACAGGCGATAAACTAAAAGCGACCAGTATTACCTTTGTTGGCGGCTGGTTTTTCCCATTTCCGTTTATTGATATCTATACCCATACATCTGGCCCATTTCTCGACTCAGTTCAACCTGGAGGGATAACAGGGGTTCCAGCAAAAGATTTCCCAACCAGCAAGATTGCTGGCAATGATATTTTTTTCTATCTGCGAGAGCACCGAGTTGGCAAATGTTTAGAAGTTAAAAAGCAAACTGAATCTGACAATAAACGTATCGTCGCTAGCAAGTGTAATGGTGATGTTCGTCAGCAGTGGCGTTACTTAAAAAACACCCAACAGCTACAAAACCGTTCTTTAGGTTTATGTCTTAATGTCGAAGGCCAATGGCCAAATGGTAACGGCTCGTTACATGGACGTGGATTGTTCGTTAGAAGCTGTAGTGAAAATCCAACACCTAATGCTCGCGTTACCATGAAAAATAATGAAGTTTACTTCGATAATCCAAATCGGGGTGTGATGGATATGGCTGGTGAACACAATGGTGCCCATGTAATTATTCATGGTAAAAACAACCAAGCACAACAAGTATGGAATGCAATCGCAGCAAACTCTCCAATCACGACTAAATGGTATCAAATGCTGTCACCTGGGACTAAAAAGTGTCTAAGTTATGCTGGAGCTTCTCAGAAAGTGATTCAAGAAACCTGCACAGCTAATCAAAATCAACTTTGGCATTATGATCCTTTATCAAACAAGTTAATCAATAAAACTAACAATCAATGTGTGACCATTGATAACGGTACTTATCATGAAGGCAATACCTTAAGTGTAAAACCTTGCCTCGATCACACTGCTGCTCAATTTGAAGTGGGAGCTCAACGTTTTGTAGGTATAGACAATACTGGCAGCCGCTTATCGCCAATCTTCGCACGAGATCTGTCATTTACCGCTGATAAAAACAATGGAAATGTTACCCTTCAAAGCTACCCATCTGAAAATACGCAATTAAAATCTTGGGTGCCAGTGTTCGTTAAAGGTCCAACAGTGCCGGCCTACTATGCCAACTTAAGAGATAGCTGGTCTGGTAAGTGTATTGATATTCCTTCTGCTAACCCTAATGCTAATAAATTGATTTTATATACTTGCCATAGTGGAGATAACCAACAATGGCACTACGATTTAACCACTCGTCAGTTGAAGAGTAAAATGCCAAATATTTGTATGAGTTACAATAAGTTAAATGGTCGGTTTGTCCCTTTACGGTGTCATAGCACTGCGCCTGAACAAAAGTTTACTCGCACACCGAAAGGCACCTTCCATTCAGACCTAGATATCAATGCGGTTATTGATGCTACTGGTACTGAGAATGGTGCATTAATTAAGCGTTGGGGAGCGAATGGAGGCTTGAACCAAAGGTTCTTTGAGATCGTCAAATAAAACTTAACCATTTGTAATACATCTACTTTGTTCGCTCTAGTCAAGTAGAGCGAACAACTATACCTATAGGGTTTAAGTAGTGCATTATTAGCTCTCAGTAAGCCACAAACCTAATGAAATATGATCCTTATAAATATGGTCTATGATAAGATAAACACACCTAAACCAAACGTCACACGCAATGAAACAGCTCGCATTAACAGTATTTATCCTCATTAGTTTTTGCTTGCAGCTTGTTGCCCAAAGTGCACAAGCTACTGTAGCCCCTGTTTCAATGTCCTCTTCTCATAACTCCACCAGCAATGATGCACCTGCCATGATGGAACACTGTCAGCATCACCTTACATCTTCAGCAGGCGAAGTCAGAGAATGTTGCTCACAAGGTGATGAACAACACCAATGCAGTAATGAGTGCAGCCAGTGCGTTACTTCTCCAGCTGGTGCGAGTATTCTTTGTATCGCATCAAGTTTGCAGCTTGGAGTTAATGGAAATCAAGATAACGCTTGTCTCCCTCAACATTTTTATTCCTTCTTATCCAATAACCTATTACGCCCACCGATCACTAAATAACCTACCTAATTTCCTTTATTCGGCATCATTAGATGCTAAGTATTTTTAACGACAGGTATTGTTATGCAGTATATTTATAAAGTTATAGGCTTAGTGTGCCTATTGGTTAGCAGCATTGCATTTGCACAAAGTATCCATTCATCTCATCGTTCATTTGAAAAAACATTTCCTTCAGTGAGCAAAAAATTCGTCTGCCCAATGCACAGCCACATAGTTAAAGATCATCAGGGCGACTGCCCTATTTGCGGTATGGACTTGGTTGAAGTATTACCATCAAACACCAATACAACCAGTGCTATCACTGTTTCAGGAGCCATGAAACAAGCACTGGCGATAAAAGTTGAGCCTGCGACGAGACAAACCTTATGGCAATATTTAAACACCGTCGGTCGAGTGCAATATGATGAGAGCGAGATTTACCATCAACATTCTCGAGTCAGTGGTTGGGTCGAATCTCTGGCGATTCATTCAGCAGGCGAACAAGTAAAAAAAGGACAGTTGCTTTATCAAATTTATTCACCTGAACTGATCAATGCTCAAAATGATTTCTTGCTTGCACTAGAAGCGGTTGATGAAGGAGATCCTCAATTCAAGTACCGTGATCTCATGACCAAAGCAAAACAAAGATTACGATTACTCGGTTTTAACTCAAAACAAATTCAACAATTAGAAATAAATAAGCAAAGCCAACACTTGGTCAGTATTCATTCACCGCAAGACGGCATTATCCAAAAATTAAATGTCAGAAAAGGCATGTATATTGAACCTAATATTGAGATGCTTGCCATCGCAAACCTCAAACACCTTTGGGTTATTGCTGAAGTATTTGATCCTAATCTCGTTTGGCTGTCAAAAGGCACGGATGTTGAAATAAAGCTTATATCAAACAATCCTCAAACTCTGATGGGGAAAGTAGATTATATCTATCCAGAGCTAGATCCCATCACTCGTAGTGTTCAAGTGCGGATAATCATTCCAAATCCGCAAACACCATTAAAGGCAAATACTTTAGTCAATGTATCACTGTTTGGTGGACCAAAACATGATGTGATCACCGTTCCTCAAGAGGCCCTTATTCAAGTCGATAATCAAAACCGAGTGATCTTGCAGTCAGCAGATAACAGCTTTACCGCAGTACCAGTAACAATTGGATTGAAACGCCAAGGTCGAGTTGAAATTCTATCTGGCATTACTCAAGGTCAGTCGGTTGTAGTCTCAGGTCAATTTTTGCTTGATTCCGAAGCGAGTTTACGGGGCAGTTTGAATCGCTTAATGAATAACAAACAAGGAGAACAATAATGCTTAAACGTATTATTTATTCATCCTTAAAGCACAGACTGGTCATCTTACTTTTGAGTGGCTTATTAGCACTTTGGGGACTGGTTGAATTAAAGCACACTCCATTAGATGCACTGCCTGATCTATCTGACACACAAGTGATCGTCAAAACCCATTTTGCAGGGCAAGCACCGCAATTAATCGAGCAGCAAGTCACTTATCCACTTTCTAACATTTTGTTATCGGTGCCCGGTGCCAAAACAGTGAGAGGTTACTCATTTTTTGGCGACTCATATATTTATGTCATTTTTGATGATGATACTGATACATACTGGGCACGAAGCCGTGTTCAAGAAACACTATCACAAGCAAATAACCTGCTGCCTCAAGGCGTAAAACCACAATTAGGTCCTGATGCATCTGGCGTTGGTTGGATTTTTGAATACGCGTTGGTTGACAAATCAGGTAAACAAAATTTAGCTGAGCTCACTAGCTTGCAGAATTGGTATTTGAAACAAGGGCTGCAAAGCGTGCCCGGTGTTGCAGAAGTGGCAACCATTGGTGGCATGCAACAAAGTTATCAAATCGTGCTCAATCCAAGCCAGCTTGCAGATCACAAACTCGACATAAGCACTGTCATTAATGCCGTTAAACAGAACAATAATTCGGTTGGCGGTTCGGTGATCGAAATGGCCGAAGCCGAGTATATGGTGCGCTCAACGGGTTACCTAACCAATATTAAACAAATTGAAAACATTCCTCTTGGCAAAGTCAGTCACTCTGGGCAGGCATTAAAGCTTAAAAACGTCGCTCAAATCAGGATTGGCCCTGCTGCACGTCGCGGCGTGGCTGAACTCAATGGCGAAGGTGAAGTCGTTGGCGGAATTGTTGTCATGCGTAACAATCAAAACGCATTAACGACCATTAATGCCGTAAAAGACAAACTCAAACAGCTGCAAATTGGGTTGCCACAAGGTGTTGAGGTGATCCCGACTTATGATCGCTCACAATTGATCGAGTCATCTGTTGAGAATTTGTTATTTAAGATCAGTGAAGAAATGCTGGTAGTTGCATTAATATGCTTGCTATTTCTATTTCATGTTCGCTCAACCTTGGTCGCGATAATCGTGCTACCTTTGTCTATTTTAGGCGCATTTGTGTTAATGAATCAACTTGGTATTAATGCGAACATTATGAGCCTTGGTGGCATTGCCATCGCTATCGGTGCTGTAGTTGATGGCTCTATCGTTATGGTTGAGAACTTCCATAAGAACCTTGAAAAATTCAACAGCGAAAATCGTCGTATGCCAACAGCAGAAGAACATTGGAAAATGGTGGCGACATCCTGCTCTCAAGTGGGACCCGCTTTGTTTTTTTCACTGTTGATTATCACCTTAAGCTTTGTGCCAGTGTTTTCTTTAGAGGCACAGGAGGGACGACTATTTTCACCGTTAGCCTTCACCAAGACCTTTACCATGGCTATAGCAGCGCTGCTCTCCATCACCTTAATTCCAGTGTTAATTGGCTACGTGGTGCGCGGACGAATTCCTAAAGAAAATAACAACCCAATAAATCGCGCTCTTATTTTTATCTATCGCCCAGTATTAACTAAAGTGCTGCAATTTCCTAAAACAACCTTGGTGATTGCGTTAACTCTATTACTTACGAGTTACTACCCTCTTAATCAAAGTGGCAGTGAATTTATGCCTGAACTAGAAGAAGGTGACTTGTTGTATATGCCAACGACATTACCCGGGATAAGTGCAGCCAAAGCAGGACAAATACTGCAACAAACTGACCGACTGATTAAAACTATTCCCGAAGTTAAACGCGTTTTTGGCAAAATTGGTCGTGCTGACACAGCAACGGACTCGGCGCCGCTCACCATGATTGAAACGACAATAATGCTTCATCCAAAGTCGCAATGGCGAGAAGGGCTGACACTCGACAAACTCATCAAACAACTGCAACAAACTGTTACTATTCCCGGGTTAACCAATGCTTGGGTGCAACCAATTAAAACGCGGATAGATATGCTATCAACAGGCGTTAAAACCCCTGTTGGTATTAAGATCAGCGGTGATAATGTCGAGCAGTTAGAGCAAATTGGTCAACAAATAGAAGCAATTTTAGCGCCGATTGCTGGTACACAATCCGTGTACGCCGAGCGCAGCAGCAGTGGACGTTATCTTGATATCACGCCTAAAATGGATGTCGCCAGCCGCTACGGTATTAATCAGCAACAATTACATGATGTCGTACGCTACGCCATTGGAGGTATGAATATTGGCGAGTCCATTCAAGGTAGCGAACGTTACCCTATCAATGTTCGCTATCCGAGAAATATTCGAGATAACCTAGAGCAATTAAAGCAGCTTCCAGTCGTCACCTCTCAAGGGCACTACTTACCCTTGCATCGTGTAGCAGACATTCACATAAACCGTGGCGCCCCCATGATGAAAAGTGAAAATGGACGCTTGATCAGCTGGGTGTTCATTGACCTGAATAACATTTCAATTGGTGATTACATCAAAACGGCAAACACTGCCATAACAGAGCAACTCATTTTACCAGCTCGTTATACATTTGAGTTTTCAGGTCAATATGAATATATGCAACGAGTGCAAGACAAACTCATATTGGTTGTGCCTGCTACCTTAGTTATCATTTTTATTCTTTTAATCATGACGTTTGGTCAAATAAATCAAGCAATAAGCATTATGTTGACATTGCCATTCGCGCTTGTGGGCAGCACTTGGTTAATTTACGTCTTGGGTATGAATTATTCTTCGGCAACAGCCATAGGGCTCATTGCGCTCGCTGGTGTGGCTGCTGAGTTTAGTGTCATTATGCTATTGTATCTGAACAACGCAGTCGCAGATGCAAAAGCTCAAGGTAAGCTCCACTGCACAGCAGATTTAAAAACTGCGATTTTTCATGGTGCAGTAATGCGTATTAGGCCAAAAGCAATGACAGTATCAACCATCTTTTTAGGATTATTGCCTATCATGTGGGGCACAGGTTCTGGAAGCGAAGTAATGCAAAGTATCGCCGCGCCTATGATTGGCGGCATGATCACAGCGCCGTTACTTTCGATGTTGGTTTTACCCGCTGTGTACTTACTTTGTCAGCAAGATAACCTTGCATCATAATGTGATAAAAAGTATTTCAAAGATTAAATGAGCAAGTAGAGTTCATCGCTTGCTCTTTGCAATTTCCTATCTATATCTCACCATTACACAACTGACTCGCATTTAATTAATTACAGGTATATGATGTTTTTTTAGATTAAAAACTGCTCAAATAAGTTGGTTAGTATGAAACTATTTTATCGCTTTTTAGTCATTACCTTGTCTTTATTGCATTCCACTCATTCTTCAGCTGAAGACTTAGGGGAGATGCTGATCATTAATGACACTGCAAAGCCCCCGAGTATCGCCGAAACCATCTGGATTTCCGCTCACAATAAAATATCAAATCAGTGGGAGCAAAAAGGCATAAATGATTGGACTTGGACACGTTTATCAATCAATTCCGATCCGATAAAAATCCCAGCCGAACTGTATGATCAAATTGAAGTGCATGGCTTTGCTGGTACTAATTCCAAAAAAGTGGATGTAGTCACATGCGTTACTGCGCCATCATATTGTGACAGCGCTACAAGCCAGTTGACAATGAAGGCTAAAGTGGATTACCTCAACGATTCAAAAGGCTTTCATATATATCAGATCAACCTTGTTCATTCAGGCTCAATCCCATAGCCGATAAATATAGATATAACATCAAGTAAGCTTATTTAGCCACTTGCTTAGCTCAAGGAAATGATCATCAATAGCGTTAGAATGAGTCAACATACTGGCGTGATCATAGTCCTGCTTATTGCCGTTCTTTTTCGATAGTAGGGTAAACCTAGCATTATCAATTTTTAACTCATCTAAGCTAGCTTGGACATCCTTTGGGTTACCTAGTACAGGATCATTTTGGGCGGCGAAGTACCAACTTGGTGGCAAATTAGATTTTTCGATTTGCTGTTGGTAATCAAAGCCATCTTCAGGATCTTGCCATTTACCATCTAGCCAACCAAAAGTCTGCTGCACCGAAAGTTGGCTTTCATTATCCATTCCAAAGCCTAACTTGTCTGCAGGTAAGTACCCTTGAAGCTTTATCAACATCAAAGAGACACGTTTCCAAAAGACATCTACCGTCAAAAACTTTTTCAATGAACGCGCGCGTAATCTGCGTTTGGTACCAAAGGTGACTAACGAAGTCACCTGAGATTGCAGCTTAGGAAATCGCAATAACGCCGCTGACATTAACACGCCGCCCCAAGAATGTCCTATCCAGTGCGTCTTCTGAATATCATCATTTTGAGCTAATACGAACTCTTGAACTAACGGGAGCACATTCGTTATCACCTCAGTTTGCGATGGATTTACACCACGAGCAAGCTTAGGAGTACTTAATCCTCTTCCCGGCATATCAATTACATAAGAAGTAAAACCTTGCTCAGCTAAAAAACAGGCTAAACCTTTACCAGAGGCGCTATAAAATACTTTGCCATTAGAAATTGAGCCATGCAGCATAATCAGCGGAATGTCATTTGTAAGTTTGGCTGTAGGTTTCACTTCCCTAACATGGAGTTGTCCACTTCCGTAGGGAATGAAAAGCGATCGCTGCTGCACTAACGTTTTACTCACAATATTCATCCTTGATCTTTGACCAAGAGTTAAGATGCCTAGAAATTTGTAATAGTGCAAGTGATCTGATGAGTAAAGTTGATTTGCTTGTTTGCACGATAACGCAACTTAACAGCCGTACTTTCAATTAAACAAGACGCTATTCATTTATTACCGTTTTAAAGGCTGTTATACTGCGTCGCTATTTTATATTAGAGAGGTGTTACACGTGCGAGGCGCGGAACTTAAAGATTATGTACTCGACAAAGTCGATGACTTAAAAGCAAAAGATATTATCGCATTAGATGTAAAAGAGAAATCGACCATTACCGAATATATGATTATTTGTTCTGGTACTTCGAAGACTCACGTAAAATCTATCGCCGAATACGTGGCATTGGAAACCAAAAATGCAGGTTTCCCACCTATTGGTATCGAAGGTCGTGATGGCAGTGAGTGGGTATTAGTTGACTTGGGTGACGTTATTTTGCACGTGATGCAAGATCATACTCGTGACTTCTATCAGTTAGAAAAACTTTGGTCAGATAATCACGCCTAATGAAGCTACAGCTTATTGCCGTTGGCACCAAAATGCCTGCTTGGGTAACCCAAGGATTTGAAGAATACCAACGCCGTTTCCCAAGGGATATGGCGTTAGAGTTAGTTGAAATTCCTGCAGGTAAACGCGGAAAAAATGCAGATATTGCTCGTATCCTTCATAAAGAAGGTGAGCAAATGCTGGCTGCAATTCCTAAGAGCAATCATATTGTTAGCTTAGATTTACCTGGGAAGAATTATACCACACCAGATCTTGCATCTGCGATGAATAAATGGCAACTTGATGGACGAGATGTCAGTTTGTTAATTGGCGGACCAGAAGGACTTGCACCTGCTTGTAAGCAAGCAGCCAAGCAAAGTTGGTGTTTATCAGCATTAACCTTACCCCATCCTTTGGTTCGAATTGTCGTCGCAGAGAGTCTTTATCGAGCTTGGAGCGTCAATAACAATCATCCATACCATAGAGAATAACGATTCTCTGAAAAGGCCTAGCAACACACTTCATTACGGATAAGTGGAGAATACTCAGTGTCGCCAAAAAAGCGAATGACCATTCATGATCACGCAGCAGAAGCGTCGCTGTTTAAACGAAGAGCCATTTTCACCTTCGTTTGCGTATTAGCGTTAATTAGCTTACTTCTTTTTAATTTGTATCATCTTCAAGTCGATGATTTCAGCACTTATTCGACTCGTTCAAATGAAAACCGCATTCGAGTTGTGCCCGTCGCCCCCAGTCGTGGTCTTATTTATGACAGGCATGGTCAGTTATTAGCCGAAAACCGCCCTTTTTATTCACTGCAACTTTTACCTGAGCAAGTTAAAGACATTGACGGCACGCTGAGTAGACTAAGGAAAGTCATTGATATTAGCGATGATGAAATTGAATCGTTTAAAGAATCCTTAAAGTACCAACGACGCTTCAAACCTTTAACGATCAAAACCCGCTTAACCTCTGAACAAGTTGCCGTTTTCACCGTCAATCAACACGATTTTCCAGGGGTAACTATAGAAGCAGGATTAAAACGTTTCTATCCTCACAATGAATTACTTACTCATGTACTTGGTTACGTTGGAAAAATCAATCAACGAGATAGAAACCGTCTTGAACAAAACGACCAATGGAAAAACTATGCCGCGACTAAGGACATTGGTAAGCAAGGCATTGAGAAATTCTACGAAGATTTGCTGCACGGTAAACCGGGACACTTAGAGGAAGAAGTCAACAATCGAGGCCGTACGATTCGAACTTTAACCAGTATTGCACCTACACCTGGTCAAGATATTTACTTATCTATTGATTTAGAGTTACAAAAAAAGGCCATGGAACTCCTTGCAGGACGACGAGGCTCAATCGTGGCGGTAGATCCTCGTGATGGCGGCATATTGGCGATGGTTTCAAGCCCTAGTTATGATCCAAATCAATTTGTGCATGGCATTTCAAGTAAGTCCTACCGTGCATTGCTTAACAATGACTCTCGCCCTTTGATCAATCGCGCAACTCAAGGCCAATATGCACCCGCATCAACAATAAAACCTCTAATGGCATTAGCAGGATTAGAAGATAAGGGGATTACAGAGCAAACCCGTATTTGGGATCCCGGTTTTTGGCAAATTCCGGGCGTTGAACGCAAGTATCGCGACTGGCAAAAATGGGGACATGGCTGGGTTGACGTTCACCACGCGATTATCGAGTCATGTGATACCTTTTTTTATGAACTTGCTTATAAGCTCGGTGTAAATCGAATATCAGAATTTATGGAACCGTTCGGCTTTGGTGAAAATTCGGGTATTGATATTTATGAAGAAGCATCTGGCAACATGCCAAACAAAGATTGGAAACAATTAAAATACAACCAACCTTGGTATGTTGGCGACACGATTTCCATCGGCATTGGTCAAGGCTATTGGACCGCAACCCCCATACAAATGGCGAAAGCTACCAGTATTATCGCTAACAGAGGCCGCAGAATTGTGCCGCATTTATTAATGTCCATTCAAGACAGTGATTCAAGAATTGATTCACCGATTGATGAACTGCCTCCGATCAAACTCAAAGACGACCATAACTGGGAAATAGTCAACGATTCCATGTATCGAACCGCGGCCAAAATGCGCTTCAAAAATTCTCCTTATAACGCAGCGATGAAAACGGGAACCGCGCAGGTCATTGGCGTGGCACAAGATGAAAAATACGATGCCAAAGCCATCAGTGAAAAACATAGAGACAATGCATTAATTGTTGCCTATGCTCCCTATGAGGCACCAACCATTGTATTATCTGTTGTACTAGAGAATGCAGGCTGGGGCGGTAAGAACGCAGGCCCTGTCGCTAAATCCTTACTCGACGAATACTTACTCAGACCTAAAGTTGAGGAACCACAGTGACATCTGATCATTATCGCCTAAATATTTGGCGCAGAATGCACATTGACCTTCCGTTGCTTATCGGAATTTTAGCACTGATGATTTATGGTGCGTTCGTTATCTATTCTGCCAGTGGCACTAACCTCGCTATGGTCGAACGCCAAGGTATTCGCGTAGGAGCATCCTTGTTTATGATGTTTGTATTCGCGCAAATTAGTCCTGAAATGTTAAGGCGCTGGGCGTTACCAATTTACTTATCTGGAGTGGCACTACTCATCGCAGTCCACTTTATTGGAGAGACCAATAAAGGTGCTCAACGCTGGTTAAATCTAGGATTTATGGAATTTCAACCTTCCGAGATTATGAAGCTTGCCTTGCCCATTGCTGTTGCTTGGTTTATTAGTAAATTTCCGCTTCCTCCAAAGAAGCGTTACCTTGCTGGTGCAGCCGTAATTTTACTGATCCCGACCCTATTGATCGCCAAACAACCAGACTTAGGTACCTCTATTCTAGTTGCAGCATCTGGGGTGTTCGTATTGTTTTTATCCGGTATGAGTTGGCGAATTGTTGGTACAGCAATATTTGGCTTATTATCATTTTTACCTGTGCTTTGGTATTTTTTAATGCACGATTACCAGCGTACAAGAGTCCTCACATTATTCGATCCTGAAAGAGATCCATTAGGCGCTGGTTATCATATTATTCAATCAAAAATTGCCATTGGTTCTGGCGGCATTTGGGGCAAAGGATGGTTACAAGGTACTCAATCTCAGCTAGAGTTTCTGCCAGAAAGGCATACCGATTTTATTTTTGCTGTCATCGGTGAAGAATTTGGGCTAATTGGCAGCTTAATTTTATTAACTATGTATCTTTATATTATTGGTCGCGGTTTAGTTATCGCATCACGTGCGCAAACCAGCTTCGCCCGATTATTAGCTGGCAGCATTACCTTAACCTTTTTTGTCTATATTTTTGTAAACATCGGCATGGTTTCTGGTATTTTACCGGTTGTCGGTGTGCCATTACCTTTGGTCAGTTATGGTGGCACTTCAATGATGACACTCATGATTGGTTTTGGCATTCTAATGAGCATTAATACTCACCGACGTTTTATTGATAGATAAGGATCATTTATATGCGTTTCTCCTGCTATGTATTGCTGGTTATGAGTCTGGTTTTGTTTCATCAAAATGTCGCAGCTAAAAACGAACGCGCAGATGAATTAAAAGCCACTTTCATTCAACAACAAGTTGACAAAGGGATGAGCGAGCAATACATAACCAAGCTTTTAGGAAAGGCAAAGTATCACCAGCAAATCATCGATTCTATTTCGCGCCCATGGGAAGCTAAGCCATGGCATCAGTATTATCCTATTTTCTTAACTGAAAAAAGATTGCAAGCAGGGGTTAAATTCTGGCGCCAACATAAATCAACCATTGAGCAGGCTGCTGAAAAATTTCAAGTAGATCCTCAAACCATTGTCGCCATCATTGGCGTTGAAACCTTTTATGGTGCTTATTTAGGTAAGTATCCTGTATTGGACTCCCTTTATACCTTAGGCTTTTATTATCCACCCAGAGCGAAGTTTTTTCGCAGTGAATTGGCTCAATTTATTCAATTAGCCAAAGAAGAGAAACTTAACATTAATAAGGTTAAAGGCTCTTATGCTGGCGCCATGGGTTATGGTCAATTTATCTCTTCAAGCTATCGCCATTATGCGGTTGATTTTGACCAAAACGGTAGCCGTGATTTAATCAACAGTCCTGCCGATGCAATTGGCAGTGTTGCCAATTATTTGCATAAACATGGTTGGAAAAAAGGTGCGCCTGTCGCACTCAAACTGGTAAGTACAACTAACAAGATTGAACGCAACAAAATTTGGAATAAAAAGAAGCTTAAATTCAAAGCATCCGACATTCTAACCAAAGACTTACATTTAGCGCATAATTTTGATTTAGATGTTGCCCAACCTGCTATGCTAGTAGAATTACAGCAACCCACAGCCAAAGAGTACTGGCTAGGACTTAAAAACTTTTATGTGATCACTCGCTATAACCACAGTCCGTTATATGCGATGGCCGTCTATCAATTCAGTGAACAATTGAAGCAAGCTTATGAAAAATAATTCTTGCGTTTTTGTATTTAGTTTACTTTTGTTGGTGCTGTTCCTATCAGGCTGTCAAAGCGCATCTCGCTATCACCTACGACACGATAAAGCTCCGAAGAATCCACCCGATTTATCGAAAGTAGAAAATGCCAAACCTAAATACGAGCCCTATTCTCGGCAAGGCAATAAGCCTTATACCGTATTTAATAAAGATTATTCAGTCCTTCCAAGTGCGAAAGACTTTATCGAGTTTGGCAAAGCCTCATACTATGGCGCGAAATTTCATGGATACCATACCTCTAACGGTGAAATATATGACATGTATTCGATGTCCGGTGCCCATAAATCACTGCCTTTACCCAGTTACGTTAAAGTAACCAATCTAGATAACAACAAAACCGTTATTGTGCGAGTCAATGATCGTGGCCCGTTTCATCAAGGACGAGTAATCGATTTATCTTATGCCGCTGCTTACAAACTCGGGATGCTGAAAAATGGTGTTGCCAATGTCAAAGTCGAAGCCATTCACTTCGACGCTGCCACTCAATCACTTGAAAACTCAACAGACTCTACCGGTATAACAAAACAACATTATATTCAGCTGGTTGCTTCTAAAGATAAATTGAAGCTCCGTTCCATCGCGAAAAAACTCAGAGCTAAATATCAAATCAATAGCCGTATACAAGCCATTGATGACTATTTCCGGCTGCAGCTTGGCCCCATTAAGCAGAATATATTAGCAGAAAAGCTGCTACTTAAATTACGCAGCCAAGAGTATCCAAAAAGTTATATTGTGGTTGAGTGACGATTAAATTCGATGATTGATCTTTTTAACTCATTCAACCTTGATTCTATTAACGACGAATTGATAGTTTCACGATAACCGTCGTTGACATCATATCGAGATAACTCTTGCACTCGAAATAGATTCTGCCGACCTAAAAAAAGCATGCGAAAGTTTCTACGGTGGATAAGTGAAAAACTAATGTCAGTAATATAAACATAATTGTTTGGTAGGCTTGCAGCAAAATAACATACCGTTTTCAATATATTGTCATCTAACCGACCGTTAGTATTAAGCGTGAGTTGCAGCTCAGTATTGCTGCGACTAGATACCAACATTTTCCAATCGTAATATCATAGTGAATAAGTTGTTATTATAAAAATTGAACCATATCCCATCTGAGCAGTCGAATAGCTTATGTTTGATGGTATACTCATGCTAACCTTGTCATAATCAACTAAAAATGTGCTTATAAAATGATGAATTTCGCAAAAATTCCTTACAAAGCTTTGCTGCTCTCTTTTGTTTCTTTTTCTTCTTTTGCAGCCCCAACAATCGTACCAGATGCACCTAAAGTCGCTGCTAAAGCTTATGTGTTGATGGATTACAACACAGGACAAGTCATTGCGGAAGACAATGCTTATGAGCAACTGAACCCTGCAAGCCTAACCAAAATGATGACCAGTTATGTAATTGGTCATGAAATCAAAGTTGGCAACATTAAGCCTTCAGATGAAGTTACCATTTCTAAAAAGGCTTGGTCAAAGAACTTTCCTGACTCTTCAAAAATGTTCATTGAAGTTGGCAAGAAAGTATCCGTTGCCGATCTTAATCGTGGCATCATCATTCAATCAGGTAATGATGCTTGCGTTGCAATGGCTGAGCATATTGCTGGAACTGAAGATGGGTTTGTTGATTTAATGAATTCATGGGCAAAACAACTGGGGATGCAAGATAGCCATTTTGAAAACTCCCATGGTTTAGATTCCAACGAACATAAGACCACAGCTTATGACATGGCGCTATTAGGCGCGGCCCTTATTCGCGATGTGCCAGATGAATATAAAATCTACAGTGAAAAATCATTTAAATATAATGGCATTAAGCAATATAACCGTAACAGCTTGTTATGGGATAAAAGCATGAGCGTTGACGGCATTAAAACCGGTCATACCTCTGGTGCAGGCTTTAACTTAGTTGCATCTGCGACAAAAGGTAACATGCGTTTAGTCTCTGTAGTCATGGGCGCGAAAAGCACCACAGCTCGTAAAGCCGAAAGTAAAAAGTTACTGACCTATGGTTTTCGCTTTTATCAAACAATGGTTCCTTATAAGTCTGGCGATAGCTTTGTAACTCAAAAGATATGGTTTGGTGATAGAGATACCATTGATTTAGGTGTTAATACCGACACACCAATCACAGTTAGTCGTGCTCAAGCCAAAAAGATCAAAGCAAACTTTGAATTAACGAAAGAAATCGAAGCGCCAATAGCGAAAGGCGAAACCGTTGGCCGTATTTATTTTCAAGTAGATGGAAAGGATATTGCGCAATTTCCGTTAGTAACATTACAAGAAGTCAATGAGGGTAGCTGGTTTAGTAAAACGACTGATTACTTCAAGAAGATGCTTGCTGAAGAGTAAATAACATTAATAAAAAGGCGCTGAATGCGCCTTTTTATTATTAAATAATAACCTAAACAGACTGCACCAGATCATCGAGGTAATTAATAATATCGTTGGATTCATACAACCACTCAATTTGATCGGCCTTTTCGATACGTAAGCACGGTACTTTCTTTTTGCCACCTAAATTGACTAATTCCTGTTGGCTCTCTGTTTGTTTAGCATCCACCAATTCAATATTCAGACCTTGACGTTTGATCTCGCGCCTTACTTTTACGCAAAATGGACAAGCTGCGTATTGATATAATTTCAACTTCGCTGTCACCTCATCCAGCTTTGCTTGCTTTTCAGGGGCGTGCTGACCTTTTTTAGGTGAAAATACGAAATCTAGAATTAGAATAAACTTGCCCAAAACCCAACGAATGATAAACATGCTCTACCTCATCAATAAATAGAACGCAATTTTACTGAATGAAAGGCAATAATTGTAGACTAATGTACCGAGTTGTTTGAAAAAAATGCAATCACACTAAAGTTTCTAAAAAGTCCTTTACCTTTAATCATGCTTTTAGCATAATGCCTCACGTCAACAGGGGTGTAGTTCCAATTGGTAGAACAGCGGTCTCCAAAACCGATGGTTGCGGGTTCGAGTCCTGCCACCCCTGCCAAATTTAGAAGGCCTTGCAGCAATGTTAGGCCTTTGTCATTTTTAAAATTAAGTTATTACCTAATTCCAGCTAAAGAGTCAGCAGTTTGCTGATTATAGGTTAACTGGCTCGTATCTCCTCCCAAGAAGTATCTCCAAGACCGAGATATCCAACTGGTCGCTACAGCGTTTTCATCTGTCACTTTTGTAAACGTTGCTTTCAATAACCTAAGACGAGTTACTACTGCATTATAATCAGGGACTTGCAATAACGCGGTTTTAATTCCTCGTCGAGACAACAACAAGGTTTTCTCTTCAGCTGAACGATTCTTTTCTAACCTGACTAACACTGCATTTTCCCCTGTGAGTACATCACCTACTATCGGGCATCGCTCTCTTAGTTTATTCGGCGCAGGTTGCAACAAACTTGAGTCTGCCGTATCAACACATACCACTTTAGCCCAAACTGCTTTCGTTTTATTAAAGCCAGGATCTTTTTGATTAATGACATCAAGGTTTGATGCCCCAAGCCCGACACCTAACACATAACCGCCTCCATTTTCATCCTTAAAAGAACGGTTAGGTGTTAAGCCAGAATGCTTAAATTCGTTTTTTAATTCGACTTCAAGCCCAAACTCAGCGGTATTAAAAAAGCTCTGAGGTTGACCTCCTGAAAGTAATTTAACTGAAAAGTTTGGGGTTACATCATTTGGAGCGACTCGAAGTGAAGATTGGATAGAGTATACTCTCAAACCGACCGTAAGTTGACTAGGCTCTACAAGCTTTGTTTTATCTGGCTCGGATGTGGTATTAACCGAATCTGATAGCCCAGTTACTGCATTTAGATATTCGTTGACAGCCTGACCTGCTTGCGAACAAATACCAAGAGGGTTGCCCATAGCGATTTTCTCCGTTTGTCATTAATACTCAATCTAATACGCTTATATACTCGTGTTATTTAAAGCTTCAGAGCTCAGCTTAGTTGCTCTTTGATTTAAAAGCTGAAACTAGCCCGCGAATTCGACGGTAAGAGAATAGTTTTAAGCTTGCAACAAAAATGAATAATATTTAACCATTCAAGGCTAGAGATCATATATCCCTTAATTTTTCTGAATCTAAAAAAACGATTAGACCAATAGTTTTTACCCGTTATACATAATCAACAAACAACTCTATTATTCTTATCAACAAAACGAAACCTAATCGATTTTACTGATTAAACATTTTTGATTAATAACAACGGAGTTAACCATGACACAATCAATCATCAATTCAACTATCAAGCCTTTCAACGCAACAGCTTTCCACAATGGTGAATTTGTTGAATTGAGCGAACAAAATTTATTAGGAAAATGGTCTGTCGTTTTCTTTTATCCTGCTGACTTTACTTTTGTATGTCCAACAGAGCTTGGTGACATGGCTGACCACTACGCTAAATTGCAAGAAATGGGTGTTGAAGTGTTTTCAGTATCAACCGACAAGCACTTTACTCACAAAGCATGGCACGATACCTCTGACACTATTAATAAAATTCAATTCCCAATGATTGGTGATCCAACGGGTGCTATCAGCCGCAACTTTGGTGTGCTAGTTGAAGAAGACGGTGTTGCACTTCGTGGTACTTTTGTAATGAACCCTGAAGGCGAAGTTAAGATCGCTGAAATTCATGATCTTGGCATTGGCCGAAGCGCTGCTGAATTACTTCGTAAAATCCAAGCTGCTCAGTATGTTGCAACACACGACGGTGAAGTTTGCCCAGCAGCATGGACACCAGGGGAAGAAACCCTTGCTCCTTCTTTAGACTTAGTTGGCAAAATCTAAGCTCCCATTTCATCACCCAGCTCTGGCTTAGCTCACAGTTTACTTAAGTTAAGCCAGCTTTTATCCATTTATCATTTAAGCCAGTATGGGAAACATTATGTTAGACAAAAACTTAATCACTCAATTAACAAATTATCTTGCTAACTTAACTCGCCCAGTCGAGTTATTCCTTAACTTAGATGATTCAACCGAAGCAAAGCAACTACAACAACTCGCACAGCAAATTGCCGAACTATCAGACTTAATAACCATTGAAAATAAAGTCGCTGATAGAGCAATACAAATGACGGTACATTCGCCTGTCACCCACAGTCAAATTCATTTCGCAGGCATTCCAACGGGTCATGAGTTCACCTCCTTAGTATTAGCGTTACTTCACAGCGGTGGACACCCAATTAAACTAGATACTGACACCATTGAGCAGGTCAAACAATTAGATGGCAATTACCAGTTTGAAACCTTCGTGTCTTTGAGTTGCCAAAATTGCCCAGAAGTTGTACAAGCTTTGAACATGATGGCAGCCATTAATCCCAACATTACCAACACCATGATCGATGGCGCCTTGTATCAAGACGAGGTCGATCAGCGTAACATTATGGCCGTTCCATCGGTTTTCTTAAATGGTGAAACATTTAGTCAAGGTCGTATTAGCTTAAAAGATATTTTAAGCAAAGTAGACAACAATTCAGATGCCAAGCAAATAGAAAAAATTAACAACAAAGAAGCATTTGACGTACTCATTGTCGGTGCTGGCCCAGCAGGCGCAAGTGCCGCTATTTATGCTGCAAGAAAAGGCTTTAAAACAGCCATTGTTGCAGATAGATTTGGTGGACAAGTCAGTGACACTGTCGGCATAGAAAACTTTATCTCAGTCAAAGCAACCGAAGGACCCAAACTTGTTGCTAACCTTGAAGAGCATGTTCGAGATTACGATGTCGACATCATGGCAGGGCAACGTGCCAAACAGCTTATCAGCCAAACAGATGGCTTTAATCTAGAACTCGAATCTGGCGCGTCTCTTCAAAGTAAAAGCGTGCTCATAGCAACAGGCGCACGCTGGCGCGAAATGAATGTTGCTGGTGAACAAGAGTATCGCGGTAAAGGCGTTGCTTACTGTCCACACTGTGACGGTCCCTTATTTAAAGGCAAACGTGTCGCCGTTATCGGCGGTGGGAATTCAGGTATTGAAGCGGCGATTGATCTGGCTAACATTGTCGAACACGTCACTGTGCTAGAGTTTGATACCACACTTAGAGCTGATAAGGTATTACAAGATAAAGCTAACTCTATGGCTAATATAGGCATTATCACCCAAGCACAAACCACTGAAGTAATAGGCGATGGCAATCGAGTCATAGGCTTAAATTATAAAAATCGTGCAACCGATGAATTACAGCATATAGAATTAGCAGGTATATTTGTTCAAATCGGCTTAGTCCCGAATTCAGAATGGTTGTCAGATGAGATAATGACCAATGGACGCGGGGAAATTATTGTTGATAACCAAGGACAAACAAGCTTAGAAGGCGTATTTGCCGCCGGAGATATTACCGATTCAGCTTACAAACAAATAATCATCGCTATGGGCTCAGGTGCCACAGCATCACTAGGTGCTGCAGATTATTTAATGCGCCTACCTAGCGGTAAACTCAAAGCCGCATAATCTCCTGCCAATGTACACTTATGTACTAAAAATGATACAAAAGTAGCGAATACTTCTGTATCATTTTGTGCTTCCACGATAGAATATTTTCTCATCGTTTTGCTATTCGGAAATCAACTTGCGTTCAACCTAATGGATCACGTCATGTCAAAGGAACAGTCTGGTTTTACACTCATTGAACTCGTTGTTGCGATTATCATATTAGGGATCTTAGCGGTCACAGCTGCACCTAAATTTATCAATTTTACTGGTGATGCTAACAGAGCAAAAAATGATGGTTTTTTTGCTGCGTTTTCTAGCGTGATAAAAATCTACTCCGCAAAAGCAAGAATGGCAGGACTATCGGAGAAAGATGATCTGATAATAAATGGCAGTAATATTATTTTTTTCAATTATTTGCCTGAATGTGTTGAGGGAAGATACTGTAAAAAAGTACAGTATAATGATGGATTAATTGGAAAATCTGAGTGCGAAGAACTGGCAACAGCTTTACTACCCGAGCTTTTACAGAACTATAACGTTCTCAATAATGTTACATCTGGACCAGAACGATGGAGTTGTCAATTTCGCTTAAAAGACGCTTCAACGATTGGATTTAAATATCGCCCTGAAGGCCGAGTTCTGGAAATTGTTGAATGAATAAAAACGGATTCACCCTAATTGAACTGATCGTTGTAATCATTATTCTTGGGATCCTCGCCGTGACCGCAGCTCCTAAGTTTATCAATTTTAGCGATGACGCGAACCAAGCTAAAAACGCTGGCTTTTTTGCTGCCTTTTCCAGTGCATTAAAAGTGACCGAGGCGAAAGCTAAAGTTCAAGGATTATCCTCATCAGGCAGGTTAACCGTCGCTGGCACCAATCAAAAAATAAAACTATTTAACTATTGGCCGGAATGCCAAGCGGGAACAAATGCGACACATTGCTCTGATGATGACGTAGAACATGATGGTGGCCTAAGTGCTGCTGAATGTACCTTTGTATGGAACGCAATAATGAATGTACCTTTGGATGAGTACACTGTCCGCGGTGACAATGGCAATGGCTGGACCTGCTGGTTTCGGCTAAAAGATGCTCCCAATATTGGATTCAATTATCGAGCAGGTAGAAAACTGGGCGATAACTATACTCGAACACTTGAAAAAATATGATAAATACAAGAGGGTTTACCTTAATTGAGCTTATCCTTGTGATCATTATTCTTGGGATTTTAGCGGTAACAGCTGCACCTAAGTTTATTAATTTTAGCGATGATGCTCATAAAGCAAAAAATGCAGGCTATTTTGCTGCGTTTTCTAGTGCGATAAAACTCACTGAAGCAAAAGCAAGAGTTCAAGGGTTATCAGCATCGGGAAGGCTAAGTATCGCTGGTACGACTGAAAAGCTAAAACTATTTAACTACTGGCCAGAATGTAGAGTAGGAGCAGGGCCTTATAATAGCTGCCCTGACACTGACAACCCTACCGATGGTGGCTCGGGTGATTTTGAATGCCGAGATATTTGGAACGCCATTATGCAAACCAGCATGGATGAGTATAACATCACTGCATTACATCCAGAATATATGTGTCTATTCCGATTAAAAGATGAACCCAATATCGGCTTCAATTACCGAGCAAAAGATCGCACACTTGTTATCGTTGCACCTTAGTCGTAACAGAACCTTTAAACGATAGTCATGAGTAGTATTGTGAAGGGAGCATTTCTCGGCTTACAAACAAAAAACACAGCAGTGAATAGAGCAAAAACTGCTGTGTTTTTTATATATGGAAGTTATTAATTTAAAGTGTGTTCTAAGCTTTTGTATTAATAACATGACCCGCATTACCGACAGGACGAGGCGCACTGTTAGCAGAAGCGGATTCAATAAGCTTCATTGCAACTTCGCCCTGCTCTTTTTGCTGACTTTTTGCCATTTGCATCACTTTAACGCTGGTATTTTCTGTTGGTTGTAACGCTGATGTGCTCACTTGCATATAAAGGTACCAATAAAAAGTTAACGTACATTTATATCGACAGTTTAAACAAAACCTTAAGAAAAATATTAAGTACCTGTCGATAAGTTTTTTGAAAATTATTGTATTCAGATTTAGTTCGATACAAGGCGCAATGAAAGCCACATAGCCATAGCTATGTAATTGAAATTGCAACGCCGTAGATTGCTGAAACTGGGCACAAGAAAATCTTAAGAATCTTATGTTCAAGTACTTAAGGTAGTGTGATTTGATATTCAGCGCAGCCTTGTTCGCCAGACTCGAAATAGCCAGAGCCTTCAAGTTCACCAGCATTTGATTTGGTTTCATCAATAACAACAAAGTGACTGCTAGCAACACCATTCACAAACTCACCCACATGCCTTAAAAGAATACTCTCTGCTTTGTCTGTCCGTTTTATCGTTTCAAATCCAACAAATTCAGCATTACCTGAAGCTAAGTAGGACATGAAGTAATGTACTTCACTCTCGCCTTCTATTGCACCTGTATATTTCTGAGTAACTTTAGCCTGACTGAGTTTACACCCATCAGCTTGTTCGGTAAGAACGTTTTCATCCCAAGACGTGATTTGAAACGTACCTTTTAGTAACGACATCCATTCATCCTTTTAGTGCTTTTTTCCTCTCTATTGAAAGTAGCATCATTCGATTTATAGATCTAGCTGAAAACTTTTTGAAATATCAGGGAAATTAAACAATTAGTTCAAATCACCCTCTTCACTATTCATTTCCCCCCCCCGAAGAAGAGCAAACAAAAATTAACTTTTGTTCATCAACCTGTATTATCAGAAAAGAAAGTAGTCTAATGGTCTTTAAACTTATTAAGTCCACAAGGTTTCGTTTATGTCTGCTCTTTTATCTATCGCAGAAGCCGCTACAGGGCTGACTCTAGCAGGCACAGTCAGGATTTGTCAGCAAAAAGAAATAAGTGCCAATGCCGATAATAATCCTGACACTTATCAGTCAAAGATTGGACGATATAGATACTTTGTAAAACAAACTGCTGACGGGCTCACAGTTGACAGGTTTGACAACTCACACACAATAGGGACGCCATCAAGGCGTAATCTAATGCCCTTCGATATCAGAGCATGGGTTGTTAAAAAACATATCCAGAAATATCAAGCCTTGGAAAGTGCCGTTAGAGCCGGTGATGCTCGAGCACTTGGGAGACTTATTGGTGCAGGAGTACATTGTCACAAGCTGGTAGATAAAAACGGTGTCACACTACTTATGCTAGCTGCAAGCTATGGGCATACTGGTTGCTTAAAATTATTACTCGAGACTAAAGATATTAAAATTGACGACATAAACGCTCAAGATAAAGAGGGTTGGACAGCATTAAAGCATGCAGTAAAAGAGAGCAACATTGGTTGCATAAAACTACTTATTGCCTCGAAAGCATCTACAGAAGTTATCGTTAAAGAAGGAGAAAAAAACTGGTCTCCATTGACCATAGCTGCACGTTACGGAGATCTTGAATCGATGCGGCTATTACTTGCTGCAGGTGCAGACATAAACTGCACTGACGGTGAACAACAGCAATGGACACCACTATTAACAGCGATTGTATGGGGACATAGTCAGTGCGCCATATTTTTACTTCAATGTGGGGCAAATCCTAATACTGAATCTAAAGATAATAGAACGCCATTAACAGCCGCCGTTATACTCGGAGACGTTAACATTGTAACTCTGCTAATTAAAAAAGGCGCACAAATTGATAGAAAAGATAATGAAAAACCTCAATCTGCTATCGGGCTTGCGATTGCCCAGCAGGATCTTCCTTGTCTAGAAAAGTTGTTAAGCGCAAATGGAAACCCTAATACACTATGCCATCATGGAAACACGGCTTTATGTGAAATAATTAAACACCATAGAGCTAGTGTCAATATCATACCCTTTATCGAATTATTATTAGAACATGGTGCGTCTATTATTACTCCTGAGGGAAATGCCATTTCAGCTGCCATTCAGGTTGGAGACACACAAGCTTTTAATTTACTCATAAAGCATACGTCTCTCACCTTGCTGGATTCTCCTTTGGATGTTCCTGATAAACAGGATAAAACGCCTTTGCGCTATGCAGTAGAAAAGGAAAGCTTGCCAGCAATATGCAGCTTAGTTGAGCACGGCGCAAGCATAAATGCGCTTGATGAGCATAATAAAACGCCTCTCTGGTATGCAGTTACATTAGGAAAAGACTCAAGCACACTGTGTTTACTGCAAGAAGGAGCAACGCCTTATTTAGATGGATTAAAGCAACCTTTGCTTGATGTGGCCAAAAAGTTAAACAATAAAAATAGTGAAAAAATCGTCGATATATTAACGCGCTGGCAAGAAGATCATCCTGAATCCGTGTATTCAAAATACAGTAATACTCTACTGCCACCATCTTACAGAAAAAGATCCGATGCTTTATACAAAGATCATCCAGATAGCAATAAAGCAATGTTAGCAGCAAAGAGCTGACTATTAATTAGTAACAACTAACAGACAGGTAAACGGCACCTTTTTTCACTCATAGAATCTGAGGGCAGTTACACAAAAACTGCCGAGGGGAGAACCTCCTTGCCGAGAGCATTAATGCTTTTATATGGTAAAGGTTTCACCTCATTTTCAGCAGAAGGCTTAGGATCGTGAGCCTTGTCAAGCAACTCTAAACAACGTTGATAATAATGCAAACGTGCCGTAAGTGCTTTGACTTCCAAGCACGTTTTATCAGTCATTTTTTGCTTTAGCTCATCAATTTGTTCTTTCGCGTAATCAGCCGCAGTTTTCCCTTCTGAGCAGCAGTCATACACATTTAATCTTTGCGACATTAAAAATTTCATCACTGTCGGCCTACCCATTTTTGCAGCTAGCATGACAGGAGTGATCCCATTTTCAAACCTTACCTCTGCTATATTTGTCATTTTTTTCAAAATGGTTAAACAAGCAATGGCATCAACCTCGATAGCACTGGCTACCGCACTGGTTAATAATTTACTGCGTTGTTCATTGCTGACAACGAGCTCAAGGACTCGCTCTCGACGCAATAAATTAAGCATTTCAACTCGATTTCGCACCACAGCAGACTTAATCATGCTATTTACCACTTCATACACTTGTTCTTGAGTATAACGATCAGCATGTGACTTTAAATAATCACAGTAAACTTTAACAGTTTTACGATCAGCAAATTGAGCCGCACTACAAAAAGCATCAATGTTTGTTAACCAAGCCTTTTGATATGGATCAGCCAGATGGTTGAGTAAAATAGATGAACACGTCGCTGCATTGCGGCCTGCACGAGCCGCCAATTTTAGTGGAGTGTAGCCGTCTTCATTGTGTTTAGATACGTCAGCGGATTTACTGATCAGCAATCGAACACACTTGAGCTGGCCATTCAATGCGGCAATTTGTAAAGGCGTATTCGCTCTAAGCGCTGTACAAGGAGTATCAACATCAACGCCTGCATTCAGCAGTGCTTTGATACGAGAGCAATCTCCCATTTTTGCCGCTTGCGATAATCCAAAGTATTTTTCCAACTGTTTGCGGATCACATGTGCTGTTACAGCGTATTTAAATCGTTGCCACAAGGAGGGTTTGGCAGTACTTTTCTCAGCTTTAATCCACTCAACTCGAACCTTGTTTTTCGAGTTATCGCATTGAGACACGTTATAACTCCGACCATCAATGGTCAGCATGAATGACTCTGGCTCAACCATGAGGATGGGAGAGATATCCCGCTTTTGACATTCTGCTACCACTTTTTGTAATGAGCAGCCCGTTATCGCAGCAAGCATGATGTCACCAAAGAAGCCATAATACCTAACCGCCCATTAGAGCAGATTAAGTTTCGATTTCAAGATAGATTTTATTATTATTTAATTCTCATTCATTCTAATTTATGCCAACTCATGAAAACTGTTTGTAAAACAGATTAAAGCAGTTCCTCCAACAGAAGCCGCTATTTCTTTCGTGTATATAAAGGATGAAAACCGTCTATTAACAGCAGTGATATAGCCTACAGACTTTTAAGGTTCTGTGATTTAATTAGCATGGATACTAACTACTGCTGACTGACCTATTCTTCCGAAAGAATTACCTTCTAAATATGAATCAAAATAAAGCTAAGGCGAAATTAAATCTAACCTAACAAATTATTAGAATTAGATTAAGTAAGATGATCAAGCTAATAAGCGGGGCGACAAACTATGGCTATTGATACTTCATATAGATATATGGCTACACAAGTCATGGATAAACTAAAACAAGTCCCAACAAATCAACCGAGTACAATTCACGTCAAGCTCAATGATCGCTTCGTAACCGTAAAGATCCCCAGAAACTCAGAGGATGAGCCATTTAAAAGCGTGAATGTCAAATTCGAGATGTTCCATAATAAACCTGCTTATACGATAACAGGGCTTACAACTCGGGTTGTTAATATTTATCGAACTTATCAAATCAAACGAGTTTGCAATGACTATTGCAAGCTACACCAGCTTTGCCGCGAAGGTAATTTACCTCGATTAACGCAATTAGCAGCCTTAGGCATAGACCTAAACAGAAAAGATCTTAAGGGTAATACCCCGTTGCTTATTGCTGCAAGTAACGGCCATACCCGTTGTGCAAAATTTCTGGTCAATGCCGGAGCAGATATAACAATTACAAACAAAGACAACTACTCCCCTATTCAATGCATACGAAGCCACGCGTTATCAAAACTGGTGTTGGATACATTATTGCGCAATAAGCAATCCAGTAAAGCTTCTTATTTTCTGATAGTTCACGCTGAATTGAACAATCACAAAATTGTTGAATATGCTTTGCGTCAACGTGGTCAACACAAATGTGAAATTAGCCTAGAAGCAGTTAATGCCATCGGAAATACCGCATTACATGCGGCTGCTATGAGAGGCAACGCTAAGTGTTTAAGACTATTGCTAGCACACGACGTTGATTTTCGAGTGACTAATAAAAAGCTTCATACACCTTTATATGATGCGGCGTGCAATGGTCATACAGACTGTGTAAAAATACTGCTTAATAAATACTTAACTGATGGTAAGTGCTCTAAACCTACTGATTTTGATTCAGCGGTAAGAGCAGCAGAAATCAATCGCCACAAAAAAATCGCTGAGCTATTACGCAAGCATAAAATCGTTAATTAAGGCGTAAATGGCAAAATGTAGCTAAGCTGGGATCTGTATACCCATGTCACGCATTTTCGCCATTTTATACCTTAAGGTTCTGGCGCTAATGCCGAGTTTTTCTGCAACATCTTTGCGGCTGCCATTACATTGAGTTAAGGTTTCAAGAATAATGACATGCTCTTGCGCTTTTAACTCACTGCCTAATGCAGCACTCTGAGTTTGTTCTACTTCTTCATTAGTGCTACTTTCATTGGTTGCCATGACGTCATTGGCATCAAGAATAATGTCTTCGAGAGTAATTTGATTGCCCTGCAATAAAATTAACGCCCGTTGAATAACATTATCTAGTTCACGCACGTTACCCGGCCAGCGATGCATTACTAATTTCCGCCCTGCTGCATCGTCTAATTGTGGTACTTCAACCATATTTTGTTTGCGGCTATGACGCTCAATTAAGTGTCGTGCTAACGGTAGAATATCGGCAGGACGCTGATTTAATGCAGGCCAAGTAAGTGGGAATACATTAATACGATAATACAGATCTTCACGGAATTTGCCGCTTTCAGCCATAGCCTTTAAGTCACGGTTTGATGTGGCTAATACACGAACATCCAGTTTGATAGTTTTACGACCACCTAAGCGCTCGACTTCTCGCTCTTGTAGTACCCGTAGTAATTTAGCTTGCAGTCCCAGTTCCATTTCTGAAATTTCGTCCAGCAATAAAGTACCACCTTGAGCCTGTTCAAATTTACCAGGACAAGCTTGATGCGCGCCAGTAAAGGCGCCTTTTTCATAACCAAACAAGGTCGCTTCTAGCATATTTTCTGGAATTGCCGCACAGTTAATGGCAACAAATGGTGCTTCACTACGAGGACTGTGTTGATGAACATAACGAGCCATCACTTCTTTGCCTGAGCCGCTTGGTCCCATGATCATCACTGAAGCATCCGACTTGGCAACGCGCTTCGCAAGGGACAATAGATTTAGACTTTTTTCATCTTCAACAACTGGAGTATTAACGTCTGTTTTTGACGGTAAATAGCGACTGACTTGATTGAGCAATACCTCAGTAGCAAAGGGTTTAGATAAGTAGTCCACGGCGCCTTGTTTGATTGCACTGACGGCGTCATCAATCGTCGCAAACGCTGTCATCATTAGCATTGGTGTCTCTGCGTGGTTAGCTTGAACATATTTAAGCAAACCTAAGCCGCCAATACCGTCCATTTGCACATCACTGATGATCATATCGAATGACTGAGATTTCAACGCCAAAATGGCATCCTCAGCGCAACATACGTCTAAACAGTCGTAATGCGCCAACGACAAAGTATCAACCAATGCCTCACGTAAAGATTCGTCATCTTCGACCAACAACAACTTAATTTGATCCATTACCATCTCCTTCAACATGACGACTCCTTATGCTACCGCTGACAAAGCAGGAAAACTCAACACGAAATGGCAACCTTGCCCTGATTTACAATTAAGACTTAACTCGCCACCATGATTACTGACCACAGACTGCACCACAGCTAAACCCAGCCCTGTGCCTTGCGACTTGGTGGTATAAAAGGGTTCTAAAATTCTTTGCTGGGTCGCTTCATCCACACCTTTACCATTATCAATGACTTCTAAAAACAAACGATCACTGTCTTGTGTGGCCCGAACTAGCACATTGGTTGCGCCAGCTTCTAAGCTATTCATAACCAAGTTATTGATGGCCGAACTTAGCGCATTCTCATTGGCTAGTAGCAGTGAACTGGATTGATTAATAAAACTGAGTTGAGCCTGCTTCTTTTCCGCTATCACTTCACAGTCAGCATTTACCTGCTGCAAAATCTGGCTCATGGAAACGGGTTCGCCTTGTTGCTCTTGACGACCACGCGCCATCAACAGCATATCGTTAACTTGCCGTTCTAACTGGTTCAATCTGTCGACTAGTTTATGCTGAAATTTGCTCTTATTCGCCTCTGGTAATTTTGAGTTGGTTAAATTGGTTGCATATAACATAGCAGCAGAAAGCGGGGTACGAACCTGATGAGCTAATTTCGCCATCATTTTTCCCAACGCAGAAAGACGCTGTAAATGGGCTAAGTTTTGCTGCATCTCGCGAGTTTCAGTTAAATCGGTGAGAACAATAAGTTGGCCTTGTTCAGGCTCGAGCGGAGTGATAGCTAGTTTTACGCGACGACCGTTACGTAATGACACTTCGTGACCATCGTCTTTTTGCGGAGCAAATGCACGATCAATAATGGTTAACCAACGTTGACCTTCTAATGGCTCGCCCAGCAATTCTTTAGCAACAGGATTAGATTGAGTCACCATGCCGTCACCATCTAAAATAACGACGCCTGATGGCATTGCTTGCAAAATATGATCCATGCGATTTGACATACTGATCGCTCCGCTCGTTAAGTTAATCAAACGGAGTTTACTTACTCCGTCAAAAAAATATCTCTAACGGAGTAATGCAGCTAACATGCCAAGGCTAAAAATTAAATTTAAGCCAATAAAATCATATGGTTAGTCTTTAGATAAACCATATTTACGCATTTTTTCAACTAAAGTAGTACGACGAATTCCCAACATTTCTGCTGCTCGAGCGACCACATTATCTTGTTGATCCAATGCTTGACGTATCATATCAATTTCAAGTTCAGCCAGTAAGTCTTTAAGGTTAACCCCTTCTGGCGGTAATTCACTTGGGAAACGCGAATCAGGAATTTCAATTGGTTCTTCATCACTGAATATGGCTGCAAGTGCGTCACGTTCAGCTTTTTCTTCATCAACGGCAACCTCATACTCAGGTACGTCAATATGACGATACTTACGAGGTAAGTCATTCACATCAACCAACCCACCTGGAAACAAAATCGTTAACCGTTCAACCAAGTTTGACAGCTCACGTACGTTACCCGACCAAGGGTGCTCTTTGAGTGAGTCAATCGCGCGCTCAGTAAAACGCACCTTGCCACGACCTTCATTAAATACTCGTGCAACTAATTCTTGTAACAGTAATGGAATATCTTCTTTGCGCTCACTGAGGGCAGGCATTTCGATAGGAAAGACATTGAGTCGATAATACAAATCTTCACGGAAGCTATTGTCTTTGATCATCTCTTCCAAATCTCTGTGCGTTGCTGCAACAACTCGCACATCGGCTTTGATACTCTTACTGCCACCAACACGTTCAAACATACGCTCTTGTAAAACACGCAATAATTTTACTTGCATTTGCAGCGGCATATCGCCGATTTCATCTAAAAATAGCGTACCACCCGCAGCCAGCTCAAATCGCCCTTTACGTGCAGTAATTGCGCCTGTGAACGAGCCTTTTTCATGACCAAATAATTCGCTTTCAAGCAGTTCAGGAGGTATTGCGCCGCAGTTTACTGGAATGAAAGGACCATCACGACGTTCAGACATATAGTGAATATTTCGCGCCACTACTTCTTTACCAGTGCCAGATTGACCAAGCACTAGAACTGTGGCATCTGAACCAGCCACTTGGCTGATCATATGTCGAACTTGATTTACCCCTTCACTTCGACCAACCAAACTTCGAAACAACTTTGTTTGGTTAACACTCGTTGGCACTTCAACTCGCTTAGCTTGACCATACACTTGGCAAAAATGCAGATATTCAGTTAATTGTGGATAATTAACTGAATCATTGATGGTACCGACCAAATTCGCTGAGGCATAGTCACCATCAACGTGATAGCCGATAAAAGGTTGCCATGGTAATTTGCTAAAAAGTGGCGTCAACGTACCTTCTAACGCACTTGTTAACTCAATAACGATAGCCCGAAATCGATTGTTCTCAGTTAATGCAGTTAAGGTTTCGAAAGAAACACACTCAACTTGCTCCCCCAAAAACTCTAAAATACAAGCTAAACGATTAAATCGCTGTTGATCGGTTGCTACAAGTAAAATTCGTTGATCTATTTGCATCATTTAAAAGCCACAAATGCGCTAAAAGGAATACTCACAAACACTCCACGTACTGAACTCAGCGTGTATTTTTGAATACAAACGAGTATGAGCTTGTCGTTATTATTTACAGTGTAAAATTGGCTAATTCAATGTTACCCAAAAGTGATCACTGGAAGCATGATGGAATATTGTATTATCAGCCAACGAGAAGCAAGTCTCGTTTCATTATTCTTATCAACTCAGTCGTTTAGTGTTCAAAAATAAACCACCGAGGTCGTATTTCGTCAAAAATATGTCAGATGATACTAATTATGTCGACCAGAAAACAACTGCAAGTCGCAATTTTTTTAATCGTTGACGGTGAACAGTTTGGTCGTTATCAAGTTCAAATTTAGCGCGAGAAAAGTACGACGACGAGCATTAATCTCGTAAAACATATGACCTTATATCATAAAAAAACAGCCACTCGATTGAATGGCTGTCTTCATAAAACAATGGAGACTAACTCGCGTGTGCGGTCATGTGGTGCATTTCTTGAGGAATTGCATCCCAACCTTCTTTAATGGTTCTAAGTAATCCCGAAACATCATCTAACATTTGAATATCATTGTTGACGTTCGCTTGCAGCAAACCGTCAAGCATAAATTCATAAAGGTTCGATAGGTTTTGACCAATATCTTCATCGTCCATCACTAAGGTACTTCTCAAACCTTCGACAATATCGATCGCTTTACCTATGTGCATCCCCTTAGACGCGATATCATTCTGCTCAATGGCATAACGTGAAAGCGCAATTTTTTCTAACGCACCCGCAAATAACATCTGGGTAATTTTGTGTGGTGAAGCTTCAGTAAGTTGACTGTGAACTGAAACTTGACGATATGACTGTAGTGAGCCTCTCATTAAATACCTACCTATTCGAATCTACCGACTGATAAACATCGACTTTAGGAGAACTCGACTTCACCTTCGCCATGGCATCAAAATAAAATTGACGGTGAAGTATCAGTTTTTCCATAAAATCTTTTGCCAGCATCTTTTGTTGTTTAAGGAAAGTTTCGTCATCAGCGTTAGCTGATACCACTTCCTCAATTAAAGTTTGACGCTTCTCTAAAAAAAGCTGCAAACCTGATGCCAACTGTTCAGATCGTTCCAGATCCGTTTCTTTAGTCGAGTCAATTTCTTTCACAATCTGTGAAATTTGCTGATTAATCAGTTTCAATTGTTGTTTTAGTTCCGTTGACATCACGCAGTCCTCAATCGTCTAAGTACTTTTACCTTAGTAAACTCGTAAACTAAAAGCGAGTTTCCTTGTTAGCGACTTACCTTCTCGCTCCCGGCAATGAAGCCAGCCTAGACTCTAAAAACTGTTGCTGACTACGTAAATTGCCCACGACGGCATCCATCGCATTAAATCGTTTTCTTAAGCGATCTTCTAACGAAGTCATTTGACGACCAAAGGCTTCACGCTCTTTTTGAATTCGTTTAACTTTGCCATCAAGCGTTTCATCGCGGCTATCAATAATCCCGCCCGTCTTGCTATATACTTCGAGTACACTTTTCATTTTAGCCGCAAACCCAGTATCTTCTTTGGTAAAGAAATCAGAAAGCTTTCGTAAATCATTGTCATTACCAATAATATCATCTAGCTCTTTACCAAATCTGCCTGTGCTATTAATTTCCAAAGTTCCAGATCGAGTCGTCGTGATCCCAAATTCAGCAAGCCGACTCTCCCCATCTTTGGTCGTAAAAGCCGAAGATACGGCATTACGCATATGTGATTGAATCGAGCGGATCATAGCGTCACCTTGCAATGCGCCTGCGGTCTGTCTCTTTTTATCGTAGTGGGAAAGACCGTTAACTGTTTTTGCCAGCTTATTGTATTCTTTTACAAATCCTTCAATCGCTTTTTTAGCCGCATCTCTATCTTGGCTTAGGGTTATGGTTGTTGTTTCTGTACGATCTGCTTTGGTTAGATTGAGTGTCACACCAGTAATGGCATCATCAACCGTGTTAGAAGCGGAAGTTTTTGTCACACCGTCCACTTCAATAATGGAATCTTTTGCCGGCTCAATGTCGCTCATTGAAAAAACACCAGCAAAGGTCGTATCACCTACCGCAGGCGTTGCAGTGACGTTGATTTGATTTTCTGTACCTGTTTTTTTAGAAGTAAATACCAATTTAGCGCCGCTATCGCCATTTACCACACTGGCACTGATACTGTCGTTATCTGGAAATTCATTAATACCATCAGCCACACTCTGCAACGAAGTTGCCGAGCTAGTAACGTACTCAAATGACTTACCATTGACGGTAAATTTCAACGTGCCTGCGCCAACAGAAGCTTCAGGGTCTGCAACCGTATTAGTACCAGCTTTGTGACTTGTCGCCAGTTGATTCACCTTGACGCTATAGCTGCCCGCAGCAACCTCTTTTTTCGCAGTAACATCCAAAAAATCGTCCGTCGATGCTTTGACTTTGGTGCCAGTAAAGGTTTCAGGTTTAGTCAAGGGTTTAAGTTTATCTAAGAAATCAGACATGGCACTTTTGAGTGAACCAAGTGCTGAAATTTCAGCGTTTGCAACGGCTTGATTGCGGTTAAAACTCGATTCTTTTGGTGCTTTCTCAGCATTAACTAAAGCACCAACAATAGCATTAATATCTAAACCTGATCCCAAACCAACGGAAGTTAACATTTCGTTCCCTTAACCTTCTAAAGCTTGATACTAAGCTTTTTCGTTAATAATTAATCCATTCATCTCAGCAAAACGCTCGGCGATTTTTAACGCCTCTTCCGATGGTATTTGCCTTAGCACTTCACCGGAATCTAAATCCATGACGTTGACAATAGGTTCACCTGTTGGCTCATCCACCTCAAAGGCTATGCCTTTACGTGTCATCGCCATAAACTGAGTCAACTCTTGCGTTTTCGCATCAAGCTGCTCTTTTGTTACTGATTGTGCTTGCTCGACTTTTTCATTGGATTTTAACGCTTGTTCGTCTTTAGCCACTTCCGATGCGTTAACATCCTCTTGGCGCACATTCATTTTTTGCTGAGCTGAATTTTGATTGCTTAGTGGATTACTAGCAACATTCATACCAGTTGGTTGAGTATTTGCCGACATTATGTAACCTCCTGTTTTTATGGTATGACCAAATCAATGGTTTTTCTGATATCGTCAATTTATCGACAACATTGAATGAAACTTTAGCTTTTCTTTTAATTAAGATGAAGAAAAATAAAAACCAAAAAAAACCTAATGCCTTAGCATTAGGTTTTCAGTGTTAGTTTTAAAGCTAACTCAATGGAACCATTACAGTAGTGATTGCGCTACTTGTGGTAGTTGGTTCGCCTGTGACAACATCGCAGAAGATGTACGTGACAAGATTTG
>JBMYXI010000007.1:0-74338 GCA_049608225.1 Parashewanella sp.
CTTCAGATTCGTTCGCATAGCGCCAGTTAGTTTCTGATTGTGGCTCAACACCACCGCTGCCACAGAATACACCAACACCACCATCAAGAACTTTAAGAGAACGATATACTTCAACAGTGAAGTCAACGTGTCCAGGAGTGTCAATAACGTTTAGGCGGTGCTTGTTCCATTCACAAGTAACAGCCGCTGACTGAATGGTAATACCACGCTCAGCTTCTTGCTCCATGAAGTCAGTAGTAGATTCACCATCGTGAACCTCACCAATCTTATGAATTTTACCGGTAAGCTTTAGGATACGCTCAGTGGTTGTAGTTTTACCCGCATCAACGTGAGCAAAAATACCAATGTTTCTGTATTTTGATAAGTCAGCCATGATTCAACTTTAATCTAGTTAGGTTAAGAAGTAGACGGAGTATGCGAATAACCGACACACCGCGCACATCAGACAATTTAAGGCGCACATTGTAAAGTGGAACCCGCTTCGGTGCAATTAACTCGTGCAAATTTTAGTAAAAAAGAGCCAACGAGCCGTAAATTGATCATTTGATTATGAATAAAAATGATGAACAACGACTTGATTTGATGTCGAAATATTCATCGCCGTTAACGTTGGGAGGCTGCTTTTTGTTCTAGTTTTTTTCGGGTGCTAAGACTTGGTAACATTTTTTGCAGCGATAGGACGCTTCATTTCGAATGATTTTATTATGACGAATACTTGAAAGCTGCACTAAGCCGCAATGGCAGTAATAAGTAAATTGCTGACGATTTCGTGTAGTTACAGGGAAGTTGTGTGTTGTTTTGGGCTGTACTTGAAATAAGCCAAGCATTAGAGCTTGCCACTCTTTGCCGTGTGGTCTTACTTTACCGTATAACAAATGACAGAGTAAATGGCAGATTTCGTGAGGAACGACTTGATCAATAAAGGCTTGCCCGTTTTCATTAAGTAACTGCAAGTTAAAACGAAGGGTATTTTGATAAAGATGAGCGACGCCAGCGCATTTTCCGCTCAACTTGAAATTGACATTTGGTCTTGGAAAAGAGGTGTTGAAAGCTTGCTCTGCATCTTGATAACAGCTTTCAACTTTTTCTAATACTGAGTGTTGCAAGCTATTCATTAGAGTATCTTTTGGGAATGGCTTAAAAAGAAAAAGTTATTCCATATCTTCCCACTCTATGCCCATGGCATCCATCATTTTTTTTGCTTCTTCTGGAATGCTATCTGGTTGGCTTTTAGACAGATCAGCGTCGTTGGGTAATGGTTGTCCAGTATAAGCATGCAAAAATGCTTCACATAGCAATTCGCTATTGGTGGCATGGCGTAAATTATTCACTTGTCGACGAGTTCGCTCATCAGTGAGGATTTTTAACACCTTTGTTGGGATGGAAACGGTAACTTTTTTTACCTGTTCACTTTTCTTTCCATGTTCAGCATAAGGACTGATGTACTCTCCATTCCATTGTGTCATTGACTCACCTGTATTAAAAACTAGTTCTCGCTGCAGATTGTAAACGCTTGAAATTTTCAGTCAAACGGTTCCTTATTTTCTGAAGAGATTAAAGGCTTCTAATTCGAGGCACAGATGAGATCGGCTAAATAAAAACTCTAAAATGTTAATCGCCTCTAGTTGCGGCTCGACATAAACGGTAAAATGATCAAACTTACTTATCATTTCCCTTCATATCCTTATAACTCTTGTGGAAAGGACTAGGCATTGATAGAGTTAACCCATTGATAATTTTTTAAGATTCCAACGAATACGGGCAGGACACATGTTCAAAAAGCTGCGTGGTGCATTTTCTAACGATCTTTCCATTGACTTGGGAACCGCCAACACACTCATTTACGTTCGCGATCAAGGTATCGTACTAAACGAACCTTCAGTTGTTGCTATTCGTGGCGAACGCAGTGGTTCAGGTCAAAAATCCGTTGCTGCTGTTGGTACAGAAGCAAAGCAAATGCTAGGTAGAACACCTGGAAATATTCAAGCGATTAGACCGATGAAGGATGGTGTAATTGCCGACTTTTATGTGACTGAAAAAATGCTGCAGCATTTTATTAAGCAAGTTCACAATGATAATAGCTTTTTCCGCCCAAGCCCACGTGTGCTTGTGTGTGTACCAGTAGGTGCGACTCAGGTTGAACGCCGTGCAATCAAAGAATCTGCAATGGGCGCTGGTGCTAGAGAAGTTTATCTTATTGAAGAACCTATGGCGGCAGCAATTGGTGCTGGTCTACCAGTTTCAGAAGCAACGGGTTCTATGGTTGTCGATATCGGTGGTGGTACAACTGAAGTTGCCATTATTTCATTGAACGGTGTGGTTTATTCATCTTCCGTTCGTATCGGTGGTGACAAGTTTGATGATGCCATTATTAACTACGTTCGTCGTAATTACGGTAGCTTAATTGGTGAAGCAACCGCGGAAAGGATCAAACACACAATCGGTACAGCATACCCTGGTGATGAGGTGCTGGAAATTGAAGTGCGTGGTCGCAACCTAGCTGAAGGTGTACCTAGAAGCTTTACGTTAAACAGCAACGAAATTCTTGAAGCCTTGCAAGAGCCATTATCAGGCATTGTTAGCGCGGTAATGGTTGCCTTAGAGCAATCACCTCCTGAATTGGCTTCAGATATTTCAGAACGTGGCATGGTACTGACCGGTGGTGGTGCTTTACTCCGTGATTTAGACCGATTATTAATGCAAGAAACTGGTATTCCAGTCGTGGTTGCAGATGATCCTTTGACGTGTGTTGCTCGCGGTGGCGGCAAGGCATTAGAAATGATCGATATGCATGGCGGTGATCTGTTTTCTGAAGACAGTTAATATAATCGGATAAGGGGCGGATTGATCCGCCCATCTTTTATGAAGCCAATTTTTGTTCGTGGAATATCCCATCAAACACGGTTATTAATAGCCGTTGTTCTGTCGATCGTTCTTATCGGCAGTAATCAGTATTTAGAACCTTTTAGAAGTTCTATCGCCAGTATTTTAACGCCACTGCAGTATATTGCTAATTTGCCTAAAACCGTGATGGATTGGTCTGCTGAAAGCTTGGCAACCAAGTCTATGTTGGAAAAGCAAAATGCACAATTGTTAAAACAACAATTGATGATGAGTGAGCGCCTACAACGATTTGAGCATTTACGGCAGGAAAATCAGCGGCTCAGGTTATTGCTTGAATCTCCAGTTCGCATTGAAACCAAAAAAATGGTTGCAGAGATAATTGAAGTCGCTAGCGATCCTTTTCGTCAATACATTGTGTTAAATCATGGCAGTGATGACGGCGTTTTTGTTGGTCAACCTGTGATTGATTGGCAAGGCGTAGTAGGACAAGTGGTTCAGGTATCGAAAATGACCAGCAGAGTCCTGTTACTGTCTGATACTCAACATGGTATTCCAGTACTAAATACTCGAAATAATGTGCGCTTGCTAGTTAATGGTTCCGGTACGTTAGATGAACTCGAGCTGAAGTTTGTCGCCAAAAGCACTGACGTGCGTGTGGGTGATTTATTAGTAACCTCAGGTCTTGGTCATCGTTTTCCTGAAGGCTACCCAGTGGCGCGTGTCATTAGTGTTATCCGTGATGATGGACAAAATTATGCTCAAGTGGTCGCTAGACCTTTAGCCGCGTTAGATCGGATCCGATACGTATTGTTACTTTGGCCTGAAAGCAATCGACAACAACCTGAAGTTCCAGCTGTGGAGAATGATTGATGAATTACCAAGCTCCAAGCGGTCGCATCATTGTTTGGTTTACGTTTATCGTTAGCTTAATTTTACAAGTAATGCCATTACCAGAAGTCGTCAAAGTATGGCGACCAGATTGGTTATTGCTAACCATGATTTGCTGGGCCATTTATTTACCTCATCGTTATGGCGTTATTACTGCTTTTGCATTAGGCGTTGTGTTAGATATTTTGCTCGGCGCAACCATAGGTGTTAGGGCATTAGCTTTTTCGATTACGATTTATTTGGTGATGTTATATCAACAACGTTTGATAAATTTCCCTCGCTGGAAACAGTCGTTAATTGTATTTGTTATGATGATTGTTTATCACTCCATTGTGTATTGGGTTGAGCTTATTTTAGGTGAGACAGAGTTTTCAATTGCGCTATTTTACCCAGCATTAAGCGGCATTATGTTTTGGCGCTGGGCATATTGGATGATTAGGCGGATCGCACAAAGATATCGAGTCAGTTAATGAAAAAGTTAGTATTGGCATCAACTTCACCAAGACGTAAAGAGTTATTGGGGCAAGTTATTGAATTATTGCCCATTACAGAATTTAGTTGTGTTTCACCTAATATCGACGAAACACCGTTTACCGATGAAAATGCTTTTCAGTATGTGTCTCGTTTAGCGTTAGCTAAAGCTAAAGCTGGGCTTGAATTGTTACATGATGATAAGCAAGCAAATTGCGATCAGAAATATGTCGTTATTGGTTCTGACACTATAGTGAAGTTAGATGATAAAATCTTAGGAAAACCAACAGATAAGTCTGATGCGTTTAAAATATTATCTCAGTTATCTGGGCGTGTTCATCAAGTAATAACCGCGGTATCGATTGTTAGCAGTGAATCTTTTGGCATTACGAGTGTCGAAACCAAAGTTATCGAGACTAATGTTGTTTTTACACGGCTTACAGCAGAAGCCATTAACGCTTATATCGCTACTAACGAGCCAATGGACAAAGCTGGAGCTTATGGGATCCAAGGAATTGGCGGCAGCTTTGTTAGTGAAATTCAAGGAAGTTATTCTGCAGTTGTTGGTTTACCTATGGTAGAAACCACAGCACTTATTAAACAATATCTTTGACATCATCTAAACGAGGCTATGCATGAATCAGCGAGTCAGCGGTAAGAAAGGCTCTGAACTATTAATCAATGTTACCCCTACAGAAGCTCGGGTTGCTTTGATTGAACACGGTGTATTGCAGGAGGTTCATGTTGAGCGTCGTATGAAGCGTGGTTTAGTGGGGAATATTTATAAGGGCAAGGTCAGCCGCGTTTTACCTGGCATGCAAGCGGCTTTTGTTGATATCGGATTAGAGAAGGCTGCATTTCTGCATGCTTCGGATATTGTTCCTCACACAGAATGTGTTGCCGATGTCGAAAAAGGTAACTTTGTTGTTCGTAATATTGCAGAACTTGTTCGTCAAGGCCAAGATATTATTGTACAAGTCGTCAAAGATCCGCTTGGCACCAAAGGGGCGCGTTTAACCACAGATATTACCTTACCATCTCGTTATTTAGTGTTTATGCCTGGTTCGGCTCACATTGGCGTTTCTCAACGCATTGAAGCGCAAGAAAGAGATCGACTTAAAGCCATTGCTCAGCCTTTTGTTGATGAAAATGGTGGTTTTATTATCCGTACTGCTGCTGAGGGGGCTGGGGAAAGTGAATTAACCCAAGATGCCGCTTTTTTACGCAGAGTATGGAGCAAAGTTAGTGAGCGCCGTAAGCGTAAAAAAGCGTGCTTGCTTTATCAAGACTTGCCGTTGCAAGTAAGGATCATCCGCGATTTTGTTGGCGTGAATTTAGATAGAATTCAAGTAGACTCCGAAACCACTTATCAGGAGCTGATCGAATTTGTTGATGAGTTTATTCCTGAAATGGCTGGCAAAATAGAGCACTTTACTGGACCTTCTCCAATTTTTGAGCTGTATGATGTCGAAAATGAAATACAACGGGCGTTAAACAGAAAAGTTGAACTTAAATCGGGTGGCTATTTGATCATTGATCAAACTGAAGCAATGACTACTATCGATATTAATACAGGCGCTTTTGTTGGTCATCGAGATCTCGAGGAAACCATTTTCAATACCAATATGGAGGCCACACAGTCCATTGCGAGACAGTTAAGGTTGAGAAATTTAGGGGGCATTATCATCATTGACTTTATCGATATGCTTAATGAAGCCCATAAACAGAGAGTACTATCGAGTCTAAATTCTGCGCTTGCAACTGACAGAGTGAAAACTAGTACCAGCGATTTCTCGGGATTAGGTTTGGTTGAGATGACGCGAAAGCGTACCCGTGAAAGTTTAGAGCACGTGTTGTGTGAGCCATGCCCCTCTTGCAATGGTGTTGGTAGTATGAAAACCGTTGAAACTTTATCTTATGAAATATTTCGTGAGGTCATACGCTTGCACCGTGCCTATGATGCCTCTGAGTTTGTTATTTATTGCTCTTCGTCAGTGCATAACAGTTTATCAGGTGATGAAAGTCACTTAGTGGCAGAGTTGGAAGTGTATATTAATAAGCGTATCAGAGTGCAGATTGAAACTCTCTATGCACAAAATAAATATGATGTGGTGATGATATAATGATGGTTTTGGCACAGTGAAGCTTCCTTTTTGCCCTTATCAATGCTTTCGAATATGCTGGAAAATCTTAGCTGGTTTTCTCGTCATTTTTGCCTTATTAGTTAGCCTTATTCGTGGCTTGTTACCTCAACTTGATAGTAGCCGAAGTGAACTCATGAATTTCATTCATGATAATTATCAGGTTGAAGTCTTTATTGGCAAGTTATCTGCCCAATGGCAAGCTTATGGCCCGTCGGTGACGATTGATAATTTGGTTTTGCCATCTCAAGACAAATTGCCTGTTACCTTAATTATGCAAAAGGTGCAATTGAAATTAGACTTCTGGCAAACCTTGCTAACCATGCAGCCGCACATTGAAAATGTGGTAGTCGAAGGCGTTCACTTGGGAGTGAATCTTGATGAACTACAACAAGAGTCAACGGCTACGGCGCAAGTGCAGAAGCAACAAAGTTCTCCCTCAAATAATACTAAACTTGATTGGGTTTATTCATTACTGCTTGAACAATTATCTCATTACTCTCTATCTGATTTACGGTTGCAGCTATTGAGTAAACAACATGACTATCGCCCAATCCATATTAAAGATTTTTACTGGTCGAACCATGGTGAAAAGCACCAAGGTCAGGGGGAATTACGTTTAGATGATAATCCACTTAATAAAGAAAATTTAACGCTACAGTTTGATTTTAACGGTGACGGTTATCAACCAGAAACGATATATGGTCAAGCGTATTTAGCGGCAAATTCATTAGATTTAGGAGAGTGGAGTTCGAATGAGCAATTATCTTCTTCTACCGTAAAAAAAACAGAGTTAGCTGGTGTCATTAACCTCAGTGCATGGGCTGACTTTTCAAGTAGAAAATGGCATTCAGCATTAGTGAACTTTAAACCCAGTTGGCTGCAGTGGTATGTAAAAAACCAAGTGCAACGCTTTGACATCAGTTCAGGTCAGCTTTATTGGCAGAATCAAGACAAGAGTTGGAGTTTAACCAGTGATAAATTGGATTTTAGCAGTAACTCACAGAAGTGGGTGCAACCTAAATTAGATGTTCATTTTCAAAATGATAAACTTGCTGCTCAAATAAATGAATTGGATGTTCGATTATTTCATCCATTACTTTTTTTTGCTAAAAAACAGGCACCTACTCTTGTTCAGAAATGGCGAGCATTGTCACCAAGTGGCATTATTGGACCAACAAAATTTAATTACTCGGTTGATCAAGGTGTTAGTTTATCAACCCAAATAACTCAGCTTTCTTGGCAATCTGTAGATAATCATTTAGGTATTGAACCTATTTCAGCCAAAGTGACACTGAACAATGATCAGTTGTCTGTCATGTTACCAAAACAGAGCTATGGTTTGGACTTTGGCGAAGGCTTTGTTGCACCTTTGCAATTAAAAGGTCAGCCAATAACGGCAAATTTTGATTTAGCGACCAACACACTCAGCATAGAAGATTTAACATTAGAAAATCGTGACATTAAGTTATCTAGCAAATTAAGACTGGAGTTAGCTGCTGATCCTGCAATGTCATTAGCAGCGAAAGTAGCGATTAAAGATGTTCGCCATGCATTCTTATATTTTCCGCAGCAGGTAATGGGTGACGATTTAAGTGATTATCTAACAAGTGCGCTACAGGGCGGGGTTATTCCACAAGCTAACGTGCTTTGGAATGGTCAGTTCAGCGACTTTCCCTATGCTCAAGCGCAAGGGATATTTCAAGCTGGCTTTGACTTAAAAGATGCAAACTTTCGCTTTCAGCCGGATTGGCCCACCATCTCTCAATTGTCGCTGAAAGCGCTCTTTGAAAATGCCCGAATGGATCTTTGGGTAAGTAAAGGCAAGTTATTGCAAGTTCCTGCTGATGGTGCGCATGTGTTTATTGCTGATATGGGCGATAAGTCTGAATTAGGCGTTAAAGCGCAAATTGTAACTAATGGTGAAGATGCGACAGAAGTGATTCAGTCGTCACCCTTATCTGATAGCGTAGGTAAAGTGCTTGATATCGTTCAAGTCACAGGACCTGTGCCGAGCATATTAGATCTGAATATCCCTTTGTATGATGGTGGTCTTGAAAGCATTCGTGGCCAAGTCAGTCTTGATAAAAATCCTGTATATATCGCACAGCCCGGTATTGATTTACGGCAGGTAACTGGCAAGGTTCGTTTCCATAATTCAGCTGTGGAAGGAGATGACATTAAAGCAAACCTATTTGGGCAGCCACTAGACTTTTCTTTTGAAACGGGGACCAGCAAGATCGGCAGTAATTTAAATGTTGATCTCAGTGGCAAATGGAATTTAGATGAGCTTCCAGCTGAGTTGAACAACCCACTATCTGCATTTTATTCTGGTCAACTGGGTTGGAAAGGCAACATCAAAATGTTGGTCAATGATGCTGGTTATGATTTTCAGGCGAACGTGGATTCAAACTTGCTTGGCACGAAATTAGCATTGCCACAGAGTTTGTCAAAAATGGCAGCAAAAGCGGGGCATTTGCATGCTGAATTTATTGATAACAACCAAAAAATGACCTTAGGCATCAAGCTCAATGACATTGCTGAGTTCTGGGGACAGTTTGATAAGAATTCGCCATCTCACCTGAAATCCTATGATGTGATAATAGGTAGACCATTTAAACCGGGTGATAAGCTCGCCGTTAATGCTGGGCAGTTACATGTCGATATGGCTGATGCAGAGTTAGAGCAATGGTTACCGTTGATCACGGCTTTTACCGATGAAGCTGAAACGTCTTATGAGCAGGAACTGGCTCATGCAGGAAATGGTGAGCAGAGGAGCCATTTTTTTCCTGAATTAATGAAGATTAATTCTAAAATCGATCGCATGAAATTCGCAGGTCAAACCTTCAAACATTTGGAGGTGCACGCGAAACCTGAGCCAGAATTTTGGTCTTTTGATGTTAAATCGAGTAACTTCGATGGACAATTGCACTTTTATCCTGATTACTATCAACAAGGCATAAGCATTAATGCTGATAAACTGTTTTTATTTTCGGATAAGACTAAACCATCGGTTGATTCTATTGACAAATCGGTCACTCAACCGCTTGCCAGTATCGATAAAAGCAAAAATCTTAATATCCTGTCTTCGTTGCCAAAGCTTAAGCTTACCGTTAAAGATTTTCGATTTTATAACAAGCATCTAGGTACACTCGAGTTCGATGGTATGCCTGAAAATGGCAATTATGTTTTTAATCATATGGCGTTAGATAATGGTCATACTCAATTTATCGGCTCTGGTCAGTGGTTAAAACCTAAAGGGGAAAATACAGGCGCGACAGTGATTACTGGAACCATGGCGGTCGACAAGTTTGACAATCTCTCTAAACAAATGGATATCACTCCAGGAGTGAAAGATTCTCCTTTTAATACTAAGCTCGATTTACATTGGCAAGGTGCTCCCTATGACTTTCATTTGTCTCGCTTAAATGGTGATATTGATTTTGAATTAGGAAAAGGGCATTTGTCAGAAGTCAGTGACCAAGGCGCGCGCATTTTTTCATTGTTTAGTTTAAGTTCCTTAGTCAGAAAATTATCGTTAGATTTTTCTGATGTGTTTGGTAAAGGGTTATATTTTAATAAATTTGATGGCAAGCTACGCATTGATGATGGCGTGATCAAAACGACCAATACTGTCATGGACGCGGTTGCAGGAACAATGAAGGTCAGAGGTTATACAGACTTAACCAAACAAAGTTTAAATTATGATATTCGCTTTGCACCCGCATTGGCGTCAAGTGTGCCAACAGTCGTATTGTTAAGTACCAGTGCTTGGACGTTAGGCATTGGCGCTTTTGCGTTAACGAAAGTGTTAGAGCCCGTTATTGAGGTTATTTCTGAAATTCGCTTTCGGGTGACTGGCACTATGTCAAATCCAAAATTGGAAGAGCTTGAGCGTAAAAGTAAAGAAATTGAAATTCCGAAAAAAATCTTAAAAGAAGCGTACCCTGATGTAATCAAGCTTGAGCCGATATTGCCTGAAACAAACCTTAATGGCGAAAAGGAAGCTAGCTCAAATGAGCAGTTGAACAAGAATTTGAATAATAACTTAGATGAAAATTTGCCTAAATTAGAAACAAAGCAAAGTGTTCAGCCTATCAAAACAGTTAAACCTGAAGTTGTTGTTCCCCCCAAACTAACATCGTTAAAGGCAGCCAATGCAAGTCAGTTTATTACAATGTCAAAGTGGTCGAGATGTTCAGCAAAACCTGAGCTTTATTCGTCAGCAGCTTGAGCTGCTACCCAGACAAAAAGATCAAGCTCAACTCGTGGTCTTGCCAGAGTGTGCCTTACTGTTTGGTGGGCATGAGAGCTTGCAACTTGAAGCAATTGGCAATTCCGATGGTAATGAATTAAAACAGATGATGGCGGACTTAGCGAATGAGTTCGATGTCTATCTGTTGGCAGGTACGATTCCTGCTCGATCGGAAAAGGGGCGAATATTCAGCCGAAGTTATTTATTTGATCTCAATGGTAATACCTTAGGGAAATACGATAAATTACATTTATTCGATGTTGAAGTTGCTGATGGCACTAAAAACTATAAAGAAAGCGATACGTTTTGTCATGGTGAGCAAGTTTGCGTTATTGATACACCAATCGGAAAAATTGGTTTAGCAATTTGTTATGATCTGCGCTTTCCTGAATTGTTCCAAGCATTGAGATCTGCAGGTGCTGAGTTAATTGTATTACCCTCAGCTTTTACTCGAGTAACTGGTGAGAGTCATTGGCAGGTATTACTGCAAGCTAGAGCGATTGAAACTCAATGCTTTATTTTAGCTGCTGCTCAATGGGGGCAACATCCACAAAGTCGCCGACAAACATGGGGTCAAAGTGCTATTGTTGATCCTTGGGGGAAAATTCTTGCTCAAAGACTTGAGGGTACGGGCTGGGTGCAGGCGCAACCCGATCTGCAACAGCTCAATAAAATTAGGCAACAAATGCCTCTGTGGCAACAAAAGCGTTTTCAAGCACCTAAACTAAAGAAAACTAATTAAAGAGAAAATTACATGTTAACTCAAGTGGGACAAAATCTATTGGGCTCAGAATTGAGCCTTGATGGTTTACAGCACTATTTAAATCTTATTCATCAGCACAAAATTGATTTTGCCGATTTGTACTTCCAAGGAAGTCGCCATGAGTCATGGATGCTTGAAGATGGCATTGTAAAAGAAGGCAGCTTCAATATCGAACGTGGTGTCGGAATTCGTGCTATTAGTGGTGAAAAAACGGGTTTCGCTTACGCAGATGAAATAACCCCGTCAGCATTAGAATCTGCTGCGTTAGCTGCAAGAGGCATTGCAAAGTCGGGCCGTGGCAGTGATGTTCAAATCGCCAAGCAACAAAATCATTCACCTTTATATCGTGCTCAAGATCCAATCGCGGCGATGGAAGAAACTAAAAAAATTGAACTGTTAAAGCAAACGGATGTTTATATTCGTAGTTTAGACAGTCGTATTTCACAGGTTGTTGTTAGTCTTGCTGGGGTTTATGAGGAAATTTTAGTAACGGCAACGGATGGCACATTGTCTGCTGATATTCGACCTTTAGTTCGTTTTAATTGTAGTGTCATTCTTGAAGAAAACGGTAAACGAGAGCGTGGCTCAGCAGGAGGAGGTGGTCGGCATGATTATCAGGTGTTCTTTGAAGCTGATGCCAACAACTTACCTATGTGTTTTCAATTTGCTCGAGAAGCGGTAAGGCAAGCCCAAGTTAATATTCATGCAATTGATGCTCCTGCAGGGGAAATGACCGTAGTACTGGGAAATGGTTGGCCGGGTGTATTATTGCATGAGGCGGTAGGACACGGACTTGAAGGTGACTTCAATCGTAAAGGCAGCAGTGCTTTTAGTGGTAAAGTCGGTCAATCCGTTGCGTCAGAATTGGTGACTGTGATTGACGATGGAACCATTGCCGATCGACGCGGCTCGTTAACTGTTGATGATGAAGGTACGCCGACACAAAAAACAGTACTCATTGAAGATGGCGTCTTGAAGGGCTACATGCAAGATAAGCACAACGCGCATTTAATGAATGAACAGTCTACGGGCAATGGTCGTCGTGAATCCTATGCCCATTTACCTATGCCGCGTATGACCAATACGTACATGAAAGCGGGTGATTCGGATCCTCAAGCGATTATTGCTTCAGTAGAAAAAGGCATTTATGCGCCAAACTTTGGCGGTGGGCAAGTTGATATTACTTCAGGTAAGTTTGTGTTTTCTGCTTCTGAAGCTTATTTAATTGAAAACGGTGAAGTGAAACAAGCCATTAAAGGTGCGACATTGATTGGCAATGGCCCAGAAGCAATGAGTCAAATCAGCATGGTTGGTAATGATTTGGCGCTTGATAAAGGCGTTGGCGTTTGTGGTAAAGACGGGCAAAGCGTTCCTGTTGGTGTTGGACAACCAACACTAAAACTTGATCGGCTAACGGTTGGGGGAACGGCGTAGTTGTTTTAGCCTGTATTAAGGGGAATACAGGCAATCTGAAATGAACTAGTGTCAAGTTTTCTTAATCACGCATTCATGCCTACACTTAGTTTGGTTGAGTTATTGATTGAAGAGAGTAAATGGCTACTTCTGGAACCAATTTACAAGACGCGATTGTTCGCTTAACAACTGAGCTTAAAGATATGCCTGAGAAAGGTTCATGTAGTTATGAGCTGATTGTGAACTTTGAAACCTATGGCGATGTCAAGTTTGACGTTAAAGTAAAAAATAGTAAATTACAGAAAATCCAACCTGATTTTCATAAAGGTATATCTTCAAAAAAAGCATTTCTTAAGTCGAGCCAGTTTTCTCAAGTTAAAGCATCAGTGGCTTTAGCAGTTACACAAGCTAATGATCAACGTGATACTGAAGCTTGGACATTAATTGAGACTGATTGTTCAGAAAGCCCTCATAAAGAAGCATTTAAGTATACTGAGGTGGGCAGTGGCGTACCCCTCACAACTAGTCCAAAGTCTTCTACGTCTCTAGGGGAACTTGTCGCAAGCCATGAAGTGAAAGATGAATCCATTGGTGGTAATTTAAGATCTTCTCATAATCCGCCTAAAAAAATTCTTGAGTCACTCTTATCTAAAAATGAACTAGATTTACAAGGCTTACAGTCAGAGTTAGTTGGAGATGTTCAAGCACTTTGTTCTTCTCACCCTGATCTTTATTCTGAAACTCTTGATTTCTCACCTAAACATTCCCATATCGAAACTTTCCTCAGTATTCAACGTTTTTACCAGAGAGCATTGGATGTTAAAGCTGGCAACGAAAAAAAAATGCTTGATGCAGAGTTGAGAAAAAAAATTCAATGCAATATGAGTAAGTGTTTGGCTGTGTTGGGTAAGTTACACTCGAATACAGCTGAAGCTTCACAAGATGAAGACAAACTTGCACATTTACAAACAGCTTGTCAGTGCTTTGTTAATGCTTATAAGGCACTAGAAGACGAAGACTGTGAATTACAGAATGCCATAACATTAAATATTCAGTTGCTTAGTAGAGAGATAACTCGTTTTTATCAGGCAAAACTCACTGGTGTTCCTCTTACTTATGAGCAGATACAAATGCTACCACTAGCGCTAAAGTTTGGAAAAATTGCTGAGAAGTTTGTCGGGGCTGAATTTAAAAGCATTCATGAGAGATTCCAACTGCAATACATTGTTTATGGGCAGCAACCTGAACTAGAAAGGTGTACTAACATACATGAACAAGTCACAAAACTGAATGAAATTATTAGACTAATGGCTCGCTGGCAAGGAGAGCAATCCAGAGTAAAACAACAAATCCTCTCTCAACTTGAAGGTGTATATGCTTCGCTATGCCGAAGAGTTATTGATGAGTCAGTGACGGAAGCAAGTAATGTTCAAGACTTAATCAAATCTGCTCAAACTCTCGAGGAAAGAGCGAGATATTTTAATCAGCAAGATATACAGACACTGCAATTGCAACTGAAGCTTGTTGAATTAGAGTTGCTTAGCCTTGAAGCTGATGAAAATAAAACAATTGTTGAGCAAGTAGAACAACTGCAAGATCTTTATCAGCAGTGTGAACGATATAAAACAGCATATCGGCTTCAGACTACTAAAATTGAGCTTCCTCAGAAAGTTGCTGAAATGAATGCAGTTATGTGGGACCTGCAAACTGAAGTTTCAGGCGCTATCACAACAAAAAACTCAAGCTCTAATCAACTAAGAACTGGTTTATTGTCAGAAAATGCATATCGGATAACTTGGCAAAAAAGAGAATGGACGTTTAATCGTGAGGAGGCGGTAAAAATTTTACAGCTTTGGCAAAATAAGGGGTTTGGTCCGATAAGAGAGTGTAAAGGCACTGCTTCGAAACTGCTAGGCATCATTCAACAGTCAAACTAGAGTTCTACAATAGTTTAACCTTTACAACTTCTTTCTTAGCATTATGGGGAGATAATTTTAAATAGAATCACTTCTCAAATACTTAAATAATTCTTTTGCCGTTTTAGACTCACCGCCCTTAGCGATTTCTTTATTAGCTTGACGAACAAGTTGACGCAGTTTTTGGCGTTCAAGCTGCGGTTGAGTTTCTAATAAGTTTTGGATTTCTTGATCACCGCCAGCAAGTAGATCATCTCGTAAGCGTTCAAAAAGAGCTATTTGAGTCGTTTCGCTATTATCTTTATTAAGCAAGCCTTGGTACTTGGCTTTAATTTCATCTAAGTCTGAATTACGCATCAACTTGCCAATAAACTGTTGATGACGACGATAGGCTTCTGTTTTTGGTTTAATGGTTTTTAATTTGACTAAGTTATCAAACATGAACTCATCAAGTTCAAGTGCTTCAAGTTGCCTTTTGCTCAACCCTGCCAGTTTTTCACCAAATTTTTGGATTTCATCACTTTCGGCTTTAAAATCAGTTCGACTGATATAACTGTCGTTGTGATCATAAGGTTGTTTTTTTAATTCAGCTTCGTCGATAACTTTCATGGTGCCATTTAACTTCTACAAACATATTGACGCTATGATAGCATTTTTCTACAAATTTTTACTCGAAAACAGTGTGGTTTTGTTATCCTAAAAGCAATGAACAGTAAAAAGAGAACGGTTGTGACTTCAAAAAGCATCGAAACAGAACAAATTGAACTGCAAAATGCCGTAACTATGGCGCTGGATTACGCAAAAACGTTGGGCACAAGCGCAGCAGAAATGGCAATCAGTAAACAGCATGGCTTATCGGTTGCGACTCGGCAGAAGCAAGTTGAAACCGTCGAATTTAATAAAGACGGTGCGTTAGGTATTACGGTTTATCGCAATGGTTGTAAAGGCAGTTCTTCGACGTCTGATTTAAGTGCTGAGGCAATCAAACAAGCGGTAAAAGCGGCAGACAGCATTGCCAAACTCACCAGTGAAGATACATTTAATGGGCTGGCAGATAAAGAATTAATGGCAACCGAGTTACCTGATTTACAGCTTTATCATCCCCAAGAACTAGAACCAGAACAGCTTGTTACAATGGCAATTGAGGCTGAAACAGGTTTATTGGATTTTGGTGGTGCAATCAAAGCCTCGGACGGCGCAAGTGTTAATGCTCACACTGGGATCCGTGTTTACGGCAATAGTCATGGCTTTATTGGTTCAACGAACAGTTCTCGCTACAGTTTAAGCTGTGTTGGTATCGGTGAAGATAGCAAAGGCATGCAACGCGATTATGAATATACGGTTGCAAGGAGGTTTAGCGATCTTGAATCCGCTTCAACGATTGGTCAAAAAGCGGCTAAGAAAACAGTTTCTCGATTGGGTGCTAAGAAAATAGCAACAACTAAACTGCCTGTTATCTTATCTCCAGAAATTGCGACGGGTCTTATTGGGCATTTTGTTGGTGCGATCAGCGGTAGCAGCTTATATCGAAAATCAACATTTTTATTGGATTCGCTCGGTACGCAAGTATTTCCTGAGTGGTTTTCTATCCATGAGCAGCCGCATTTAATTGGTGGGTTAGCCAGTGCTAACTTTGACTCAGAGGGTGTCGCTACAACAGAACGTCATATTGTTGATAATGGCATACTATCATCATATTTAATGACCAGTTATTCTGCCCGTAAACTGAATATGCAAACCACAGGTCATGCTGGTGGCATTTATAACTGGACATTAAGTCATACGGGTCAAACCTTTGATGAGTTGGTCAAACAAATGAGCACAGGCTTGATTGTGACTGAAGTTATGGGGCAAGGTGTTAATCCTGTTACGGGTGATTATTCTCGTGGTGCAGCTGGCTTCTATGTTGAAAATGGCATTATTCAGTATCCAGTCGAAGAAATAACCATTGCAGGTAATCTAAAAGAGATGTATTCGAGCATTCAGGCCGTTGCTAAAGATCGAGATATGCGATCTTCAATCCGCACTGGTGCGATCTTACTTGATGCGCTTCAAATTGCTGGGAATTAACTTTCATTCATAAATATTGATCGACGTAAGAAGCTGTTCTAACTTGAAAGTCTATGCTTTTAAGTTAGTAGGCTTATATGTCAATTAATGCACCTAGACCAGTCGGTCAAGCTGATCAAAGTCATCACAAGCAAGAGCAATATCAGTACGAACGAGTTGCTGAGCTGCAGCGAGAAGTATTTCAACCTGATGATGATGTGCTTGCTGAAATGTCTATTGCTGATTTCAGACGTTCAGAAAAATACCCTGAGTATTGTCGGCGTTTTAAGCATCATATCGAATACTTGCAATCAAAAATAATGCATCGAATTGTTCAATGTAATGACACTGAGCAAGCGGTAATGACACAAATGTTGGCAGATTTTGCCCGCAAGTCTCTTGACGATGACCGCAAGCATTACAGGTTGTATTCGGATGCCGATTTAGCGTTAATTTATACCGATGTGCAGCAGAATATGGAAGAGTTTGTGGCAGTGCTCGATGCTACTGCAGACAATCTCGCACTTGATGATATCGCTCGAGCGATGATCTTATTTCTACCAGAGAAAAACTACGGTTGTGAGTGGGTACTGTTTTGTACTGAAGCGGCACTACAAGAGTTGCAAGATGCGCAGCATAGAGCGTCTTACTTAGCAGAGCATTTAGCTGAACAGAAAAGCAAATCCGCTACTTTTACTGCTATTCAGCATAATAAATTCGAAGTTGCTCATGGACTCTTAAACCAGAAACAGACACAGGTAAGCGTTACGGAAGTCGATGAAAGTCAGCGCAATATGCTGCATTTAGCCAGTGTGAAAGGACATTTAGGTTTGATTGATCAATTACTGTCTCGTAAAACGACGGTTTTTGATCCAAGAAAGCAAGATATCTATGGCAACACAGCATTACATTTAGCTGTCATGAGTGGCTCAACTGAAGCTGTGGCACGATTAATCAGAGCCATGGGAGCTAGCACATTAAACGCTAACCATGAAGGAAAAACGGCTCTGCATTTAGCCGTTGAAGTGCGAAACACTCAAATGGTTAAACTATTATTGGCCGTTGCAACCAAATCACAAGTAAACCACGCAGATAAAGACGGTAATACTGCTGCTCATATTGCCGCACAAAATCATCAATTAGAAACGCTTAAATTGCTCATTGCCAATCGAGCTGATATAAAACAGAAAAATCATTTGAATCAATCGGTATTAGATTTAACCTTAACAATAGTTGGTAATAAGCCGTCTTCAGCTATGGGGTAGGAGGCTGCTTTGCATATATTCGTGATATCTGAAAATGCATCTTCAAATATCACGAGAATACTAAAGAAATAGATCGTAACAATGGGTTTGAAATTAAACCGCTGGAATCCTTACCCAGCCTTCCATCAAAATACGTGCGCTGCGACTCATGATGGCTTTATCTACAGACCATTTACCATCAAGCATTGATGCTGCCGCACCTACCTTCAATGTTCCTGAAGGATGACCAAATCGAACGCTTTCAGGCTGACCGCCGCCTGCAGCAATGTTGACTATCGTTCCAGGAATAGCTGCAGCAGTTCCGATAGCAACGGCAGCTGTGCCCATCATCGCATGATGCAATTTCCCCATAGAAAGGGCGCGAACTAATAGATTCACATCGGTAGCGGCAATATTTTTACCGCTGGAAGCAACATATTGTTTGGGCTCAGAGACAAACGCGATTTTTGGTGTATGCTGACGTTGTTTCGCTTCATCAATGTGTTGGATAAGTCCCATTTTAACTGCGCCGTAGGCACGTATGGTTTCAAAGCGCGTTAATGCTTGCTCATCGCTGTTGATGTCATCTTGCAGTTCAATGCCCGTATAACCAATATCCTCAGCATTAATAAAAATCGTCGGAATACCTGAGTTGATCATGGTGGCCTTAAAGGTACCAACATTTGGTACTTCTAAGTCATCAATTAAATTTCCCGTTGGAAATAAGCTGGCATTTTTATCAGCAGGTTCAATGAATTCGAGTTCAATTTCTGCTGCTGGAAAGGTGACACCATCTAACTCAAAATCGCCAGTTTCTTGGACTTCACCATTGGTTATTGGTACTTTTGCAATAATAGTTTTACCAATATTTTGCTGCCAAATTTTGATAGTTGCTATACCATTTTCAGGCAGTTTTTCGCTATCGATAAATCCGCTGTGGATAGCAAATGCCCCAACCGCAGCAGAGAGGTTGCCGCAATTACCACTCCAATCAACAAAGGCTTTATCAATAGCAACTTGACCAAATAAATAGTTTACATCATGGATGCCGTCATCGCATTTAGAGATAATAACTGTTTTGCTGGTGCTGGAAGTCGCGCCGCCCATGCCGTCGGTTTGCTTGCCGTATGGATCTGGGCTGCCAATGACACGCAGTAAAATATCGTCTCTGACTTTACCTGCAGTCTGAGCTGCCAGTGGTAAATCCTGCAAGCGAAAAAACACACCTTTACTGGTGCCACCACGCATATAGGTTGCTGGAATTTTAAGTTGTGGAGCATGATTCATAGGGACATTCCTTGAGATCATCTTGAAAAAATAGGCAGCAAAGCCAATGGATAGTGGCTTTGCTGTGAACGCTTGAAATAACTAGCTTGAATTCAGATTATCTAGCCGTTTGCTTCTAAAAAGTCTTGTGCGAAGCGCTGCAGTACGCCGCCTGCACTGTATACATAAACTTCTTCAGCAGTATCCAATCGACAAGTAACTGGCACTTGAACTTGCTCACCGTTGGCGCGAGTAATGTTCAGCATTAACTCAGAACGTGGTGCTGGCGTGCCGATGACATCGTAAGTTTCAGTACCATCAAGGGCTAATGTTTTACGTGTGGTGCCGGCTTTAAATTCAAGCGGTAATACGCCCATGCCCACTAAGTTAGTGCGATGGATGCGCTCGAAGCCTTCAGCGACAATCGCTTCGACGCCTGCTAGACGAACACCTTTAGCTGCCCAATCGCGAGATGAACCTTGACCATAATCGGCACCAGCAACAATAATCAAAGGTTGCTTGCGATCCATGTAGGTTTCGATTGCTTCCCACATACGTATTTGTCGACCTTCGGGTTCTAACCGAGCCAGTGATCCTTGGATAACATTACCTTTATCGTCTAGGCACATTTCATTCAATAGTTTTGGATTAGCAAAGGTTGCTCGCTGCGCAGTTAAATGATCACCACGATGGGTCGCGTAAGAGTTGAAATCTTTCTCTGGTAAGCCCATTTTCGCTAAGTATTCACCAGCTGCGCTGCTGGCTAAAATAGCGTTTGATGGTGATAAATGATCTGTGGTGATATTGTCACCCAGTAGCGCTAGTGGTCGCATGCCTTTTAGTGTTCGCTCACCTGCTAGCGCGCCTTCCCAATATGGCGGACGACGAATATATGTGGTGTTTTCACGCCAGTCATAAAGCGGGCTTGGTGCTTGCTCTGCTTGTCCCAAATCAAACATTTGAATGTAAACTTGCTTGAATTGCTCAGGCTTAACGAAATCACGTACGATAGCGTCGATCTCTTCATCACTCGGCCAGATGTCTTTTAAAGTAATAGGATTGCCATGGTTATCGAATCCTAATGCATCTTGTTCGATATCAAAACGCATGGTACCTGCAATCGCATAAGCGACAACGAGCGGAGGAGAAGCTAAGAAAGCCTGCTTGGCATAGGGATGAATACGACCATCAAAGTTGCGATTGCCTGAAAGAACAGCCGTTGAATATAAGTCACGGTCAATGATCTCTTGTTGGATTTTAGGATCAAGTGCGCCGCTCATACCATTACATGTGGTACAGGCGTAGCCGACAATACCGAAACCAAGCTTTTCCATTTCTGGTAATAGCCCTGATGCTTCTAAATATAAGCGTGCGACTTTTGAGCCTGGTGCGAAAGAGGATTTAACCCAAGGTTTGCGTATCAGTCCAAGTTCATTGGCTTTTTTAGCGATTAAGCCAGCAGCAACGACATTGCGTGGGTTACTGGTATTAGTACAAGAGGTGATTGCAGCGATGATCACAGCGCCGTCTGGCAGTAAGTCTGGTTCTTGTTTCCAACTCGTTGCAATACCACGTTTTACGAGATCAGTAGTTGGTAAACGGCGATGCGGGTTTGATGGACCTGCCATGTTTCGGCACACGCTGGATAGATCGAACTCTAATACCCGTTGGTATTGTGCTTCAACCATATCATCTGCCCACAAGCCAGTTACTTTGGCATAGTTTTCAACCAGTGCGACTTGATCTGGTTCACGACCAGTAAGTTTTAGGTAATCGATGGTTTGTTCATCAATGTAAAACATGCCTGCCGATGCGCCAAATTCTGGCGTCATATTGGAAATGGTCGCTCTATCGCCAATGCTCAGTGCGCGGGCACCTTCACCAAAAAATTCTAGATAAGTTGAAACCACCTTTTGTTCGCGTAAAAACTCAGTAAGGGCGAGAACGATGTCGGTTGCTGTGATCCCCGGTTGGCGTTTACCCGTTAGCTTGACGCCAACAATGTCTGGTAGTCGCATCATGGATGGGCGGCCAAGCATGACTGTTTCTGCTTCAAGACCGCCAACACCTAAGGCGATAACACCTAAAGCATCAACATGCGGCGTGTGACTGTCGGTGCCGACACAAGTGTCAGGGAATGCAACGCCGTCTCGGTTTTGGATAACAGGCGACATTTTCTCAAGGTTAATTTGGTGCATGATGCCGTTACCAGCAGGAATAACATCCACGTTTTTAAAAGCAGTTTTGGTCCACTCGATAAAATGAAAGCGGTCTTCATTACGGTGATCTTCAATTGCACGGTTTTTATCAAATGCCGCAGCATCGTCACCACCATGCTCTACGGCTAATGAGTGGTCAACGATGAGCTGAGTTGGTACCACTGGATTAACCAAAGATGGATCGCCACCTTTTTCGGCAATAGCGTCGCGCAAACCCGCTAGGTCAACCAAAGCTGTTTGGCCAAGAATATCATGACAAACGACGCGTGCAGGGTACCAAGGAAAATCAAGATCTTGCTTGTTTTCGATCAGCTGATTAAGAGAATCGGTTAGGGTGTCTGGGCTACAGCGTCTGACTAGTTGTTCTGCTAAAATTTTTGAGGTGTAAGGCAGCTTTTTATAGGATCCAGCTTGAATTGATTCGATGGCTTCTTGGGTGTCAAAGTAATCTAATTTACTGTTTGGTAAGGCTTTACGGTACTGGGTATTCATAGGTCTATCCACAAGTAACATTGCTTAGGGAAGCGGATACTGGTTATGTATTGTTGTTATTATTTGATCATGAAAATTCAGCTAAATTGAGTCTGATAATTCAATTTAGCTGATCATTTCTAGCAAGATTAATTAACGTTGTGCAATTGGCTTCACTGCACGTGGCTCTTCACCAATGTAATCCGCACTTGGACGAATAATGCGGTTGTTTGAGCGTTGCTCCATAACATGAGCTGCCCATCCCGTTAAACGCGAGCATACAAAAATGGGTGTAAACAGTTTCGTTGGAATGCCCATAAAGTGGTAGGCACTTGCATGGAAGAAGTCGGCATTACAGAATAGTTTCTTTTGTTCCCACATAAAGGCTTCACAGGCTACAGATACACGATACAAGCGGTCATCACCGAAATCTGCGCCTAGTTGCTCTGACCAAGCTTTAATGATGGCATTACGAGGATCGGATTCACGATAAATGGCATGACCAAAGCCCATGATTTTATCTTTACGTGCCAACATACCAGCTAAAGTATCACGTGCATCTTGCTCATCTTTTAAATTTTCAATCAACTCCATTGCTGCTTCATTAGCGCCGCCATGCAGTGGACCACGAAGTGAACCAATCGCGCCAGTCACACAAGAATGCATGTCAGAAAGAGTTGATGCACAAACACGAGCGGTAAAGGTAGATGCATTAAATTCATGCTCAGCATAAAGGATCAATGATGAATCCATTACTTTAGCGTGCAATTCCGATGGCTTTTTACCATGTAAGAGATGCAGGAAGTGGGCACCAATTTGCTCGTCGTCGGTTTCAGTTTCAATGCGAACACCATCGTGACTAAAACGATACCAGTAGCAAATAATCGAAGGAAAAGCGGCAAGCAGGCGATCAGACACTTTGTCTTGATCTTCAAAGCTGTGCTCAGGTTCTAAGTTACCTAACATTGAGCAACCAGTACGCATTACATCCATTGGATGTGCTGAAGCAGGAATGCGTTCTAACACTTCTTTTAGTGCTTGCGGTAAGCCACGCATGCTTTTTAGTTTTGATTTGTACTCATCTAACTGCGCTTGGTTTGGCAGTTCACCTTTTAAAATGAGATAAGCCACTTCTTCAAAAGTTGCGTTATCGGCAAGATCTTTCAAGTCATAACCACGATAAGTTAAGCCTGAACCTGATTTACCTACTGTGCTCAAGGCTGTTTCGCCAGCACTTTGTCCACGAAGTCCCGCACCTGTTAATTTTTTATCTGCCATACCTTTTATCATCCAAGTTTGTTGTGAAATTAATTATTGTTGTTTTGTAGAGTTGAGGTGGTGTACTCAATTATTTATTTTCGCTAAAAAGCTTGTCTAACTTGTCTTCAAATGCGTGGTAACCCAAATGTTCATATAAATCAGCACGCGTTTGCATGGTGTCGACAACATTGCGCTGATGGCCGTCGTTTTTTAGTGCTTTCATCACATTGAGTGCGGCTAAATTGGCTGCACGGAAGGTACTTAATGGATACAAGATCATGTCAGCACCTGCTTGTGCTAGGTCTTCTTTATTGAATAATTCTGTTTTACCAAATTCAGTCATATTCGCTAAAATAGGTACCTTAACTTGATCTCTAAAGTGGCGATATTGATCAAGTTCTGTTAATGCTTCAGCGAAAATCATATCAGCGCCAGCTTCAACATAGGCTTTGGCTCGCTCAATGCCAGCTTCTAACCCTTCAACAGCAACAGCATCGGTTCGAGCCATGATGACAAAGTTTTTATCGGTACGTGCATCAACTGCAGCTTTAATGCGATCAACCATTTCCTCTTTGCTTACAACGGCTTTATTCGGGCGGTGGCCACAACGTTTTTGAGATACTTGATCTTCCATATGAACAGCAGCAACGCCCGCTTTCTCAAACTCTTGAATGGTACGCGCAATATTAAATGCACCGCCCCAACCCGTATCGATATCAACAAGTAGTGGTAATTTTGTTGCTGAGGTTATGCGCGCGGCATCGATGATGACATCATTCATTGATGTCATGCCAAGATCTGGTAAACCATAAGAAGCATTAGCGACACCAGCGCCAGAAAGGTATAAGGCTTGAAATCCTGTATGTTCGGCCATGAGTGCAAAATAAGCGTTGGTAGTACCGACTATTTGCAAGGGATCAGCATTAGCTACGGCTTGTCGAAAACGTAAACCTGCACTATTTTCTGTGGTGTACTGAGTCATGGTTACTTCCTTTTTAATTTTTAGGGTTAGAGCTATAGGGTAGAGCTTATTATTTGATGAGCTCTTTCAGTTTTAATTCGGTGCTTCGTCGACCTTTTTCAATATGTCGACGCATGAGTAAATTCGCTAACTCACCATCATTGTCGGCAATAGCATTAACAATATTTTGATGTTCGGTTATGGCGTTAGTTGGACGTTGGACGTCACTGGTCTGAAAACGATACATTCGAATGAGATAATACAAGCTGCTGAGCAGAGTATCTTGAAGATGGCGGTTGCCACAGATCTGAATGATTAAGTAGTGAAAATCGAGTTCACTTTGCTGTTGAAAGTCAAAATCTCCTGCCGCTAACGCTGTTTTTTGCTTATCAAGTAGTGCTTGTAATTCAGCTAACTGAGATGAAGTAATTCTTGCGGCAGTCAGCTCACAAGCCATGCCTTCCAATACACTTCGCAGTTGATACAGCTCATTGAGTTCATTAATGCTTAACTGAGCGACTCGAGCGCCCACATGAGGGGCTTTGACAACCAATCTTTGACGTTCAAGGATTTGCAGTGCTTCGCGTGTTGGACCACGACTGATGCCGTATTTAGCAGCAATACTTTGCTCATTGATTTTGCTGCCAGCCTCCAGTTCACCCGTAATAATGCTTTTTTGGATTTGTTGGAGTACTTGATCTGCAAGCGTTAACGCCTTTTCAGTCATTACTTACTCATTTTGAATGATTTTCGTGCGACCAGATTAGTGATTGGGTTGACTATTGTCAACAATTTGTTTGTTTATTTATTCTTTTGTAGTTTATATAGGGGTTATTAGTGCTTCTCTATCTTATTTTGTCGACAATCTTGCTGAGACTGCTTTTAAATTCAAGATTCTTTGATCTTTAGCGGATTTAGGTTGGTTCTCCATGGCCTGCCCTTGAGCTTTAGAGGGCGCAGCTAATGAATAGCCAGCTCCAGAGAACGTTGACGGAGCCGTTATCGGACTATCTCCATCGGGATTGTTATCTGGATCGCGAAATCTCGCAATACGCTGATTATTCATTCTAACGACAGTGGATTTTGATTGTTGCAGTTGTTGATGTGAAAATCCATGTGTGTTCGTTTTTCGTTGATTACTCAGCTCTGCTTGTTCCACTGGAGGTGCAGCTGATGGTAGTGAGACTGTTAATAATGCTGTCGCGGGTGTTGGATTGCTTCTTGTCTCGGTGGTATTTACTACCATGACACTGGTACATTCTAAGTTGGGAGCCGCTGGGTTTGGAATTCTGACCTCTACTTCTTGATGATCTGGTACATCTTTCTTTAACGGAAGACTAGCTTTTTGTAGAGGAGGGCTGACGCTGGGTACTCGATCTTGTTCGACAGGCTCTTTTTTTAGGGAAATATCTTCTTGATCGCTGTCATGTTCACTTTTTTCTGTTATCGACCCAAGTGAAGTAATTGGTTTAGGTTGGCGACGACTTTGATTTAATGGCATTTCTTTTGATTCAATCTGTTGCTCTTGTATTCGTTGCTGCATTCTCTCGCTAATAAAAGGGGCTTGATCGGATGAAGGGAGCAATACTTGTGAGCATGCTGGTAGCCGAAGGCATGGGTATTCGTCCTCACTCTGACAAGAAATGACGAATTTTGGTTCCAATGCTGGCTGTTGAGGGAAAGGGGAAGAATCGTAGTTAATGTCTGTTTCTTGAACTGGGGAAGATACTGGTACTAATTCAGTTTGCATTTGCGTTGCAACTAAAGTCGATTCTTTCTTTGAAACAACTGGTTCTGTTCTTAGCTGCGCAGCTGATTTTAAAGGTTGTTGTTGATGAGAGTTTTGGCTTGCCGTTTCATATTTACACTTAGCCTGAGCACGCGCTAATTGGCATTCATGCTCGAATTTTTGTTTCGCTGCTAATGCCTGCTCTTCTTGTTCCTGCTTTTTTATTTTAAGCTGTAAATTGGCCAGCTCTATTTTTTGTTGTCCAATTTGTTGTAACTCATCTAAATTTTTTTGTAATGCCTTTTTCATATCTTCAAGCATAATTTCTACAGCCTGAAATGCAGTTTCTAAAGTTGTTCTTTTAGGTTTGATTTGAGTTTGCTCTTTCTCTTTCTCTTTCTCTTTCTCTTTCTCTGTTCTTAGGTTGGAGGGCTTCTGCTTTTGTATTGTTTTTTCTATTTCAGTTATAAGGCTGGTGAGCTCTTGTATTTTTTGCTCTAATTCTGTTACATATTGCTTTGATGGTATTTTTTGTTTTAACTCTGTTACATATTGCTCTGATGGTATATTTTTTAGAACGTTGGGCACTGCTTCCGGCTTTGATTTTACAAGGTCTTGTTCTTCAATATCTGCAACATCATTTAGGGAGTCAGGATCTGTTTTTTGATAGACTAAGTTTGTTTGGATTGGGACTGATGTTGCTGCCATCATATTATTTAAGAGAAAAACAAATAACATAGGATAATGAGTAATGAATTGTATGAGCAATTTACAACTTGTACAGTGAATGATTTTTAATTGTTCGAAAAATTTTTGTTAATATCTTTTTGTTATTGAATATAAAAGGTTCAAGCGTAAGTCATGCCCATTGCACTTTTATTATTCTTTTAATCCAAAAAACAAGGTTAAAGCAACAACTAGGGTTACTGTAAGCGCACAGAACACAGTCATTCCTCCAATAAAAAGTGCAATATGTTTCCTACTTCTCATACATTCTGTTACTTGATTCTTCTCTGTATCCACACCTTGATTAGAATGCCAAGAGTTAAGCTGCTGAGGTTGTAAATTTTGACTGCCTTGGGTTTCAGGTACTATCTTTGCGGAATATGCATTAGTGTTATCATTGGATGTAATTAAAAGAGGAGTTTTTTCAGAGCTTGAATCATCAACTCTATCGGATTTTTGTGGAGTAAGAGCGCCAACAGATTGTCCTCCAATTGTCAAAGCCATGACGAATGTCCACTATCAGTAAGAAAATTTAAAGCCATTGTAAAAAATAAAGTAATAGACTGATAGTTAAACATAATTAATTAAGCACGTACTGCCAACTAAGTCGCTTCCATTCCATCCATTTATTTTATGATGTTTTAATTCGATTTTGATTAACTTGGATTGGTTTTTCTCGTTTGAAAAAACCGCAATTAAGCGGTTTTTAATGTTTAATATAGATGTATCGGACTATTTAGTCTCTTTTAACCACAATGCGACGCGCTTTGCAAAATAAGTTAAAATGCCATCTGCACCTGCACGCTTGAAGCACATGAGCGACTCCATCACAATTGCTTTTTCAGCTAACCAACCATTTTGAATCGCTGCCATATGCATGGCGTATTCCCCACTGACTTGATAAGCAAAAGTGGGAACTTGCAGTTCGGTCTTTACTCTACGAACAATATCAAGGTATGGCATACCCGGTTTAACCATAACCATGTCAGCGCCTTCTTGAATATCCATAGCCACTTCGTGTAATGCTTCGTCAGAGTTAGCTGGATCCATTTGGTACGTATGTTTGTTGCCGCCTTTTAAATTACCAGCAGAACCGACAGCGTCGCGAAATGGCCCATAATAATTAGAAGAATACTTTGCTGAATACGCCATGATTTGTGTATTTACATGACCATTCGTTTCTAGTGCTTCACGAATCGCACCAATTCGTCCATCCATCATATCAGACGGACCAACCATATCAGCGCCAGCTTCAGCATGTGAGAGTGCTTGCTTGATAAGCACTTGGGTCGTAACATCATTGATGATATAGCCTTCATCATCAATTATCCCGTCTTGTCCATGGGTAGTAAAAGGATCTAATGCCACATCTGTCATGATACCAAGTTGCGGATAAGCTTGTTTAAGCGCACGAACTGATCGCTGCACTAGCCCCTCAGGATTATAAGCTTCTTCTGCCATTAGTGACTTTTTGTCCGCAGGGGTAACAGGGAAGAGAGCAATTAATGGAATACCTAACTCAACCAATTCAGCTGCTTCTTTTAATAATAAATCTAAGCTATAACGCTTGATACCGGGCATAGACGCAACTTCTTCGGTACGATTTTCGCCTTCTAATACGAACATTGGGTAAATGAGATCATTTACTGATAGATGGTTCTCTGCCATTAAACGACGACTAAAGTCATGTTTGCGCATGCGGCGCATACGGCGATGTGGATAGGCACCTGAAATAAGGTTCACATTAAACTCCTTAAAAAGTGTAGCTATTGGCTACTTCAGAATATTCTTGTACTAGGTTTCTACCATTGGCTTTAGCATGATATAAGGCTTTATCGGCTTGCTCGAGCAGTAATCGAATTTGAGAGTCCTCTTCAATGATGGCAGAGCTTACTCCGACACTCACTGTAAGTGAAATTGGTGTTCCTTGCCAGTTTGCACTTTGCTCACTAATCGCTTGCCTGATACGGTTGGCGACATGAACGCCACCTTCTAAATCTGTAGCAGGCAAAATAAGTGCAAATTCTTCACCACCATAGCGAGCGACAATATCAGAAGGGCGTTGTAATTCTTGTTGTATTTTGTCTGCAATAAAAGTTAGCGCCATATCACCTGCCATATGGCCGTAGGTGTCATTAATTAATTTAAACTTATCGATATCAATCATTAATAAAGTGATTGGCGTTTGTTGGCGGCGGCTTAATTTACTTTCTGCAACTAATCTTTTATCGAAAGTGCTGCGATTTTTAACCCCAGTTAATGAATCGATACTACTTTGAATTTTTAACTGATCATGAGTTTCGTTTAATTCTCGATAGGCAATTTCTAGCTCAAGCGTACGTTCTTGAACCATGCTTTCTAATTGTGCGTTGGTTTTCGTTTCTGCTTGTAAAGCCTCTTCTCTGGCCTTTCTTATGCGTTCCGCTTGGACGAGTGCTTTTTGCTGTATGCGTGTTTTTTGCTTTAATTGGTCGTTATAGCGGATGGCCAAGATGACAGAAATAATAATTATTTCAAGGGTTAGGCCGATCATTACTGGAACTTGTGGTTGCGCATCAATGGAAATGATACCGAGATAAGACAGACAGCTCATTCCTGCTCCAACCATTATCGCGCCCCAGCCAATCGCGTAAAGTTTGGCTAACTTATGACCTTTGTAAGCTTGTACTCCTGTTAATCCCATCAATGCAACACTCGTGGCTAACACCGCATTTATATTAAGAAGCAATGAGAGTTGATAACTTAATACCAGAGACACTAAGCAAAGGAAAAGTGAAAACGTGGCGCCAAGACGGCAGAAACGTAGCATTGTGATATTATGCTTTTTTAAACTGAGGATTTTCTCTGTCAGCATAATTGCAAAGCAAAGTGCTAATGGGATCAGAAAAGGTAAAACCATTTGCTGCATAACAGGCCATTGTGGCCATAAATATTTATAGGCAAAGCCGCTAATGGTGGCGGTGATTAACGCCATGCACAGCACATATCCGGAATAATACCCATAGCTAAATGATCGCGTCGTGAACGCGAAAAATAAACTAAAAACGCCGATACCAATAAGCACACCTAAATGCAAGCCACTGATCAAGCGTTGCGGATCTTTCTGTTCAATCAAGGCGTTGTTTGACCATAAATACAAAGGTAAATGGGCACTTCCTTCTGTATCTATTTTCAAATAAAGAGTATGCACATCGCCAGATTTAAATTCAATCGGATAGAAAAAGTCAACTTTCTTAATTGGTCGCTGTGAAAATGGAAACTTATCGCCCATGACTTGTTTATTGACTTGCTGTTCGTTTACAAAATGATAGATTTCAATGTGATCTAAATGTGGGTTTGCGACTTCCAATAGTCGTGTTAAATAATCTTGTTTCGTTGTTAAACTCAGTTTAAGCCAAACATGATGGGCACCGATCATTTGTGTATCAGCAGGAGTTAATTGACGCCAAAAAATATCTGATTCAGAAAGTACGTGCTCTAGATCTGAGACATTCTCTTTATCAAGCACGTAAGTTGCGTAACTTAGATCGATTTTACCTGCATCCCCAAGTTCAACGGTTTTGGTTACTTGTGCCTGAACTTGACCGCAAGTGGCAATGAATAGCAATGCCAAGAGTAAAATCTGTGCCAATATAACAGAGTTAAATCTCATATTCTGTTCTCTAAATTAAAAAATGCCAGCGTATTGTTAAGGCAAGTCGCAGAAAATATTTCTAATGGTTCGTTTCTGAGCTTTGCAATTGTCTCAGCTATTATCGGCAGGTACTTTGGATAATTAACGCTCGATTTTGGTTTTGGTGTCATATTTCTTGGAAGTAAATAAGGACTGTCGGTTTCCAGCATCAGTCTATTTGCTGGAATGTCCTTCACTAGCTCGGCTAATGCCTGACCACGGCGCTCATCACATACCCAACCAGTGATACCTAAATGAAGGTCAAGATCTAAACATTGCTGCATTTCATTTCTGTTACCGGTAAAACAATGCAACACGGCTTTTGATAACTGCGGACGATATTGTTTTATCAGTTTAATAAAATCTTGGTGTGCATCACGACAATGCAAATAAATTGGCTTTTGAGTGTGAGTCGCGAGTTCCAATTGCGCTTCAAATGCATAGCGTTGTTGTGCTGGGGTAGAAAAGTTGCGGTTGTAATCTAATCCGCATTCTCCCAGCGCAACTACAGTATTGTGCTCAAGCATGTTATTTAATTGCTGAGCAGAACTGTCATTCCAAGTACTGGCATGATGAGGGTGAACACCTGCTGTGGCAAATAGATGTTTGGGGCATTGCTGACAAAGTTCAATGACTCGTTGACTTTCGGGCAAATGACTACCGACAACAATAAAAGCCGCAACATTAGCGGCTTGAGCATCAGTGATCACTTGTTCAAGTTGGTGTTCAAGTTTGCTGCCGGCAAGGTTGACAGCAATGTCGATATAGCTCGCCATATTATTATTCATAAAGATGGGGCTAGTTAACTCGTTTCACTCGAATGGTGCTGTTACGGCCTTCTTTACCCATTAAAAAAGAACCCAGTGCGCCTTTTCTAATGAAAATCACGTCATCAGTTTTTACCTTGAAACGACGTGAATCAATTTGTTTCCAAGTTTGTCCATTGGTAAAAGTGAAGCTCATGGTGCCATATGGATTCTTTCTAACAGATTTAACCGTTAGCTCAATACGCTCAATGGCATCTTTCGCTGGCTTGACTTGCCCAAAAGCTTGTTTTTGTTGCTCGACAGTTAATGCTGGTACTGAAGTTTTATTAGGTCGAGCAGGCGTTTGTGAATTAGCGCCAAACTCATTGACTGCCTGCTTTTTCAAAACACGGCTGCTAAGTTTGTCATAGCAAACTAATCGTTCTAGTTTGTCTTGAATGACAGAGCAGCTTTGTAAGCGGTGTTCGATAGTCGCATTCTGACTTGCAATGCTTTGACCTGAAATTAATATTGCAACTAATGATAACCATCCAAAACGCATATCCGTCTCCAATTCTTATTATTTATTGAGGCATGATACTGTTATTTGAATCGTTTTCCGAGTCTTGATTGTTATCTTCTTTTTTCGGTCTGTAAAAACGCGCAGCCAACAAGCCGCCTTCAAACAAAATTAGCATAGGAACTGCCAACATGGTTTGAGAAATAATATCTGGCGGAGTAAGCAACATACCGATAACAAAAGCAGCGACAACAATATACGGGCGCTTGGCACTTAGATCTTCGACACTGGTGACCCCAGCCCAGCAAAGTAAAATAACGGCAATGGGAATTTCAAAAGCTAAACCAAATGCAAAAAACAGTTTTAAAATAAAGCTAAGATAACTGTTAATGTCGGTCGCAATTTGTACTCCTTCTGGCGCAACACTAGTGAAAAAGCCAAATACGACAGGGAATACCACATAATAGGCAAAGGCAATTCCAAGATAAAACAATAAGGTACTACTAAATAACAGTGGCGTGATCAGACGCTTCTCATGCTTATATAAGCCGGGTGCGATGAAAGACCAGATTTGATATAGCACATAAGGAATGGCAATAAAAAAAGACAAGATCAAAGTCAATTTAAAAGGAGCAAAAAAGGGTGCCGCAACGTCTGTAGCAATCATAGTACCTGTATCAGGCATAGTACTCATCAGCGGAGTTGCAACATAGTGATAAATGTCTTTTGCCCAATAAACGAGGCAGATAAACACGATTAATACACTGGCCACAGCGTGAAGAACTTTATTTCTTAGCTCTAGCAAATGACTTATAAGCGAATGCTGTTGTGCCATAGTTTACTCGTTGCTCTCTTTTTTTGCAGTCGATGTGGGCTTGGTCGCTGTCGACTCAATCGCACTTTTTTCATCTACTTGCTTGCTTGCTGTTTCTTTATCATCATCTATTTTATAAGGACGATTAACAGATTCAGCTGCTTGTTTCAGTTTATCAATTGACTCTTGCAACTCTGGCGAAATATTGGCGAGTCCTTTGCTTTCCGCCTCTTTGAGGTCACGATGCAATTGCTCAATATTCAACTCTTGCTCAAGTTCATCTTTCACTGAATTTGCCATGCGTTTTATTGCGCGGATCCATCCAGTCACGGTTCGTACTGCAACTGGTAGGCGTTCAGGGCCGAGTACAACCAGCCCGATAATACCTATCAGCAACAGCTCCATAAAGCCGATGCCATCAAACATAAGGTGTTACGCCTGTTCTTTTTCTTTGGTTTCAGTTTTTACTGTTTCTTTGGTCGGCTGTACTGACTGCGCTGTTTGCGTTTCAGTTTCATCTGTGAGTGATTTCTTGTCGTCATCTTCCATCGCTTTTTTAAAGCCTTTCACTGCATCACCAAGATCGCCACCGACAGAACGAAGTTTCTTGGTACCGAAAAGTAATATCACGATAACTGCGATAATTAGTAATTGCCAAATGCTGATACCACCCATGGAAAAACCCTCATGTTTATAAATTAACTTTAATTATTTGTTGCCGCTCTTTGGTCTAGTTAGCCAACCAGTGACCCATAAAACCAGTCCTAAGCCTAAACAGCTGTGTGTCAGTAATGGTGTCACACTTTTAGTGAATAAAAGCGTGCCACAGATCAATAAAACCGCTGAAGTAATCAAAAAGTAATTACTTTTGTGAAGTTGTTGTTGATGTCGAATATATGTATTCAACATACCTTTTTGGCTACCGAGTAGTTTACGACCTAATTTCAGGTTGTCATAGACTAGCTCGGGCAACTCTGGCAGCTTTTCAGACCAAAAAGGAAGGTTATCCTTTGTCTTATTAAAAAATGCCTTTGGTCCAATTTGTTCTGACATCCACTTCTCTAAAAACGGTTTTGCTGTTTGCCAAAGATCGAGTTGAGGATACAGTTGTCTGCCTAAACCCTCAATATATAAAAGTGTTTTCTGAAGAAGAATTAATTGTGGCTGCACGATAAGTTCAAATTTTCGTGCTGTGCGAAAGAGTTGTAATAACACCTGACCAAATGAAATTTCATTGAGTGGTTTATTAAACATTGGTTCACACATGGTTTTTACCGCTTGCTCAAATGCGATAACATCGGTGTTTTCAGAAATCCAGCCAGATTCAATATACAATTGTGCAATACGTTGATAATCACGATTAAAGAACGCCAAAAAGTTTTCCGCTAAATATCGCTTATCTGATTCGGTTAATGTGCCCATGATCCCACAATCCAAGCCGATATAGTATGGATTTTCAGGGTGTTGTCGCGAAATAAAAATGTTGCCAGGGTGCATATCGGCATGGAAAAATTATCTCGAAACACCTGAGTAAAAAAGATTTCAACACCGCGTTCAGCGAGACGTTTAAAGTCAGTGCCTTGGGCTTGTAATTTGTCAATATTGGCAACAGGAATACCATCAATGCGCTCCATCACCATTAAGCGCTTATGGCAAAGCTCATCATAAACATAAGGAATATACAGTGCATCAGAATCGATGAAGTTGTTTCTCAACTTAATAGCGTTGAGCGCTTCAAGCTTTAAATTTAACTCACCTAAGATGGTTGTTTTATAGTCATTGATAACTTCTACTGGCTGAAAACGTTGGCTCTCCCCCATTATTTTCTCAACAAAACTGGCCACTTGTTCCATTAAATGTAAATCGGCCTGAATTTGTTGCTCAACATTGGGGCGCAACACTTTTATCACGATAGGCTTACCGTCAGACTTTAATGTTGCACAGTGCACTTGAGCAATTGAAGCGGAAGCGAGCGGAGTGTCTTCAAAGTCATCAAATACTGTTTCGATGGGTTGTTTTAGCTCAACTTCGATCGCTTGTCTGGCTAATGCAGAATCAAAAGGTGGCACTCTATCTTGTAGTTTGGCTAATTCCTCGGCCCATTCATCGCTGAGTAAATCACGACGAGTCGATAGCATTTGCCCAAGCTTAATATAAACCGGCCCAAGGGCTAACATAGCAAGTCTAAAACGCTCACCACTGCTAAGATTTTTATGTTTGTTGCCTAACCAAAAAAAGCAGCCTCGAATGAACCTGAGATACCAAGGTTTTAACTTAGCGGGCACTAACTCATCTAAACCGTATTGCAGAAGAACTTTAATGATGTAGTAACCGCGTTTTATCCCAGATATGCTCATCGAGTTAGTTGATCCTTCAATCGTGAAATTTGTTGTTCCAAATCATTAAGTTCGCTGCTTTGTTCATCAATATTATCGCAAAAGGCGATATATTCAATTTTATGAGGTGCCAAACGGTATTCTTCGTGTGCTAACTCACTGAGGTGTGTTTGGCTGGCGGTCAGTAGTTTTTTTAAGCGCTGCTCAGCGAACTGCAATCCTGTTTGTAATAAGTGCGTCGGCACATCCCCTATGTACTTTGAAATGGGTTCAGCAAAATCAAATTTGAGCTGTTGTAGGTATTGGCTAAATTGTTGCAGCACATTGAGATCGCCATCGAGTACTAATTTTTCAGATTTTATCAGCTCCGTTAAATTCGCACCTTCGGTGACTTTATACATGGTTGCCGCATCTGCTTGCACGGACACATTAACATCACCATGATATTCGCTTAATACTAAAATTTGTTGTTCACAAATAAAATACAAGGGCCATGGAAGTTGTTTCAGCTCAATTTTAATCACGTTACCCTTCAGTAAACGGGCTTGTGAGCTAAGCTGAGGGTTTTGTTTTGCAACTTGTGCCAGCGCCGTTTCAATGGCGCTCACACATAAAATAGCGAGCTTATGTTGCATAGAAAGTCGCATCGGTGCTTGCATGAGTTGCTGCATTAAAATTTGTACCCACGATGCAGTGCGACAATGCCATCGGTCATATTGGTGTAATCAACTTGTTCAAAGCCCGCATCAAGCATCATTTGTTTTAGTGTTTCTTGATCTGGATGCATGCGAATGGACTCCGCGAGATACTCGTAACTTTCGGCATCATTAGTGATAAGTTTGCCCATTTGCGGAATGATTTTGAAGCTGTATAAATCGTACACTTTCTTCATCACATCGTGTTTAGGCGTTGAGAACTCTAACACGAGCAACTTTCCACCCGGTTTGAGTACTCGTAACATTGAACGCAGCGCAGCATCTTTGTCGGTAACATTTCGTAGACCGAAAGCAATGGTAATAATGTCAAAATGGTTATCAGGGAAAGGTAAGGCTTCAGCATTTGCTTGCACATAACTGACATTGTTGACTATGCCTTTGTCTCTAAGCTTATCACGACCGACTTTAAGCATAGAGTCGTTGATATCAGCCAATGTAACAGAGCCTTGAGTCCCAACTAAACGTGAAAATTTCGCGGTTAAATCACCAGTGCCGCCAGCAAGATCAAGCACTTTCATTCCTGGGCGCGCGGCAGCGGTTTGAATGGTAAAACGCTTCCAAAAGCGATGCACGCCAAACGACATGACGTCATTCATAATGTCATACTTTGCCGCGACCGAATGAAATACATCCGCAACCAAATCGGCCTTTTTATTCGCATCGACGGTTTTAAAACCAAAATGAGTTTGTTTTGAGTCGCGTTCAGACATGATGTACCTTCTAAAGTCCTGCTTTGTTCAATAAAGCCTGCTTTGTTCAATAAAGCTTGCAGTGCTGCAATATTAGAGCATAGAAGCTGAATGGTTTGAAACTTTAAATTAAGAAAATCGACCCTGAATATAGGCATAGATCAATTCAGCGAGACTTTGTCCGACCTGTTTGTAGCCAATTTCGGCTGAAAGAGGGTGGCAGACTGGCGCAGGTTCCGCCAAATGTAAATAGCGACACTGAGCATTTTTAGCCATAAAGTGAATATAATGAGCGGCATCCATTAGCGGTATGCCAGCTGTCGTCATTGCACTTGATGGAAAATTAGCTATTGCATCAACATCAAGTTCAATGCCCAACGGTAGAGTAGATTGCATGACTTTATAGTTTATTTGTGTAAGAGCCTCTGTCAGTTCAACTTCACGGCGGATCCAAATTTGTTGCAAACTGTGCCAGCTAGCACCAAATTCATTGAGCTGCTTTAAATTCGCTGCACTGTTTTTCAGCTCATGCAGACCAAGCACATGATAAAATCCTAAATAACCTTCGCTTGCTGCATAGCTAAAGCCATTGCCGCTGTGTCGGCCTTCTTTCAAACGAAAGTCTGAGTGAGGGTCAAGATTAACCGCTGCCATTGGTTGTTTTAATACTAAAGAACAGGCCTTTAAAATTCCATAAGCATTATTGTGACCACCGCCGATCACAATCGGTTCGAGTCCCGCCGCAATCACTTGTGAAATCACTTCAACTACACGAGCATCAATATCGGCAACTTGTTGACGAATGTGATTGATGTCATCACTTTGGTTGGCAGATAAATCTGAGGTATCAATGTCACCTAAGATGATGATTTCAGATCCACTAAGGTATTGGTTGGACTGAAAGTTAGCCAATTGTTCAATTGCAGCATGAAAGCCATCACCACTGCCACCACGGCCCAAATTACCTCTGGGACCTAAATCTTCATTTATGCCTAAAACGGCAAATTTTACACCTTGCTCAGCAAGCTGTTTAAGATTTGATAATTCATGATTTGACTCAAGGGCATAACAGTGATCGCCAATTCGCGTTTCACCTGTGCGAGTTTGGGTTACTTTTTTTAATTGAACTTTGTTGTAGGGGCGAAACCAATCCATTTTCAGTACATTTTTAGAAAGAGTGACAAAAGTCTATCACAAATTAGTTGCTGCCTTTCATCAAAACAGTGAACAGGAATAGTGCAAGAGTGGGTTAATTTTATTTTTTATTTAAGAAGTCTGATTTAGGTCATGAACTATAAAAAAAGGATTTGATAGGGTTTAGGTGTGTCAAAAGATCATTAACCCCAAAAAATATGGAGAATCAGGCAATGACCACCAGTTTGCCCAGTGAGCTATACAGCGTCGAACAGGTACGTCAGGCAGAAATCGCGGCCTGTAAAGCTCAAGAGAAGGAACTCTACCAGTTAGTCGAAAAAGCAGGACTGTCTGCTTTTGATATTCTCATGCCGCAACTTACTCAAAACGATAAGGTCATTGTGCTTGTCGGTAATGGTAACAATGGCGCCGATGGTTTGGTGCTTGCGCGTTTGTTGGATGAGAAAAACATCGATACACAAGTTATGGGGTTACAAAAACCGACTACCAGTAGCGAGTTTCAACAAGCCAAGCAGCTTTTCGAGCAGCAAGGTGGTGAGGTGTTGTCGATTGTTGCAGAACAACTTACAGAGGCTGATTACCTTATCGACGCTATGTTTGGTACTGGATTAACACGACCACTATCAGCAGAATTTGAAAGCTTGATCCAAGGGATTAATCAATGCAAAGCTAAGGTCATTAGTTTAGATGTTCCTTCTGGTATTAATGCCGATACAGGATACGCGACACTCGCGGTTGAAGCCGTAACTACGCTTTGTTTTGGCGCGCTGAAACAGGGTCTTTTTACCTATAAAGCCAGACAATATTGCGGCGAGATTGTATTGACTGATATTGGCTTGCAACCTTATTTACCACAAGCTGATACTCAACGTGTGGATTGTCATTATTTAGATGGGATCATGACAAAACGTAGTCGTTACGCTCATAAAGGTGATTCTGGGAAAGTTGCAGTCGTGGGTGGGGATGTCGGCATGTCTGGTGCGGTCAGACTATGCTCTGAAGCCAGTCTACGTGCAGGAAGCGGCTTAGTTTCTGTGGTCAGTCGCCCTGAAAATCAAAGTGTTGTGGTGGGTGGTTGTCCTGAATTGCTTTTCTGTCCTGCCGAATTCGTCGATATGGAAGTTTATCAGCGTTTGGGGTGGGCAACAGCTTTAGTGCTAGGACCTGGGTTAGGTCGACACGATTGGGGCTTAAATCTGTTTAAAGCAACCATGTTGAGTGAGAGACCATTAGTTATTGATGCCGATGGCTTAAATATTTTAAGTCGACAGCCGCAAAAGCAATCTCACTGGGTGCTTACGCCACATGCCGTTGAAGCTGCTCGGTTATTAGATTGTAAAGTTGAAGCTGTTAATGCTGACAGATTTAAGGCCGCGCGAGATATTCAGCGTAAGTACGGCGGCGTTGTGGTATTAAAAGGTGCAGGCACAATTATTGATGACGGTACGCAGACCTTCGTTGCAGCTGTTGGCAATCCCGGACTTGCCAGTGGAGGCTGTGGCGATGTTCTCGCAGGCATTATTGGTGCGTTAATGGCACAAGGTTTTACTTCCATAAAAGCAGCCATTGCTGGTGTCGTCGTTCATGGTTGTGCTGCGGATATAGCAGCTCAGGAAGGTGAGCGCGGCATGCTCGCCAGTGATTTGCTGTTACCGATACGACAGTTGGTCAATCAAATTTAGGAAGTGAGCGATTAAGATTTAATGTAAGTCATTAAGTGAGTGTAAGACTTAGTGGCGGCTGTTGTGACGTCCCGAAGTCTGTGACGTTACACTCCCCACCACCTTGTGTTATTTCTTCTTCAATCATCTCTGCAATAGCTTCAATGGGAGTTGATTTACACTATGAGGTCTTATCGGGTAACTTTAAATTATTTATGCCCCAAAATGAGACTGAAAGAGTGCATTAACACTCTTAAAATAACGTGAATCAAGTACGAATAAATAGCATGGTGTTTTGTTTCCACCCACAGTGCGTTAATTTTATTAAAATCCCCTTTACGCTATGCCGTTCCGCTAAAGCCAAGGCTACCATTTTGTATAATATAAAATGCATTGGCATAAGTTTCGTCATGATGTGAAAATGCTCGTGGGTCATAGGGTTCTAAAGGCTCACCCGAACCTTTCCACTCAAAATATTCCACTTTGCGTTGTTCAGCGGTATTAATAATCGACATCAGTCGTAAACGGCCTTCGATATCTTGTGTGTCAGTTTTTCTTGAGTGCGCAGCAACTTTATTTAAAAAGCCCGTCGCTTCAACCAACTCGTCATTGGCGTTGAATTTGGCTTTTAAATAATTGTATTCACGCTTAGTTAGATCATGATCAACAATGTCAATTTCTTCACCGTTATGTGTAAAATCAAATTCTTTGTCTAATAATTCTGGCCGCTCTTGTGCAATTTCTTCGAGTACACTTTTAGTTTCTGAAACTAACGCCTTAGAAGAACTTATCCCTTTATGATGAATTTCAAATAATTCTTTTAGTGATTTATCCAAAGCAGCCTGTTTTTCAGCGGTAAGTTTATGTGTGTAGCTTATGGTGACAGGAGTTTGCTTTTGCTCTGAAACTGTTTCATTAGCTTTAGTAGAAGTATTTTTCTCTATCGACGACGGTGTACCGACGTTCAATTTATTTATGCTTGTTAGCGTATTTAAGCTTATTGAGCGAAAAGCTGTATTTATCATGTTTCTGTCCATTTAAACGTTAAGCTAATGCTAAGCTCTCGTTGAAAAAGCAGGGGAGGTTTCATTGGCTATATCTAATACGTTTAAATGCACTTGTTCATGATAACGCGCCCTTATATCGTAAGGCTCGCTTATTACGCCCGGTGTAGTTATGGCTATAGCACCAGCCGTTCGTATTTGTGCTTGTTTGATCACATCCATCACGTGGATACGACCTGCTATGTCCTCTTTTTTATAAAGCCTGTCATCATCCCTACTAAGCGTATTTGAGTCAGCAGCACTTAAATTTAAAAAATCAGTTGCTTTAACTAAGTCTTCATTAGCATTAAGTTTCGCTTTTAAATAGTTATATTCTTTTTTACTGAGGTTATGATCGATCACCTCGATTTCTTCGCCGTTATGGGTAAAATCAAATTCTTTATTTAGCAAACTTGGTTGTTCCTTAGCTATCTCGTCCAACACATTTTGGGTTTCGTCGAGTATGGTTTTAGCTTCTTTTTTTGCTTGCGCTTGCATTGCAAAATATTCTTCAGCAAACCCAAAAGTGTCTTCCAGTGGGGTCACTTTAGGGCGAATCTCAATTGTTGCATTGGTTTTAATTGAAGAAACTGAAATATTGTTATCTGATTTTTCATTCGACGTTATCGATTGAGGCTGATTAGCCTGCATGCGATTCAGTTGTTGATGGGTATTAGTAGGCTGCCTGACAAAAGTTGATTTGATTCCGTTCACATTTATTTCCTTGCCATTATTGCTATTTTATATAGTGTCGGCTTATTAATAATAAACTTGAGAAAATAGCGTGAATACTAATAATACTCACGCTATTAAATTAAAAAGGTTAAGAAACTAGCGAGTTATACGACGAATAAACTCTTCTCTACAAATATGAATATAATTCCACTCTCGATGCGCTTCTTCATCGTGAATTAAATCTGTAGGCGCCATGATCACCTTTTGGCTAGGTTTATACGTAATTCTCCACATGTTTCTCGGAGTACCGAAATTAGAAGCTTTGACTATAGTTTTCGTATAACCCTGACAGTCTGGCAAATCAAATGAGGCATTGAATCGACCTTGTGCATCTGTTTTTACTATCCTACGCGCAGTTTTACTGTTAATGATAGTTACAACTTTAATTTCCTCTCCGATCACTGGGTTTCCGCTTGCATCCGTGACCTTGCCTTTAGCACTTAGGTTTGAATGTGCTTCAGTATCGACATAATCAACTAAATCAGTCAGATTTTTATCTGTTGTCCAAAGGTCATAACTGGATATTCTGATAGAGCCATAGCTAGAGCTAACTTGGTAGTTGTTTAGTGCTGATGGCTTAGTATTAGGTTTTGCTAGTGCGCGTAAAAAATAGGTTGCGCCAGCAGCCCCTTTTACTTTCACAGTTTGTTTGTGCGGCAATATCTTCCAAGAACCAGCATGTAAAAACTCAATTTGGTGTTCCGCACTGCCTTTAACAAATAACCTAAGTTCTGTTTCGTTATCTTTAAGTTTAAAGGCAAAGTAATCAACATCCGCAGGGTTATCAAGATTGCCGATAAGTTGTCGCCCAACATTCACTTTAGGGATTTTTGATACTATGCCGCTATCATTAGGCTCAAACGTATCAAATTGATCAAAGCTGTCGCCGATAAAATTAAATGAACCGCCAGCACCCGCCTTTAGTTCAGCGACGAGAATAAAGCTGGCTTGTGGCAGCACAGCGTATGTTTTTTCAATTACGCCTGCTGGCTTTTCACTGCTATCAACATGCGCTAACAATTTTTTCGCTTTATCGTATTGATACAAGTAAAGATTGAAATCTGAAGCTTTATCGGCTGCTAATAACTGACCAACAACTTTTGATTTTTTATCAAGTGGCATGATGTAACAGTGTTGCTCACCCACAGTGGTAATTGAGTCTGAATACACATTGCCTTGTTTTAAGTTAAAGGCTTTTTTACAGTTAATGCGATGTGGAGCTAGACTCGCTTCGACCGCTGACTCAGCAGAAAATGCAGCATAGCCTTGTGCTTGAGCTTCTTGATTGAACCATGAACCTGAATCGTCAATATTGACATCAAGCGAGGTGTTGCTGCTTTGTGGGATTTTCCTTGAATTATCTAATGATACAGCTTGCACATTATCAATGGTTGATAAGGTGATTGGCACTTCAGAAGAAATTTCTGCGTAGGTTTCTATATGTTCTAAAAGAGAAGTAGCAGAGACAGCTAATGGTAAGGTGATAGCTGATATTACTGAGATGGTTTTTAACAACTTCATGTTATTTCCTTGTTTATTAGTGGCCTTAGAGTCAAGCTAACGCCACAACATCTAAAACTGTGTTTGATTCCTATCAAACGCCGAACAAAGTATTGTAAAGTTATATTGATTGCAATAACTCATAACACGAAGCGTTTTATTTTGCTTTTGCAGGCTGTAAATAGTTTATTCCACTGATAAGCGAAACCTGTTGTCAATTTGAAATGTTAGTGGTGAGTTGCTTTCAGTAAGATGCTTTTCTTTTTTGTGAGTAAAGCATTAATGTGTGATTCCAAGCATCAGGCTAATTGATTACGACACTTTCTTTATACCCACTAATGTGCTCGATCACAGAGAGTGTTTTTTAGGTATAATACGCTCACTTTCAATCTCTTTAAGGCAATTATGGCGCGTCAAGTAAGGTATACCTTTAAGGGTATCACTAAAACCATTCCATTTAGTTACACTATTCATCATGATTTATACGAAGCCGCGGCGGAAGCTGAGGGGATTGATTTAACCAGTTTTTTAGCGATGGAGCAGCAAGTTGCAATGACATCGAAAAAAAATGCCCGAGCTGAAAGAGATTACCGCAGAACTGAGTTTATTCGAATGGGTTTTACTCATATTCACTTTGTTGATGATGAACAGGAAGCGCAATGCCAACAATAAATACCGAACATGCTAATTTTCCTAGAGCCAGTTTTTTAAGACGCTTAGGCGCAATTATCTATGACTTATTGCTTGCTGTTGCTGTTTATATGGTTGCTGGCGCCATTGGATTTGGTGTTTTTGTTGCTTTAGTGAAAACAGGCTTGATCAGCACTCATGGTTATGAAGTTGTGTCAGATGCGTTAACTTACGTTCCCGTTTATAAAGGTGTTTATCAATTTTGGCTCGCTGTCACAGTCGCCAGCTTTTATGCGGTGTTCTGGAGCAAAGGCGGGCAGACTTTAGGGATGAGAGCGTGGCGCTTGAAAGTTCAGCATCCTAATGGGCAGAGCTTAAGTCTGATCACTGCTTACGCTCGAGTGGTTTGGTCGTTACTTGGCATTGGTAACTTTTTCATTTTGATCAGTAAGGAAAAGCTGGCGCTTCAAGATCAAATGACGCGTTCTGAAGTTGTTCAATTATCAAAAGAAGCAAATGAAATGAAAAGCTGGCGTAAGTAACGTCAGCTTATTAATAAGTAGTAATCTCGTTGTTGATAATCGAAGAAATCAATCACTGACCAATTACCTTTTTGGGTATGAGCAAAATAAGAGTGTTGGTTATCTTCAGCAATGAAGGTCACCATTTTGCTGTATTTCTGTCGGCTTACTTGCCTTGCTTTGTCAACTAACTGTTTAAATATGCCTTTTCCGCGATATTGAGGCGATATCCAAATAGGCCCGTATTGACAACTGTTACTTTTTGAAAGACTCGTAAAATCAATTTGATAATTATTAAGTTGTTTAATGATAAATTGATAAATTGGCCATTGTGCAAAAAATTTCCAATCACCAACAAATACGTAACCAATGATTTGATGGTTAACTTCAGCGAGGATGATCCAACCTTGCTTAATAAGTTGCTGCAAGTCTTTTTGCTTGAAAGATTGACCAGCCATCAATTGGCGATTATCGACGATTTCATCTGAGAGATACTGTTGCTCTAAATGGGCAACAGCGTCAAGATCGGATAAAGTAGCGAGACGAATATTCATAAAATGCAGCATAATTTAAATAGGATGAGGAGTTTACCGTTAATTCATAGGTAACGGGTAGATAAACTGTAGGTTAAATTGAGTTTATTCCGAGGCTTTTATTTTTATTCATTGGTTAATACTTGATAGTTTGTTGTTCTCTAAATGACTAACAGGTTAGCTCAATATGAATAAAATGATTCGAACTTTAAGTAACAGCGCAGGTATTGCTGCTTTGTGTTTTACCTCAGCATTGGCGTTAGCAGGTTCATTGCCAACATCGAATGCGATTGTTTATCACAACACCTTTCCATTTAATACTGAGCAAAAGGTAGATGTTTTTGAGCTTAATACTCCCTTTGCGCAAAATGTGATCATGGCAAATTTGGTTGCTGGTTCAATGTACCGCTATTTAGTTCATACCCAGTATCCGCAAATACAGGTTAATTCAGATTATTTGGTTTGGAGCTTACTTGGACAGTTATTGCAAGAAAGTGGCTTGTCGGCTAATCAGATAAATCAGCAATTCGATGCGACTGCGGCAAAACAAGCCATACATAACCCAACATACAGCAGTATTTTATTGAGTGTGGGTCAAGGTGGACCTTACCAGATCAATGATTACAGTAAAAAGTTACCTTTTGCATCAGATGTCAGCAGTTTGGGGCTTGCCAACTATGATGCGGTCAGGAAAGGCTTAGGTTATAGCATTGCTGATCAAGATAATGGTTTACAAACATCGAAAAGAGGGCCTGCAGGACTCGATGATATTTACTTTGGCTCTATGGTGACAGCATTTTACCACTTTAATGATGTCAATCGGATCAAAGTTGATGCCAGTAATTCTTGGTATCAAAACGCTGAGCTATGGAATCAATGTCAAAAACAGATGCAAACCAATGGAATAAGTGAGGATAGCGCAGCTTCACGCTCAACGGATTTTGTGATGAATGTTCTTTATAACGCAGGAGACTATAGCCCTGTGTTTAATGCTTATTTATCTGTGTGTGCAAGTCAAGATCCAAGCCAATTAGCAAGAATGAACGATTATTCGCTATCTCCGCAAGATTATCGTGATGCCATTGGTTCGCCAGACACATCAGGTGACACCTATTACCGTTATCCAAGACAGGTATCTTTTTATGCTGATCAGTTATTTGGTAACGACTTGTCACAATATGGCCTAAGCGTGAATAATCATGTTGTTATCAAGATGAAAGCGCTCATGTCTGTGTTTGAGAAAAGTATGCAGCAATTATCTTATCAATCACCTAAGGGCGATGCACTTAACTATATTTCACAAGCACAAGCCGCTGATGCATTTACTGCTGCGATGAAGTCTGAAAACTTGACTCAAGACTCAGTGCTTAGTTTGAGTAATCAACAAGACAGAAACGAACTTTATGACTTACTGAATAATGCATTTGATGGATTGAGTACAAGTGTTGGGTTTAAGTTTAACGCCGTTTCACATAAGAACGTATAGTTCTGATTTCGTGATACTTGAAGTAGCTTTGAGAGTTACTAAACTCGTGACACTTTAAGATGCATCTTCAGGTATTACGAGTACATAAGCTCAAGTATCACGAGTTTTGCTATTAATTGTTTTGCTTTTTCAATAATAGCTTCGCAGCCGTCATGAGTAACTCAGGTTCAGCACGAACGCGGAAGTTTGGGTTGATGTATTGAAAGTGAATTAAGCCATCGGTATCAATTAGATAAACTGCTGGAACGGGTAATACAAGGCGTTTGCCACCTTCTGGCGTTGCCACTAATTGGTTGTCTATTTTGCCTGAAGCAAGGTAACGTTTCGTCATTCGCTCACTGGTGAAATAAGCGACACCAAATCCTTTAGAAGCTTCTAAATTGGTATCAGAATACAGTTGGTAACCTAATTCATTTTTCGTCATTGAAGCATTAAGCTTCTCTGGTGAGTCTGGTGATATGCCAATAATTTGGAATCCCATTTTGATTAACTTTGGTTGTATCGCTTGCAATTGCCCCATTTGCGCATTGCAGTATGGGCACCAGCCGCCACGATAGAAAAACAATACAGTTGGCTTTTGTTTGATAACCTTGGTTAGGTTGACATGTTTTCCTGCCAAATTTTGCACATTGATGTTAGGGATGGTTAAGCCATTAAGAAGGGGCGCGACCTCTAAATCGGAGGGTGCGATGGGTTTGGCTTGCAGGTTGAAACTGAGTAGTACCACTAAGGCAATAAAAAATCGTTGTAGCATGGGTAAGGTCTCTTGATATTATTTATTCAAAAGACCTGCTTTGAATTCTATTTATTTCATCGTTTTTGTTTTTTGGTGGCATTCACTTTTACGCGGCGACCAGACATGCTTTTTTCAGCGATGACTTGCTCTCGAACGTTATCTGTGCGCTCCTTATTCTTGCTGAAACTACGACGCTTGTTAATTTGTTTCAATAACAAGTCACGGCTACTGACTTCGTATCCCGGCATGACGATTCGCTTGATTTTTTGACCAATTAATTTTTCAATATCGCTTAGGGTACGCTCTTCTTCACGACTGACTAATGATATTGCAACGCCAGTTTTGCCCGCGCGGCCTGTACGGCCAATACGGTGAACGTAATCTTCAGCGAGGAAAGGTAAGTCGTAATTTACAACGTATTCAAGATCTTTAATGTCCAGACCGCGTGCTGCAACTTCGGTTGAAACCAATACACGAATTTTGCCTTCCATAAATTCACGCAGTGCACGGCGACGATTGCCTTGGTTCTTTTCACTGTGAACGACTTTGGCAGGGATGCCATCAAGGTTTAAGCCTTTGGTTAAGCGATCCGCATCTTCACGGGTGGCGCTGAACACTAATACTTGCTGCCAATTTTTACGACCTATCAGCTCAGATAACAGTTCGCGTTTACGACGTTGCTCAACGGGATAAACAACTTGGCTTACGGTTGCTGCTGTAGTGTTTTGTTTATCGACACTAATAATACTGGCGTTATTCATGATGCCATTAGCAAGTTTTTTCACTGCACCTGAAAAGGTAGCGGAAAATAACATGCTTTGTTTTTGTTTATTACAAGCTTGAATGATTTTTTGAATGTCAGTGTTAAAGCCCATATCAAGCATACGATCGGCTTCATCTAACACCAGAAAATCGATTTTTGCCAAACTGACGTTTCCAGCCATTAAGTGTTCAAGTAAACGCCCCGGTGTGGCAACCACAATATCAACGCCTTGACGAAGTTTGTCTGCTTGAGTTGAAGCTTTCACTCCGCCATAAACTGTCACAGTCGAGAAGTTTAAGTACTTGCTGTAATCTTTTATGTTATCAGCAATCTGTGCCGCTAATTCGCGTGTTGGAGTTAAAATCAACGCCCGAACATTGGCTTTGGCAACGGCTTTATCTTGCTGCAACATTTTGTGCAAAATAGGCAGTGCAAACGCGGCAGTTTTTCCTGTTCCCGTTTGCGCACTGGCAATGACATCTTGTCCGCGACGTATTGCTGGAATGGCTTTTTGCTGAACAGGAGTCAATTGGCTATAGCCACACTCAGCGATAGCTTTTAACATTTCTTCTGGAAAATTAAACGACTCAAAATTCATAACTCATTCCTGCAATATAATCTAACAAAGCAACCCAAAATCGGTCGGTCGCGGAGTATACCACAATGAGCCTAAAGATTGATTTATTAACCAACTTTAATTGGTACTAAATTTGAGGTTTGCCAAGTGCGCTGATCTTTTTGGAAATGTAAGCATTATTCCTCCTACTGGCTATCTAGTAGGAGGATAAAGTGGATCACAGTTGTTCGGTTGCTTGCGTGAGCCACTTGAGATCATCGTCGGTTAAAAACGGGCTGATAGTTGCGAAAACCAGTTTGTGGTATTGGTTTAACCAATAAATTTCAGCCTCGGTCATTAAGGTTATATCGACTAAACGTAAGTCAATTGGTGCCATGGTTAATACTTCGAATTTGAGCATTTCACGTTCTTGCTGAAACAAGTTTCTACATGGCGCAACAGCAACTACGTTTTCAATTCGAATGCCAAACTCATCTGCACGGTAGTACCCCGGCTCGTTAGACAAAATCATGCCTTCAAGTAAAGGTACTGAGTTTTGATTTTTACCGATGCGTTGCGGTCCTTCATGGACATTCAAATTGTGACCTAGTCCATGGCCTGTACCATGATCGTAATCGTATCCGTGTTGCCATAAAAACTGTCTGGCTAACGCGTCTAACTGTTGCCCCGTTGTACCTTTGGGGAACCTTGCCTTATCAATGGCAATGTGTCCTTTAAGAACCAAAGTAAACATTTGTTTGTGCTCAGCCGTCACCTTACCAATCGCAATCGTACGGGTGATGTCTGTGGTGCCATCTGGGTATTGAGCGCCAGAATCGACCAAATACAGGCTATCCATCGGCATTACGGCAGGCTTGCCATTATTGTGATTGTAATGACACATAGCGGCATTGCCACCTACTGCTGAAATAGTGTCAAAACTTGGTTGTTGATAGCTAGGATCTTGCTTTCTAAAGCTTTCAAGCTTGTCGGCTAACACTGCCTCGTCATGCAAGTTGTGTTGCTTAACTTCTGTATCTAACCATGCAAGAAATTTACTCACTGCAACGCCATCTCGAACATGACAATTTCTCATGCCACTGAGTTCAGCGTTATTTTTTTGTGCCTTGATGAGTGCAATAGGATCGTCGCATGCAATCAGCTGAGCTCCAGCTTGTTGAGCGGTGAGTTGGCTCCAAGCATTGGCAGTTTTTGGATCAGCAAGCAAGTGCTTAGCAGACAATTGCTCAAGGTGATGTTTTAATTCTGTCTCGGCATAAAACGTCACGCCTTTGCCAACGTGCTTTTCAATATTGTCAGGGAGTTTATTGAGATCGACAAACAGTTTTACCTGTCCATGGTTGTCAATTAACGCCGTTGATAATACGACAGGTAAGCAAGGAATATCTGTGCCGCGGATATTCAATAACCAACAAATAGAGTCTAACGCAGTGATAAGGGCAACGTCTGCGCTTTCACTTACGAGCTTTTCAGCAATAATTTTACGTTTTTCAATACTGCTTTGACCTGCGGCCTTATCGCTGAATAAGGTTATTGGAGCGGTTGGTGCCATAGGTCTTGATTGCCAATTAATATCAATTGGGTTTTGCTGAACTGCTACTAATTCAATATCCGCTTTGGTTAATTGTTTGGCGGCATTTTGATACCAATCAAGGGTATGGACTTTGGCATCAATACCTACTTTTGAGCCTGTTGTTAGTTTTTTAACTAACCAGTCAATTTGCGGAGTATCCGTCAGGCTTTCGAAGTCGAAATGTTTTTCATCAACTTGCTGTCGAACTTGAACGGTATAGCGTCCATCAGTAAAAATCGCTGCTGATTTTTTCAAGACAATAACCGCGCCAGCGGAACCAGTAAAGCCACTGATCCATAATAATCTTTCATTACAGGCGGGGACATATTCACCAATGTATTCATCGGCGCGAGGAATAATGAAGGCATCGAGCTTATGTTTACGCATAGTTGCTCGAACGGCGTCTAAGCGTTCCATAGTTGGATGGGAGGCAACTGACATGATAACTCCGTTATCAAAAATTAATTAAAATGAAGTTTTGTGATTATTACTCGTTAATACCAAGTAATTCAACATCAAAAATAAGGACTGAATTTCCTTGAATTTTACCGGTTTGACGTTTGCCGTAGGCCAATTCGCTAGGTATAAAAAAGCGAAACTTGTCGCCGACTGACATCAATTGTAATCCTTCTGTCCAGCCTTTAATCACTCGATTTAGAGGAAAGGAAATTGGTTCGTTACGCTCGACCGAGCTATCAAATACAGTGCCGTCAATTAAAGTACCATGATAATGTACTTTAACAGTGTCTCGAGCAGTAGGATGAATGCTGCCATCACCTTTATGCTGAATAATATATTGCAGTCCAGATTTGGTGGTGATAACGCCATCTTGTTGTTTGTTTTGTTGTAAGAAAGCTCGTCCTTTTTCAAGATTTGCTTTTGCTGCCTTTGAATTATTTGCTTGAGTAAAGAAATAAAATATCACCATAGTAATTACTATGATGGCTAATACCATTTTCATGTGTTGAGCTCATATCTATTTGAATGTGGGTATCATTGCACTATCAAGCAATGATTACAATTATGTTGATTCCATAAGCCGTTTGGTAATTTCATCATATCTTGCTGGTAGCTGAGCTGAGGATCTTTTTACTAAATATAATGATTCAGTGACTAAGTTTTGAGGGTGAAAAATCTTAATGTTTGCTTGTGGTTCAAAATGAGCAATGGCGCTCATTGGTAAAATGGTAAAACCAAGTCCTTGTGAGACAGGCAATAAAATTTGCGACAGCTGATTGATGTAGCCTTTTATTGGCAGTGAATTTAATGAGACTGTCTTTAAGTCAGCTTCATCACAATGTTTCAGATATAAAGATAAGTAGTGTTCAACATCTGGGTGATAAATTAAGCCCATTTCCTCCAGTGTTGTTGCTGTAATAGCTTGGTTCTTGAACTGTGCTGGGTACACTAAGCAAAGTTGCTCTGTTGCGAGTTGGGTGGCATGTAAAAAAGATTGCGTTGGTTTATTGGTAACAATGCCAACATCAATCACACCTGAGGCAATGTCATCGATGATCTTATTATGGGGAGCGACCTCAAGTTTGATGATAATTTTTTTATGCTGTTTTTGTAGTGAAAGCAGTTTCGGATAAATCGATAGCGCCACTGAACCAGAGCACGCAATTTTACAATCTCCCGCATAGGGATCATCGAAGTCTAAGCTGGATATAAACTGTTGTTCATGGTGTTGGCATTGCTGTGCATAGAGATAAACCCTGCGACCTGCTTCGGTTAATTCGATGGGTTTTTGACTACGACGAATTAATGTGTGACCACAAGCCTGTTCGAGTTTTTTAAGGTGCTGACTGACACCGGGTTGGGTCATATTTAGCTTTTCAGCCGTCTTAGTGTAATGCCCAATTTCTACTAAATTTCGAAATGTATGCAACCAAACAGGGTTGATCATCAGTAATTTCCATAATAAAAAATTATCAAAAAGCAATTGAATCATAATTTTTATATGAGTAAATGCAAGAATATGATACTGGCATTGTTATCACTGATTGAAATGAGATCACTATGCTTGAAAACACGCACACACCTTATCCACGGACTTTTTCTCATATTGGTATTTCGGTACCCGATCTTGAAGCTGCGGTAAAATTTTATACCGAAGTGCTTGGTTGGTATTTAATTATGAAACCAACAGAAATCGTCGAGGATGACTCTGCCATTGGTGAAATGTGTACCGATGTATTCGGTGCTGGATGGGAGCATTTTCGTATCGCGCACCTATCAACAGGAGATAGGGTCGGGGTTGAATTATTTGAATTTAAAAACCAAGCCAATCCTGAAGATAACTTTGAGTATTGGAAAACTGGTGTATTCCATTTTTGTGTGCAAGATCCAAATGTTGAAGAGCTTGCAGATAAAATTGTTGCAGCTGGTGGCAAAAAACGCATGAAAGCGCCAAGGTATTATTATCCGGGAGAGAAACCCTACCGTATGATTTATATGGAAGATCCCTTTGGTAATATTCTTGAAATATATAGCCACAGCTACGAACTTCATTATGCAAGTGGTGCCTACAGCTAGAGTTTCACGAATACATACTGCTGCAACCTGCATGTTGAACAATTTCTCTGGTCTATGTTAGCTTATGTTGCTAAAAAGTTAATTTTGTAATGGGGCAGCAGAATGGAAGCACAACTTACTCTTAGAAAACCAAATGAGGCTGATCTGAGTATTTTCTATCAGCAACAAGCCGATCCACTTGCTTGTCAAATGGCGCAGTTCCCATCCAGAAATGAGACTGAATTTTATCAACATTGGCAAACAATTATGTTGATGAATGACGTTAGCATTTCAACCATTGAGCATGATGGCAATGTGATTGGTAACCTTGTGAATTGGGATCAGAATGATCAAAACTTAATTGGTTTTTGGTTAGGCCGAGAGTTTTGGGGACAAGGGTTCGCGACCCAAGCGTTAATGTCTTTTCTCCAAAACATCACTCGCCCTGTACAAGCTTATGTCCATCAGGAAAACTTTGCTTCTCAGCGTGTGCTGGAGAAATGTGGCTTTATTCCTTACGAGCAAATCGATGGCGAAGATGGCATCGAAATTCTATTCCGATTAGATTAGATTAGATTAGATTTCCGTACTCTAAAGTACATTTTTCAGCTACCTGCTCGGCCAGTTTATGGCGGCAGGTAACTATGTGGAAGTTATTTTGTTAATGTAATCAGTTTATTGTTAACTTATTTTATATCGGCTTCACGCGTTTGTTGTATTTTCTAGCTAATTTGCCTTTAGCTCTTCAGCTTTATCTTTTGCAGTTTTCAATGCATCATCTAGTAACTCTTGAAGCCTTGATATAAGAGCCTCTATTCCTTTTTCACTCATTAGTTGAGATATAGAAACTTTAATACCACATGAAACGATTGAACACCCTTTTACATCTGGTATGCAGTTAAACGGTGTATTTATGTCTTGATAATCAGGGTATGCCCCTTTTTCCCATATATCAAAACGCCAGTGACTTTGCTCATTAGTAAAAGGTGTGTATATCCCGATACAAATAAGTGACTCAGCAGTATCTATCGATTTCGGTAACTCTAATCCATCAGGTTCTGTCTTACCTACTTTTACGCTTGTATCTGAATCGACAGAAAATGAAACGAGGTAATCACCTATTTTAATGGACTTTCCATTGTCAATGTTTTCAAACATATAAAGCGTGGATATTGCAGGCAGCAAATCCCATTTCCACTTTATAAATGGATTAGATGTTGCACTAGGGCTATTAAATTTATCAGGTTTCCAGAAATAATACTTTGTATCTAATTCAGTTGCGATTCTCTCAATGCTAGGTAATAGGCGTTGATAATATGCTGCAAGCAAACGATGTGCTGTTCGAACCTGTTGTAGTAGTTCGTCATGTTCTTTCGGAGTAACGTCTAAGCCTTGCATGATTATTTTCCTTTCCATTTATTGAGTGAAGAATGTGCTTTTAGGTTGAGTTCGTGTTGCTGTGACCAAGAGGAGAGTTGCAAGAACTTTTTTGAAATATTGAAATTGAATGTATTGAAAGGTGCCAATTTATATTGGTCTAATGGCTTAAGTTTAGGTAGTTTGCTGTTTAATAGTTTATCCCAAGTAAACTTGCTTGTTCTGATTCCATATAATTTCAGCGCATCAAGCATATCATTTAAAATTCGTATATCTTGAATTGAACACACATTGTTATCCAATGTGGTTAGTTCAACTAATCTATCTGCAATAAATTGCCATTCAATTGCAGCAACCCCAAGCAATAACTCATACTTAGATTTTTTGATAATGTCTTGTCTAACTGTAGAAGACGTTATCTTACTTGTTTGACCGAGTGCGAGGAAATACAGTGCTTTTTTTGTATTTTCATTGCATTCAATGTAACCATTAATTTCAGTACGCCATTGCTGTTCATTTTGATAGCCGCCAGCGGGAGGTTTAACTTCTATCAATATATCAGCATGAGTGAATTTGAGGATTAAATCAGGTTCAACAAATTTTCGATTTTCGTCTTGTAATGAAAAGTGAGGCCAATAATCAATAGATATAAAATCGCCGAGTTCCGTTAAGCCTTGTATCGCATTTCTGAACAAGGTTTCTGGGGACGAAAAAAAGGATGTTAAAATTTGCTTTTGTAAATTAATAGAGAGATAGGCAAATCGTTCAAAAAAAGTAGAAGTTAATAAATCTTCTCTTGTTTTGAATAAGTTAGACCAACTCACAGGTTGATTATCTTCACCGTTTATACGTCCAGATTTTCCGTGAAGAATAGCTTTTAACATTTATGATTTCCTTAGTTTTAGCTTGTTGATATCACGCTATCTTTTAGTTTCTAATAGAGGTGCTTTCAAGGTACCTGATTGACTCATCAAATAGCTTTTCTAACCAATAACTGTTATCAACGCGGGTTGGAAATAATTGATTCATGCCTTGCATTGCTGTGCTTTTATCAAACGATTTCAATTGCTCTATAACCCTAACAAGAACACCTTGATTAATGTGTTCATTCCAAAGAATATGTTTTAAATGGCCATGATAGGTCCCATAAGCACTGCTTAACAATATTGCTATTGATAAAGAGCTATCTATTTTTAGCAGTTGTTGTACTAAGGTGTTATTGACTTGCTTTAGAACTTCAGCATCATTAGAAATAATATCAGTTATAACAAGGAAGGTATCCATCTGAAATAAAGGTAAAATAGTTTCAAAATCTTTATCAGTGAATCTGTCGGATTTAAAGTATTCATGGAAGATTGAATTTGCTTTTTCATATTTAAGATATCTACCTAACCTATCAAGCAAAGCAAATGAATCTTCGTTGCTTGGTGCTGATATTAAAACCTTAAGCAGTTCAAATACCATTACCTGTGAGTTTATTTGTTTTGTTAATATGCTTATACCGAAATCGTTCATTGCTTTGAAATAATGTGCTTTCAAAGTTTCATTTGAAAGTGCTTCAGCGAGTGTTTTCAACGCTTTTTTATCGCCATTTGCAATTTTTATTAAAAGTTCGAATACATTAACTAGGCTACAGTTATCAGGAGATCTGAATCCTCTTAATAGCATATTCAAGCGATCGGTATTAACCAGAGCTAAACACTCTTTATTGTTACCAGTTAAGGCCTTTTTGATTCCAATCGGTGTATTCTTATTTTCTTTTGTGTTTTTCATCGCCAGCAGATGAGCTACTTTATTCAAGAATTGAAAATGGATTAAGGTTTCTGCAATGATATATTGTTCATTTGGTGATGAATCTTGAAAATAAGTAAGATAAAGACTGTCTAAGGTGAGGTTTTCTGTTGGAACCCTTCCTGATAACAATTCGATCATAAAATCAAGTAACTTAGGGTATGTTCGCTTGAGCGCCTGCATGACCATTAAATCCCAAAGTTGCACTTCGCCCAATAATTTATCTTGTGACCAAAGTTTTTCAATCTCCAAGCGAAATTGTGTCCAGTCTCTATAAGATGGAATTAATAAATTTATCAGTTGTGAGCTGTTACTGGGTTTATAGAGCACCATCGTATGCTGTAGGTACGACTCTGGAAGTTGCGCTTTAGCCGTTAAATTCTCAACAAGATCGTTTAACTTATTCAAAATATTGGGTTGAAGAACATCAACTCTAGTTGGGCAAACTCTTCGGATGGTATTTGAAAAGGTTGGTGTATTCTCGGCAGCAAAGAGATAAGAAATGTTTTTTTGCTGTTTGAACCTTTCGAGCATTCCAGCCAAAACATTCAAGCTTTTATCAGCAGTAATATTTCGGTCTAAGTCCTGAATACTGATAATGAGATGCAGGTTTTTAACGTGTAAAATATCATCAATTTTCTGGAACAATTGTTCTGGTGAGTTTTGTTCTTTCAGGAACGAAGCTAATATTTTTGTTCCTTTTCCGCCTTCAGCCATAGCGATAAGATAAGATTGAGGGAGTCCTTTTTGATCTGACATATCAACATATTGAGCTAAAGTAGAAACAACATTTTGCAACACGAATTCTATAATTGAATCCGTTTCAACGCCCCATAAGTCTAAATTACAAAAAACATATTTTCTTTTTGTTGAACATTTGCCCTTGTCGAGTTTGTTGTACAGCACTTTGATAACACTACTTTTCCCCACTCCAAATGCACCACAGATGGCAATTTGCTGATTTGAGTTTGATGAGAAGAGTTGGGTTAATTCGTCTACGACATATTGTTGGTTCGTATCTAGTATATCGTAACAGGTAAGAGGTAAGTGAGTGTTTCCAGCTTGAGCTTGTTTGTTGCGTATAAAGTGATCTTGAATGTATTTAAACGCTTTCAGATAAGAATGATAAGTAGGCGTTAAAGCTAAACCAAAAATAAAACTCCAATACTGTACGATCAATTCAGCTGGCAAAGGCAGCTTACCCCAACTGAGCATAAATAGACCTAGAATCATTGCAAACGTCAGCGGAGGAAATTTAAAACTGGGCATAAATGGACGTTTGGCATTGTAAATGAGAAGGGAGGATTGAATGCGTGTAATACCGAGGCCAATTAAAATAAAAATAACGTCTTGAATACTGAAAAAACTATCACTATTTAAGCTCAAAACTGATTGGTTAATAATGTTAATGAAGCTGGCATAAAAAAATGTCCAAGTCGTTAACCCTTCACTCAAAATCTCAATGTGGCTTAACCCGTGCAAAATGACGGCTGAAATTAGGGCGTACAAAAAAATATCGAAATAGCGTTTGAGAGTTCCGTTCATGTTTAAACCAATACGTTCTTTTATAAATCAGTCGGCAAAATGAAAGGCAGCACTATACCATCATATAATGGTTTAACTTTGATTTAACTAATGAAAATACTTAACAGTGTTGTAGTAATGCACACTGTTCATCGCTTTACGCTTGTAATTATGTATTCCAAGGCCTGAGCAGTATTTTTAGTTATCTGTGAGGCAGGCCACTTTGTTTCCATTCGATATGCGACCATCCCTGACCATGCAATCCACAAAAAACCATTGCAAGAAATTCTCACCATTCTATGAATGTGATAAACCTTGGATGATGCCAACTTCAAACCACCGCTGTAAAGACATTAACACCATGGATGGTGCTTGGTTTTCATCAAAATAATTAAGCATCAGTTCACATTGATTTGCGAAACTTTGGCCTTTTAAAAAACCTGAGATAAGTTCGAATTGGTATGGAGCAAGTGAGGTAAATTCAGTCAGTCTTGTTTGGCCGCGCCATAATAGCCAGTATCTATTTTCATTATACTCGGGAGCGGGTGGTATTTGCTCAGCTTTTAATGCTTGCCAGATTTCGACCGCATTTGAATGGCAACAAAATAATTGGGTGCTTGGGTGAAAGCGTAATCGACATTCTGGCCATTTATCTGGGGCTAAGCATTGTAGGGTACTAAATTCAATTCGAGTAGAATCTTGGGCATCAAAAGCGGCTAATAGTCGTCTTTCAAATTTGGCAATGTCGGAGATTTCACTATGAAGACTGAAAGGTTCATTAATCGCCAAAAATTCGGGCAGTGAGTCGCAATATTGCCTTAATGAGCGAAAGGCCGATGGGTGGTGGTTGATATAGCCAAATGCCATGGTTTCGAATAAGTCATCGCCCAGATACTTTGCCAAGATTTCATGATCGGTTTCTATGGTTGATTTTAGTCGAGCAAAATAGCCATTGGCGTAAATATCGAGTCTATCTTTAATGGATACTTCACCTTGCTGAACCACTGCCGCAAAAAATGGGTGTTGCTCGGCATCCAATTCTGTTTGATTTGCAGCCAAAATATAGCTGAAAAATTGATGTTGAAGTTCGAAGAGTTGGCTCATGCGGCCTCTAATAGTCGTGAATAGATACTTCGTGCTTGCTCAAGCTCTAATATCAAATCGCTAAGAGCAGGGATGTTGTCATCTCGTTCAATCATGGTACTGATAAAGCCAAATTGTTTCAGTGCTTGTTGGTAGAGGTGCCACACAGGCTCGACAATATCATGGTCGTGAGTATCAATAACATAAGTACCAAAATCGCTGTGTCCAGCTAGGTGAAGTTGTTGGATGCGATTGGGGTTTACATGTGAAAGGTAACTGATCGGATCAAAACCATGATTACGACTACTGACATAAATGTTATTGATGTCGCACAACAACAAGCAATCAGCTTCTTCTGCTAACAGAGAGATAAACTCCCATTCGGTCATGGTTGAATGTTGATAGGAAAGATAACTGGATACGTTCTCGATTAAAATTCGCTGTCCGAGAAAGTCTTGAACTTGAGCAATGCGCTCGCTGACGTGGCGAATCGTTTCTTCCGTATACGGCAAAGGCAGTAAATCGTGACTGTTGTAGCCGTGTATTGATGTCCAACAAAGGTGATCGGATATCCATTTCGGTTTGATTTCATTCGAAAGTGTTTTTACTGCGGTTAAGTAATCCATATCCAAAGGATCACTACTACCTATGGACATGGAAACGCCATGCATCACTAATGGGTACTGTTCTGCGATAGCATGTAAGTAGTATTTGGGTTTACCGCCGTCCACCATAAAGTTTTCGGTGAGAATTTCGAACCAATCGACATTGGGCTTATTGGATAATACCGCTTCAAAGTGCTCTGTTCGTAACCCTAAACCGAAGCCTAAGGGATCTTGAGTGAGTGCATTGTGCATAGGACTGTATGTTTCAATTGAAAAGGTTGAATTAGTATTCATCTAAATCAACCTTAAGTGAGCGTTAGCTATTGATATCTCCACCAATATCTTTACATGATTTGGCAGGCATTTTGATAAACCCTGTGCCTTTACAGCTGGCATGTCCACCACAGGCATTATTAGCTGTTTTACAGTCGTTGTGTCCTTTACATTGGTTAACACCAAAGCATTTTACAAGATCGGCTTTCGCTATTTTTCCGGAATAGTTATCTTGCAGTTTTCCGCCAGCATCTTTACAGCTTTTTGATGGCATAGCGACAAACCCTGTGCCACCGCATTGCGCTTGACCCTTACAGGAGTTATCTGCCGTTTTGCAATCATTGTGACCTTTACACACATTAACGCCATAACAATGAACCAGATCGGTACTGGAGGAGGTGGATGCAGTTGAACCTGTATTCATGGCAGAACATGAACTTAGACCTGCCATTGCGACAGCTAATGCGGCTCCGGTAAGTGCGGTTTGAGTCTTTTTATTCATCATTCATTCCTTAATTGTTTGGAAAGAAACAACATGAACGTTAACCATAGTCACCGATTAACATAGAGATAATTTGAACATTGCCTTTGAGGGTTCCCTTGCCGTAACGCTTTGCCGTAGTTAGCACTATAGCTAGGTTGCAGCGCTTTGAACCTTACTTGCAAATGCCCCTAGATAACTTTGTTTAATCAGTGAGAATGGTATTACAGCCTCGCTAACTGACATGCAAATGTATGTCCTATTATCAAGGTTGCAGACGCTAGCCTAGCGGTGTTTTTAGTAATTTCATAGTCAATGAAATTGGTTATTTTTTATTAACATTAAAAGCATTGGTTAATCAGCTGGATAGCGAATAAAAAAAACGAATATAATGCATTGTTAAGTTAAAAGGCTCAAAGAAGCCATGAGTAGCTATTTGTAGCAAAGGGATTAATTAAATGAGCATTTGGTTTAGAAATGTAACACTAGAAGATTGCGAACAGTTAGATAAAGGGTTGCATCAAAAAGGCACATTAATGCAGACCTTAGGCATCAAAATTACCGAAATAGGTGATGACTATTTAGTGGGAACTATGCCTACTAATGCGAGTGTTCATAATCCGATTGGTATCGTCCATGGTGGTGCAAACGTTGCCCTTGCTGAAACCGTTGCCAGTTATGCCGCTAACTTTGTGGTTGATTTTGAAAACTACTTTTGTGTTGGCCAAGAAATTAATGCCAATCATTTACGTGCCTCTCGCAAAGGTTTGCTTACAGCGGTAGCAAAGCCGGTACACATAGGTAAACGCAGCTCTGTTTGGGAAGTGAGTATAACAAATAGCGGCAATGAGCTGGTTTGTGTCTCCAGAATGACTGCCGCTGTGGTTAAACGCTAGTTGAATTGGAGCGCGTATCGGTTAAGGGTAAAACCATCCTCTTGATATTGCGATTGATACTCGAACCCCAACTTTTCAAGCACCTTGTTTGAGCCGATGTTTTCCACCACTGCATCGGCGAGAACAACATCAAATGCAAGATGCTTTTTGGCGTATTCAATACAAGCAAGGCCAGCCTCTGTTGCTAACCCTTTCCCCCAATACTCAGGTAAAAACCGATAGCCCATATCAATTGCTTGTACACTGGGATGAGTCTCAAACTTAAAGCCGCAAAACCCGATCACTTTTCCTGTTGCTTTGCACTGGGTTGCCCATCTGGCATAGCCATATTTCTTGTATTCTGTGAGCCATACATTCTTGATCACTTGTTCGGCTTCTGCGCGATTGGTGACCATCCCTGCATCACCGGTATAACGGGTTACTTCTGCATTTGTGTTGAAATTAAATACATCGTCAATGTCACCTAAGTTAAATTCACGGATAATTAATCTTGGGGTTTCGGTAATTATTTTTGTCATTGTTTTTCCTTAATATTCCGATTTTTACGTACTTTACCTTGCTTGATAAAATCGAAACAGATACAGTTTATCTGAAATAAAACCAGTACAGATGGAATGGGATGGCAAGCTATAAATATAAACAAATCGTTGATGATATTATCTGGTCAATTGAAACTAAGTTGTTTACCCATAAGTTGCCATCGATTCGACGTTTAGCTAAAACAAAAGGTGTCTCAATCTCGACTGTGCTGCAAGCTTTATCAGAACTAGAGCGAATGGGCTGGATTTACCCAGAACCTAAACGTGGCTACTTTGTGCGAGTGAGTCCAAAAGTAACAGCACCATCCAATTATGGTAAAAAAATTAATCGCATTAATACGGCAAAAAACTTAGCGCAATCGGTTCAATATTCTTTTAATGAGCCACACATCATTCCATTATCTTGTACAGCACCAAGCACGGTCATTGATAATGAATCCATCATTAATCGATACCATAAAAAAGTGTTGGCGGCTCGACCTTATAAATTATTAATGGATGAGCCTGTGGAAGGCTTACCAGAACTGCGGCAGCAATTATCGAAACATTTATTGGAAGATCAGCAGAGAGTGACACCTGAGCAACTATTGATAACGAAAGGTCGTCAGCAAGGTTTATTTATCGCGCTTTCGGCTTCAAATTCGATAAGTGGCACTATTGCCGTTGAGTCACCAGTTTCATTTTTTTATCAAGCATTTTTAACTCAGCTTGGGTTGAATGTTGTCGAAATTCCAATTCAAGCTGACTATCAGCAAGAATTGACGCTATTGACTCAAGCTTATGAATCATCTCCGTTTGACTGTTATTTAGTAAACCCAAATTTTGCGGATCCAACAGGGCGATTACTGACTATTGAGAATAAAAAGGCGCTGCTGAAGTGGGCAGAGCAAAGGCAGATCACCATCATTGAATATGATAGGGGGGAATTGAGTTTTGACCAAAATCGACCGCCATCATTGGCTGCCGTTGCGCTAGACATGATCAAGCTAAGCGAGCTCAATGGTGACAAGATCAAACTTATCAGCAATGCGGATTTTTTTGATACGGTTTCGCCCGCACTGCACCTTGGCTATTTGATTTGTCTAAATACTTACCAAGATTGTTTGTTTTGCAAACAAGTGATCGCGGAAGAAGCTGATATTAGCTTACAACATATTGTTAACGGTTTGATGCGAGATGGTGTGTACCGTAAGCAAGTCAAAAAATTGAGATATGAAAGCAAAAGTAATTACATGAGAGCGTTACGAATACTTGAGCCATTACATGATTACGGTGTTGAAATGACGCAGCCCAACGGCGGTCCATGTATTTGGATTAAATTGCCGAGTGGTTTATCTAGCGTTGAGTTATGGCAAGATTTGATAGCTAAAAAAGTGGCGATAGCGCCCGGTACAATGTTTTCGTTTGATGATGCGTTGGAGAGCTTTCTAAGAGTAACCTTTGCCTTGCCTTGGAATGAAAAAATAGCCCATGCATTTGAACTACTGAGGGATGAAATTATTGTTAAGATTAATAATGTTTAACGGGATAATGCGTTTTCTAAGGTGTTCACCCTAGAGCGAGACAATAGATAGTCAGGCTACACTTTACATTCGTTCCTTTCATCGAGACATATTTGTGTCTATTCGTATTTCTAAAATAATTAAAATCGTCTTATTTGGTGGTTTGGCTTGCATCCCGTTTTTGTCGAATGCGACTTTTGCTGCAGGTTATGTAGTTCAACCTGAGTCAAGAGCTTACGCTTGCGAACTGGGTCATAACAGCCAGTGTGGCGAAGTTAAGTATATGCCTGAGGCGATTTCCGCTAGCATTGATTTTACTGATGTAGATATTCCTAAATTGAATGGGCATATAGTCAGCGCTGGTAATTCGTCATTCAATGCATTAGATGAGCAAAGCCCTGATCGTTGGTGCCAAAAGAATGAAATGGTGGCTGGCGATCAAATATTTAAATGGCATATAACTGAGCCCGAAAAAACCAAAAACTGGCGTTATTACATTACTAAATCAAACTGGGATCCATATTTACCTTTAACTCGTTCAAGTTTTGAAGATAAGCCGTTTTGCATCATCAATGGTGACGGGGCTGCGCCAGAAGGGGATATAAGTCAAACTTGTACAGTCCCTCAAGATCATAAAGGCTATCAAGTGATTATGGCCGTTTGGGATATTGCTAATACCCCAAAAAGTTATTATCAAGCCATTGATGTCGACATTATTAAGCAAGCAAACACCCCTTCTAAAAGAGTACAAATTGGCACTATTAATCCTGAAGCTAACTTGAGCCAAGGTGATGTGGTTACGGCGACCTTATTTGACCATCAAGGCAATAAAATGCCAGAACATTTGAGTGTTGAAATTGGTGATAAAAAGCAAGGTAATGCCAACTTCTGGTCGCACAATTTAGCAGAAATGATAAATAAAAATTTGGCGGGTATTCGCGCAGGACAAAAAACCTTACAAGGTATGGTAATGCCCATGTACAGCTGCAATCTAGTGTATGCTTCTGAACACAGTGCGGCGGGTCATTTCGAGACTCAAATAACTAAGGCCAGAGATATTAAAAGTGACGATTTTAAAATCGTTAATATGGATGAAACGCTACCTATAACCAAGTCGAGAAGTGTCAATATTCATTTTACCATTGATACTCAAGTTAAAGGTAAGCTTGAAATAAAAGCATTTGATAAAAACGGAATTGCAGTGGGGTTTGACAATTCAACTTTGCACAGCGGGATCGATAAAATTTCATTTTCAGTCAAGTCGGCACAACAAGGACAATTGCGGTTAGAACTGATTTTTAGAACGAGTTTAGGCTCTATCATTCAAAAAGAAAGATACGTTCAGATTACGAGTTGAACTTGATAATGTTTTTGAATTGTTTAACGATGGAGGGACTTGCTCGATCGATTCGCATCTGATAGCTTCGAACATAACTCGTGGAAATGCGAGCATATTTATGCGGTTCTCTTGTATGAAAATTACTGGATATAAATATGTCAATTAAATAATAACAATAGGAACTATCAGTGAACTCAAAAATGCTTGGCTCTATCGCCATCGTTTCAGGAACTGCTATTGGTGGTGGCATGCTCGCCTTACCTTTAGCAATGGCAGGACTTGGAACCTTCCCCGCGTTAATTTTACTTGCCGTATTATGGGCTGTTTCAGCATACAGTGCGTTACTTATGTTGGAAATTAATCTGAAATCTGGTGTCGGTGATAATGTTCATGCCATCACAGGGAAAATCCTCGGCAAGATCGGACAATTTCTACAAGGGGCATCATTTCTGAGTTTATTGTATGCATTAACTATGGTGTATTTACTGGGCGGCTCTACCTTGCTTGATGCAAAATACGAAATGTTAACCGGACGCAACATGGACTCCAAAACAGCGATAATGGCATTTACTTTGATCTTTGGGGGATTGATTGCCGTTGGTGTTGCTTGGGTTGATAGGGTTTCACGCTTTTTCTTCCCGTTAATGATCACCTTACTCGTGGTGCTGGTGGCGTTTTTATTGCCTGAGGTGAGCTTATCAAGCTTGGTCTCTGATACCATCAAAAGCGGCATTGAGCAGGGCGGTGTATCTGGCATCATTATGGCCGCAGTACCTGTTGCATTCACCTCCTTTGGTTTTCATGTTTGCATTGCAACTTTAGTAGGCTATTTAGATGGCGAAGTTAAATCGCTGAAAAAAGTATTGCTTATTGGCTCAACCATTCCATTAATTTGTTATATCTTTTGGCTATTAGTGACGGTAGGCACTGTTGGTGGTGATGCAATAAATAGTTTTAATGGTTCATTACCTGCGCTTGTGAAAGCGCTGCAAGACGTGGCTCAATTTTCTTTTATTGATAAATGCATCACTTTTTTCGCTGATTTAGCTTTAGTGACTTCGTTTCTTGGTGTGACCATGAGCTTATTCGATTTCCTGGCGGAATTAACCCGTGCGAAAAACAATGCAGTAGGTCGAGCGCAAACTTGGTTACTGACCTTCATTCCACCGTTATTGTGCGCGCTGTTTTATCCTGATGGTTTTGTTAAAGTACTTGGTTATGCTGCTATACCGCTGGTGATGATGGTGATATTTCTACCTATTGCGATGGCAGTTAAGCAGCGTAAGCAAACGCCAGCTGGTTTTCAGGTTGCGGGTGGCAATAGCGCTCTAGTCGTCTTAGGTCTAGTTGGTATCGGGATAATTGTTGCGCAGCTTATGTCAGCAGGGTAATGTTCTGTAACAAAAAGTGCAACATCGAAATCTAGCACTTCTCTGTTGTTATGGTAAAGTCGGGCGCTATGCTCGGCTTTTTTGTTGGGCGTTATAAAATAATAAGGAAGATCAACAAATGAAAAAGTGGCTACTTACAGCAGCGATTGCTGCTAGTTGCACTGCGACTGCCGATGAAGGTATGTGGCAGCCGTATCAATTACCTGCAATGGCAGATGAATTAAAAGCAAAAGGCCTTGAAATTAGTGCTGATTCAATTTCAAAATTAACTGAATTTCCAATGAATGCGGTCATCAGTCTTGGCGGTTGTACGGCATCATTTGTATCACCGAAAGGTCTGGTTGTTACCAACCACCATTGTGCTTATGGTTCGATCCAGTATAACTCAACGGCTGATAATAACTTATTGAAAGATGGTTTCTTAGCCAAAACATTTAAAGATGAATTACCTGCTGCTCCGGGCTCTCGCGTTTATGTTACTGAATCAGTAACGAATGTGACCGAGCAAGTGAAATCGGGTTTAGAAAATAAAACCGGCAATGACTTTTATAAGGGCGTTGAAGCAAAAGAAAAATCACTGGTTTCTGAGTGTGAAAAAGAAGATGGCTATCGTTGTAATGTTTACAGCTTCCACGGTGGTTTAGAATATTACCTGATCAAGCAAATGGAAATCCGCGATGTGCGCTTAGTGTATAACCCAGCCGGCAGTGTGGGTAAGTATGGCGGTGATATCGATAACTGGATGTGGCCTCGTCACACTGGCGATTTTTCTTTCTACCGCGCTTATGTTAACAAGGCAGGTAAACCTGCTGACTTCAGCAAAGATAATGTGCCTTATGAGCCAAAAAGTTTCTTAAAAGTGTCTGCTAAAGGTGTTCAGGAAGGTGATTTCGTTATGGTGACTGGCTACCCAGGCCGAACCAACCGTTATCGCACTGCAGCAGAAGTTGAAAACACTTTTGGTTGGAACTATCCAGAAAGCAAAATGCTTCGTGAAAAAATTATCAGCATCATTAAAGAAACTGCACCAGAAGGCAGTGATGATCGTATTAAGTACGAAAGCACCTTAGCTGGTTTGGCTAACTATGCGAAGAACTTCACTTCAATGATTGAGTTTTATGGTAAGTCTACCATGCTACAAGATCGCAAAGATCGTGAAGCGGCGTTAGAAAACTGGATCAATGCTGATGCAAAGCGTCAAGCTGAATATGGTTCAACACTTGCTGAATTAACGAAACTGGTTAAGCAAGGTGAAGAGCATCAAGAAAGAAACTTGCTGCTTGGTTATATGGGCTACAGTTCAATGATGAGCAGCGCTCGTCGCCTGTACCGCTTAGCTCATGAAAAACAAATGCCAGATGCTATGCGTGAACCTGGTTATCAAGATCGTGATATGAAGCGTTTCACTTCTGGTATGACACGCATTGACCGTCGCTATGCACCAAAAGTAGAAAAGGCAATTTTGTTTGATTTACTTTCTCGCTATGCAAAATTACCAAAGTCAGAGCGTTATGCCGCGTTAGACAAGGTGTTTGGCTTAACTAATGGTTTTGACGCTAAGCGTTTAATGAAACGCTTAGATGCAATGTACGCCAAAACCAAGCTAGGGACGAAAGAAACACGCCTTGGTTGGATGAATAAATCAGTTGCGGACTTCAAAGCATCGAATGATCCATTTATTCAATACGCAGTGAGCATGTACGATACGCAAATGGCGCAAGAGAAAAAAGCCAAAGAGCGTGCAGGTAAGCTAATGAAAGTTCGCCCACAGTATATGGCTGCAATCATTGCTTATAATCGTGAACTTGGTAAACCTGTTTATGCTGACGCTAACTCAAGCTTACGCGTAAGCGTGGGTCACGTTAAAGGGTATTCTCCTGAAGATGGTTTGTATGCTGTGCCGTTTACTCGTTTAGAGGGCATAGTTCAAAAAGATACAGGAAAAGATCCATTCGATGCGCCGAAAAAGCAGTTAGAGCTGATCAAGCAAAAACAGTACGGTGATTACTACATGAAAGAAATTGACTCCGTACCGGTTAATTTCTTATCAACTCTTGATACCACAGGTGGTAACTCAGGTTCTCCAACTTTAAATGGTCGTGCTGAATTGGTTGGTTTACTGTTTGACGGTGTGTATGAAAGCATCATCGGTGATTGGGGTTATGATCCTGTGACTAACCGTTCAATTCAGGTTGATAGCCGTTATATGCTTTGGGTCATGAAGTACCTAGATAATGCTGATAACTTGTTAGAAGAAATGGAAATTGTGAAGTAAATCACGATGGTTAACAGCAGCTCAAAAGAGCTGCTGTTTTATCGTTAATATCATTCAAGACAGTTACAATCATTTGGTCCCCCCTCACATTGACCCGCCCAATAAGCAATGAACTCACCACAAAATCTTAGACAACATTCCGTTGTTATGTCTTCGTCACAGAAAAAGGCAACGAAGGCGTTTGACGGTGTTTTTGTTTTTTCTGTTTGGTTTGTTGCATCATAGTTGTTTTTATTCGCTTGAACTTTTGACTTTGAGCTATCAACCTTCTTAGGTTGTTCGGCAATAGGTGTGTTTGGAGCGATACTTGGGTCTGCCACTAATAAAGGGGATGTTTCTGTTGTCGTTACACTTGTCGTTGCAGTTGCCATAAATCATTACCTCGTTTCATCGCCTTCATTGAACGAACGTGAACTTACTACTTCATCGTGACACTTTGTGATAAGTCTTTATCGTCATCTGATAGTGCTGATTGACCTTGTATAAGATTACACTTGAATAAGCATTTTTGAGATTAAGATATAGTGAAAATGTGTTTATAATTAGATGGTTTTTACCTTGTGTGTGTTCCAGACTGTTGCGTGACTATCTTGTAGAAGGGCATCTGCAAGCTGTATCAGCTCAAGTTTAGATAGCGGTGCGATGTAGGGTTGCAGATAAAGCTTTGGCCTGCGGCAAGAATAAGCGTCTAAAGCATATTGTGCCAGCTGAGTTGCAATTAAGCTGTATTTTCGATTTTGCATTTGTGAAAGTAGATCGATAGCAACATTAATATTAAAATCTTGGATCAACTTGTTTAAAAATAAGCAAGTTCCGAACATTAATGGCATGCTGGTACTGCATTTCTGTATGAAGCTGAGAAAGTGTTTTGAGACGTGATCGCAAATAAAAGCACCGTATTTGGGGATTGATTTCACATACATGCCTTGCTGAGTAAACCCTTTTAAAAATTCATGTTTTGCGCAAAGGTAATAAGCGCTTTGAGGAATATCTCTGCGTTGTCGTAGCTGAGCACAAAGATCGACAAAATGACTGCTACTATCGAAAGATAAACCATCCTGAGGAGGATTGATCACGCTAGTATCAAACGGTGGATATGACTTAGCAAAAGATTGGCAAGAAGGCGAAACTAGCCAGTCTATTGTATATAGCGGAATGGCTTTTTTTGCACAATATTCATCGGGCTCTTCAACCGTTGAGTCATCAATAGGATCAGTCGGGTATGAATCTGTTAATGAATCTGTAGACTTTGCAATATTAGAAAACATCTTTTCAAATTATGACGATTGATGGATGTTTTTTTGACAACATAAAAACAGAAACGTCACAGATGTTTTCATTCTCAAATAGAATAAAAACTACTTTCTTATTCCAATAATAACTAAAGAGACGACAGCTAGTACCATGCAGTACCATGCGTGGAGTCCAGCTTCTATTGGCGTTATGCTGAAAATGGAACCAATTAGCAGTGCTTGTGCGCCAAAGGGCAGAATACCTTGAACGATGCAGGCAAAGATGTCTAAGAGGCTCGCAGATCGCTTGGCACTGATATTGTGCTTTTCAGCTAATGATTTAGCAATTCCACCAGTGATAACTATCGACACAGTATTATTAGCAACACAGGCGTTTGTCAGTGCTACCATTGAAGCTATGCTAACTTCTACAAGTTTTGGTGATTGGGAGTTTGATTTTGTTGATAAGCGCCTGATAGTAGACTCTATTTTTTGACGAATGAATTGCAAGCCGCCTTGTTGCTGTATTAATGCGGCTAACCCACCGACAAGCATAGATAAAATGAAAATCTCTTGCATATTACCAAAGCCTGTATATATGTCTTGGCTGAACTGTAATACAGAATAGCCGCCCTCGATAAATCCAGTTACTCCCGCAAATAAAATGCCGAGGGTTAAAACCACAAACACATTCAAGCCGACAACAGCAAGAATAAGGATCATTAAGTAGGGTAACACTTTTAAGATGTCGTAACTTTGAGGTACTAACTCCGTTTGCCCTTCAGCGCTGAAAGTAAAAAGAAGTAAGGTTATGATGGCTGCTGGGATAGAAAAAACGAGATTTTCTTTAAATTTATCTTTCATTTCACAACCTTGAGTTCGGGTTGCAGCAATGGTTGTATCTGAAATGATGGATAAGTTATCTCCAAATAGTGCGCCGGAAATTACCGCGCCAGCCATGAGTTCTGGTGCTATGTTGGTTTGGTTTACCACACCAAAAGCAACAGGAGCGACAGCGGCGATGGTTCCCATAGACGTTCCCATCGAAACCGCAATAAAGGCAGATATAAGAAAAAAGCCTGGGAGTAGATAATCTGCTGGAATAAAAGAAAGCCCCATTGCAACCGTTGCGTCTACACCACCAGTTGCTTTCGCAACAGCGGCAAAGGCGCCAGCCAACAAAAAAATCATACACATGGTGATGATATTACTATGGCCAATACCGGCAATAAAAGTATCAATAGCCTGATTCAGTTTTTGCTTTGATAGCAGAATTGACAGCATGATAGCAGGTAAAATAGATACCACACTCGGGAGTTGGTAAAAGGCATAATCAATATTTTGACTTTCAAAATACAGACCTGTACCGACAAATAAAGTAATGAAAATGGCGAGAGGAAACAGCGTTAGCGCAGAAAGTCTTTGAGGTTGATTCACATTATTCTCTCAAGTTTTGTTTTACATAACATTAACAATTAACTGGGGAAGCCACAAAAGAATTTTTGTTCATATGCTGGATGAATAAAACTCGATGTTTCAGCAGGCTGAAATATCGAGTCTATTGAGGAAATAAAGTGATGTCAATTTAGATGTCTAGTAGTCTACTTTGAGTATTGCTCATTGGTTAGCGAATATTCTGTGATATCGATTTGTTCATTTCTTGAAGCATAGTTTGCATACTATTTAGCAAGCTCACAGTGACGTTGTTCTCGGTGTGTGTCGCTTACACTTCGACGAGCATTGATAAGTTGTTTTATTTTTCTATCTTGCTTTTCTTCGCTGCCTTTAGCGCTACCTACATGTGATAAGTGCGACATAGGGATAGAAGATATTGAACCGAAATCACTCATTGAACTTTCCTTAAGGAGTTATCATTACTGATAATCTCTTTTATAAACAAAATACATGTTGTGAGTTTCACTCTCACTCGACCCACATCGCATCTCTTTGAGCTGGAGCAATAAATTCACCGTGGTATCGTATGTCTGCTGAATATTGGTTAATTGCAATCGAGCGTGTTGAGTAGAGAGTTCAATGTTTTTTAGTGCTAGATCGAGATTCCATCTCATTAGCTTAGTGTTGAATAAACTTTTTCGGGAATACTCATTTTCAGAGAGTAAATCGAAATAATCGAGTATCGACTTACCGTCAACTTTAACGTTAGTGTTTTTGAGATATTGAGTTAACTCTGACGAAAGATCGCCTGTTGAAAATAAGAGGTGATCTGAGTGCTCAACATTCATTTTTTTGATTAAAAGCTGTATTTCTTTTGTTAGCTTTTTTTTATTGCACAAGTTGCCATAATTGCAATGAAACATCTTAGATAAATAACTCTGTATGAGATAAAGAACTGAGATACTGCTTGCGATAATCGACTTGGTATTTTCTGTAAGCCGCTTTTCACCTTTGCTGTAGATGTTGATACTCGGGAAGTTTAATAAGTTAAAGGCAGAACTTGAAACTTGAAAACTAACTCGTTGTGTACGTCCTTTCATATGCCTATTCCTATAAAGATCAACGCTCGTTAAATTAACGAACGTTCTGCGCAATGGACTTATTCATTTCTTCAAGCATGGTCTGCATACTGTTTAATAAACTTACCGTTACATTGTATGTTTGCATGACTTTTTGAAGTTGTAACTGTGATTGAGACACAAAATCCGAAGCTCGATTGGAAATGTTTTCCAGTGCCGCTTTTACTGCTTCTAGCTTACCTTTGTCGAGTAAGACGGGCTTTAATTTTAAGTCGTGAGCAGCGCTGCCTCGGTAAATATTACCTGAAGGATCTTTCCAGATATACGTGTCGCCTTCTTTGGTAACTGAAGCAGGTTGTCCATTATGCGTCCACTTTCCTTGTTTCAATTCTAAATGCTGGGTGTTCTTGGAACCATTTGACCAAGTAATGTGGACATCAAGTGAGCCTTCTTCTTGAGGCTTTAAGTAATCTTCAATTGATTTACCATCAACCTTTACGTCGTTTTCACTCATATATTGAATGACATCATCGGGTATTGCTGCTGTACCTGTATCGCCTTTTTTAGAAACAGCTGCAATTTGCTCGTTTATTTCATTCGCTTTATCTTGCGCATCTCGTGATACCTTGGCTTTAGCTTGCATTTCTAGGTATTTGTCGTTTGCTAGCTCAGATAGCAAATTCATGAATAGATAAAGAACAGAAACGCCACCAGAAAGTACCGAATCACCTTCTTGTGCAAGCTCCTGATCCATGGAGACTTTATCCATTGCAGAAACACCACTGGCGCTGGATGTAACATCACTAAGGTGGGCAAGCTGCTCTGAAACATGATCTTGCATAGCTTGGTGAAGATCGCGTTTAAATTGATAATCTTCGCTGCTGTCTTTATCAACGGGTTTACTCAGCGCGCTCACTAAACCTTGTAGCTTTTTCAAGTGAACATCATTTGATTTAGCATCAGAATTGAGTAGCTGTTTTAATAGTTTTTGTTGTTTTATGTTTTCTTCATCACTGGATTTTTGTGCTCCAACATGAGCCATATGTGACATCGGAATTCCTGAAATTGGATCGCTCATAAAGATGCTCCTAATTGAATCATGAGTTTGTTCTAATGATAAGCATATCTGGCTTTAGCTATTCCTATATCGAAAATGAAGGTTGAACCAACCTAACTGGTTCGACCAGACTGAGCGGATAAAGACTTATAGAATTTGCTGGATTTCTTCAAACGTTAGGGTGATTAGATTAGAATAAGTTAGAAGAGAACGACTTGATTAGCTGAGAAGGTGAAATGCACGTACATATTCTAGGAATTTGTGGCACGTTTATGGGAGGCTTAGCAATACTCGCTAGAGCTCAAGGCCATAAAGTAACAGGGAGTGACGCAAGTGTATATCCTCCGATGAGTACTCAATTAGAGCAACAAGGTATTGAACTTATCCAAGGATTCGATCCTTCTCAATTAGCTTTAGCAGGCGGTAGTAAGCCAGATATTATCGTCATTGGTAATGCTATGACCCGTGGTAATCCTTGTGTTGAAGCTGTGCTCGAACAAGGACTCAATTATACATCTGGTCCGCAATTTTTAGCCGAGCATATATTACCTGAACGTTGGGTTCTAGCAGTCTCAGGCACGCATGGAAAAACATCTACAGCAAGTATGCTGGCTTGGATTTTACAAGATAATGATTATGAACCCGGCTTTTTAATCGGTGGTGTACCGCAAAATTTTGGCGTTTCAGCAAGATTAGGTGATAGTGTATTTTTTGTTGTTGAAGCTGATGAGTATGATAGTGCCTTTTTTGATAAGCGTTCTAAGTTTGTTCATTATCGCCCCCGCACCTTAGTGATCAATAATTTGGAATTTGATCATGCTGACATTTTTGATGAATTAAAAGACATACAAAAACAATTTCATCATGTTATTCGTACCGTGCCATCAACTGGAAAGATCATTTGGCCAGCAAACAGTCAATCTGTTGCTGAGGTGATAGATAAAGGCTTGTGGAGTGAGTCTGAGTGCTTATATCAAGATAAATCAGCAACCGGTTGGTACGCGAATAAGCTAGCAGCTGATGGCCATAAATTTGAAGTGTATCTTGATGATCAATTGCAAGGCACTCTGGAATGGTCGCTCATCGGACAGCATAATGTGGAAAATGCACTTAACGCAATTGCAGCGGCAAGACATGTCGGTGTTGCCCCTATTGCGGCGATTGATTCTTTGACAAAGTTCGTGTCACCGAAACGACGATTAGAGCAATTAGCAACCATTGCTAATATCACTGTTTATGATGACTTTGCTCATCATCCGACAGCCATTGCAACTACGCTACAAGCTATGAGAGCAAAGGTCGGCAGCCAACAAGTAAAAGTGGTACTTGAACCAAGATCCAATACCATGAAATCCGGCGTTCACAAGGCAACCTTAGCCAATTCATTTACTGGTGCGGATAAAGTTTATTTGTATCAACCGCAGAATGTCAGCTGGGATATGCAATCTGTGATTCAGGATGCGCCAATAGAAGTAGAGTTAATCGACGACTTAGCGGTACTGACCCAACAAGTTTGCACTCAAGCCAGCGCAGGCGATCATATCATTATTATGAGTAATGGTGGCTTTGGTGGCTTTCATCAACAATTAATTAATAAATTGACACAAGAGAAGCGTAAATGAAACCAGCTGACAGAGATTCAGAAATCAGTCTAGCTTGGACTGGTGCTTCAGGAGCACCTTACGGCTTAAAGCTGTTAGAGCAATTATTGCTGGCGGATAAGCGGGTTTACTTAATGATTTCTAGCGCTGCTCGTGTGGTTTTTGCAACTGAGCAAAAGCTACAACTCAGTGCTAACCCAAAAAAAGCGCAGCAACAAATTGTCGCTGCGTTAACTCAGCACAATTCTGATCTTAAAGGCGAGCTTGTCGTTTTAGGTAAAGATGAATGGTTTTCACCACCGGCATCAGGCAGTGGAGCACCGAAACAAATGGTTATTTGCCCTTGTTCAACGGGAACACTTGCTGCGGTAGCAACAGGGATGAGTAATAACTTACTTGAGCGTGCAGCGGATGTCATACTTAAAGAAAAAGGGCAATTAATCCTTGTACCAAGGGAAATGCCGCTAAATGCCATTCATCTTGAACATATGCTAAAACTGACACAATTAGGCGCGACAGTTATGCCCGCGGCTCCTGGCTTTTATCATGATCCCAAATCAATAGCAGATCTGGTAAACTTCGTAGTTGCTCGTATCCTTGACCATTTAAACATTGAGCATCAGTTAACTGAGCGATGGGGATATGAGGCACAAACAACTAAAATGAGAACTCTATGAAACATACGACAGAAGTAATGATATCCGAAGCTGAAATCGAGCACATACTTGAAAAGCTTGCGGCTGAAATTAATGAACATTATACAGAAAATAAGCGATTGCTTATGATTGGTTTGTTAAAAGGCTCTGCCGTATTTATGGCTGATTTATGTCGTCGTATTCATGGTCATGTGGAAATTGATTTTATGGCTGTGTCGAGCTATGGCTCAAGCATGACCAGCTCGCGTGATGTTAAAATTTTAAAAGATACCGATTCCGATATCGCAGGCCGTGATGTACTTATCATCGAAGACTTAATTGATTCGGGTAACACTTTGCATAAAGTAAAAGAAATGCTTTTGCTTCGAGAACCTAAAAGCCTCGCCATTTGCACCTTAATCGATAAACCTGAGCGCCGTGAAGTTGACGTACATGTTGATTTTGTTGGACGTAGTATTCCTGACGAATTTATCGTAGGTTATGGTATTGATTATGCTGAGCAATATCGTAACTTGCCTTATATCGCAAGAGTTGTTCCCCTAGACTAAATCTATCATTATTTTCTAGAGGGCGTTCCCAATTAAAGATTTTTTGATTTGTTACAACCTAAAACTTGCAAAATCAAGGCACGAAAAGTGAAGTTTAGTGGGCTAAACGAAAGATGAGTAACGAAGAGTTTGCAAGTTTTAGGTGTAACCCGAAGGG
>JBMYXI010000008.1:0-67789 GCA_049608225.1 Parashewanella sp.
GTCGCTGCGCTCCAAATTCTAGCCAACAATTATTTGCCCGTTAAGACGGGCGTTAGGTCACAAAGGAGTTATTCTAGGATGTGGGAATATAAAATTATTGACTCTGCAAATGCCGATAAAGGCGGATTTCTCAAAGGACGAACTGTTGAACAAGCAGAAGCTTACTTAAATAGCTTAGGTAAAGATGGCTGGGAAATTATAGATATAGATTTTCAAATGGACCCTACGATGCCTGGCGGACCTACGCACTTTCATGGGGTAGCAAAACGCCCCAAATAACATAGTGTTGATTATTTAACTGTGCCCTAACAAGTGCTTCAACAGGGACAAATACTGTTTGGCTTTTGTCACTGCGTTCCAAATTTTAGCCAAACACCATTTGCCCGTTAACTGGGCGTTATGTTTAAATCGAAATCAAAAAGGGAATCTTTTGAAAACAAAAATTATACTCGGGTTAACTTCACTTTTTATAACTTTACCTTTTCAAGCTACCGCCGAAGAAAAGGTTACATTTGGTCTTGGTTTAGGCAGTTTATATAGTGGTGTCGGTGGAAATATTGGCTTGAAATCTAAAACTGATTTTAAGTATCTATCAGCAGGTTGCGTTAGTTATTCATCATTAAATGGCAGTGTTTGTGGTGCTGGTGTTGGCTGGGTAAAATCAGATTTGTTTACTCAAAATAATACTAATCACGGCGCAGGTCTGTATCTAGGCGTAGTTGGTAGCAAAAATAAAAACTTTGATAAAAAGCCAATTTATGGCATAGGTCTTGGCTATCATTATTTTTTTAGTGGCATGGAAAACTCAGGTTTCAATGTTGGTGCAACTGTTGTTGCAGGCAAAGAAAATAGTGGTGTTGGCGGTATGTTACAAGTCGGCTACCAATTTTAAACATAACAAATAAGGATAAATGCTGCGTAGCCGGCATTTTATCTGGTTGTTGAACAAGCCCGATCTTTGAAGTTTGTACCTTATATATGCAAATATCTTTTTTGCGAAAGCGTGATTTGAGTGATCATTCAGTGAGATCACTTTTTCGCAGGTGTGCGTTTCCTTTGGCGGATAAGGTTGCTTAAAAAAAGTTTACCTACCAATGCGTTGTGTCGTTAAGTTGTGCGTATAGTTTCGTTCAACAAGCAGTTCAACAGGGACAAATACTGTTTGGCTTTTGTCGCTGCGCTCCAAAATTTTAGCCAAACGGTATTTACCCGTTAATTGGGCGTTAAACAAGCTTAATGTAATGAAAGTAATGAGGTTACTTTCATTAGCTATAGTTAAATCAGAGCCAATTTTTGTTGAGGTGATGATTATGGCTATGGACTTAAATTTCAAAGTTTTTGGTATGGATACAACTGTTTCTGCTTCGGATCTTCAGCGGATCCAAGGTATGAGTGACATAAATCAGGTGAAGGAATTATCTACTTGTCGTGGAAAAATATATCACCTAGTATCTTTTGGAAAGGGAAGACTTGGTGTAATGAAACAACTTTTCGTGTTGTATCATTCAAAGAGTTATCACGAAAGTGAGTCAGCAGGCAACGAGTTAAATTCATTACTAAAAGCAAAAGGTTTTAAAGTTAAAGCGGACGTTAGCACTTCAAATAAAACGGTTCAATTTGTGTTGGCCAATCAAGACAATGCAATTGTCACTCGATTTCCGAATGAACTTACACAACCGACTAGAAAAACGCTCACTACATTTTGTCCTCAACAAAGTGTTCGTAATACCCCCAAAGAAATTGCGTCTGCAGCGAAGAAACAAGGAAAACTATCGGCTCAGAATGAATCACGGTTTATTGGTCTTCTTAATCAGCTAAGGGACGCAAAACATAAAAAAGACATAGGACTATTAGTGCTAAATCTTTCTGGTTCATTATCATCAGGCAATCAATTAATCACGGATAAAGCTGAGGGGAAAACTCACACTTGGTTTTTGCAACTTGGTGCGGAACGTTATGAAATAGCCAAGTGTTCCGAGGCAAAACACAGGCACCAACATCGCAGGCAGTTTTAAATAGCCAAGACACTGTTTTTCTGTTATCCTCCGCCGCTTCGGTGCGGGAAATCGACACGGGGTTGATTTTCTGTCTGTGAATTTTTTGTTTTCGCGCTTTTCTTGCGCACCCACAAGGCTACAACCCAATGTCATCCAATGAAAAAACTTTCCGCGAACTCGGTTTATCCGAGGCTCTTCTTCGCTCTTTAGACGAGCTAGGTTACGAAAAACCGACGCCAATCCAATCTGCTAGTATCGATCCATTGATGGCAGGTAAGGATATTCTAGGTCAAGCTCAAACTGGTACCGGTAAAACAGGTGCGTTTGCACTGCCGTTATTAAATAGCTGTGACTCAAAATTAAATGCCCCACAAATCCTTGTATTAGCCCCCACCCGTGAGCTTGCTGTACAAGTCGCAGAAGCATTTGGTAGCTATGCTAAATACATGAAAGGTTTCCACGTTCTGCCAATTTATGGCGGTCAAAGCATGGGACAACAACTACACCAGCTAAAACGTGGGCCACAAGTGATTGTAGGGACACCGGGTCGTGTTATGGACCACATGCGTCGTGGCACGCTAAAACTCGATAGCTTAAAAGCTCTTGTGCTTGATGAAGCCGATGAAATGCTAAAAATGGGTTTCATCGACGATATTGAGTGGGTATTAGAGCACAAGCCTAAGCACAGCCAATTGGCATTATTTTCTGCGACTATGCCAGAGCAAATTAGGCGTGTTGCTAAAAAACACCTTAATGATCCAACTCAAATTAGCATTGCTGCAAGTCACACAACGGTTGACTCAATTGAGCAATGTTTTGTTCAAGTTTCTCAACACAACAAATTAGAAGCGCTCGTGCGCGTTCTTGAAGTTGAGAACACTGAAGGGATCATCATTTTCGTTCGTACGCGTAATTCATGTGTTGAATTAGCTGAAAAGCTTGAAGCCCGTGGCTATGCTTCATCGCCACTGCATGGTGATATGAATCAGCAAGCCCGTGAACGTGCAGTTGAACAGCTGAAGAAAGGTAAGTTAGATATCATCATCGCAACAGATGTTGCTGCGCGTGGTTTGGACGTTGAACGTATTGGTCACGTTGTTAACTATGACATTCCTTATGATACGGAAGCCTATGTTCACCGTATCGGCCGTACAGGTCGTGCAGGTCGTACTGGCATGGCGATTTTGTTTGTAACACATCGTGAAATGCGTATGCTTCGCACCATTGAACGTGCTACCAACAGCCGTATTGCGCCAATGTCAGTGCCGAGCCCTGAAATTGTTGCTGAAAAACGTTTGTCACGCTTAGGTGAGCAAATTGCACAAACGGTATCTGGTGATTTAAATTTCATGAAAACAGCAGTTGCTGAATTATGCAATCAATTAGAAATCGACACCGATCTGCTTGCAGCAGCGCTATTGCACAAGGTTCAAGAAGAACGTCCTTTGCAACTGCCTCAAATTCAAGAGCGTGTTAGAGATAACCGTGATCGCGATCACCATCGCAATCGTGAAAATCGTGGTCCAATCAAACTTGGTCAAGCTGAAAGCCTGAAAGACAGCCCTGATGTGAAAATGTGCCGTTATTTGATTGAAGTTGGACGTGATAATGGCGTTGGTGTGGGTAATATCGTTGGTGCGATTGCCAACGAAGCCAATATTGAAAGTAAATTTATTGGTCAAATTCATTTATATGACACAGTAACGACGGTTGATTTACCTGCTGGCATGCCAAAAGAAGCATTAACGCACTTGAAAAAAGTACGTGTGTGCGGCCGTGCATTAAACATTCGTGAAGCAGGTGATCAGGTAATTAACGAATCTTCTAACCGTCCACCACGTCGTCGTAATGATCGTCGAGGCCATGGTGGCGGTGAACGTCGCGGTGGTGATAGAGGTCGAGGTCGCTCTCAAGGCGATCGTGAGCGCCGTCCACGTCGTCCAAAACAAGATTAATAAGTTAATCGTTACTTATTGATAATAAAAGGAGCTTAGGCTCCTTTTTTGTTGACGATGGAATGATAAATGGTTAGTTTAGACATATTATGTCTAAAAGGGAGTATGAAAATGCAAGAAAAAGACAAGTATGGAAATTGGACGGATTTAATTAGCATGCAAACAGAAGTGGCGTTGTTGAGTTCTATGACACGCTCTAAAACCCTTACTGCTATGGTGTTAGTAGGTCTAGCTTTGTTTGGCAGTTTTGTTTTATTTTTGATGCACATGGCAGGAAAAATGTAACTGTGTATTTTTATATTGATTAAACACATACTTGCTAATTACTGTGTTGGCTTTTACAGTTCAAGTATCCAACACTCATTTGTCATCTTATGAAACTATCAGTAAAAGCCATTTTATTTTCTGCGTTTGTTGCACCAGGCTCTGGACATATATTGGTTGGCAAGCGTTTGCAAGGTTATTCTTTGCTCGCGATTACACTTATTGCTTTAATTATGCTGCTTAACCACATAATGCGAATAGCCAATCAAATTTCACAAGAAATCCTTTCAGGGGCAATTCCGTTCGACATTATCAAAATCACCCAAGCTATTCACCAAAGTATGTATGCGGATATTTTTGCTTCAGGACGTTGGGAGTTCCAACTATTAGTTTTTTGCTGGCTGGTTGCGTTGGTGGATTGCGTTAGAATGGCCATAAAAGAAAATACATTACGATAAGCCTAGGTTCAGTATCTCTTTGTTATGGTTGTGGATTGTTGTTCTTACCATAACGCATAGGGGCCTGCTGTGATCGGGTGATATTGTGATGGATAAATTCATTCAAGTAGCTATTTTTTTTTCGTTAACCTCAATCGTAGCCTTGGCAACTTATTATAAGTGTCGTCAATCAAAGAGAAGCAGCAATGACACCAGAGAATATTTCTTAGCAGGAGGAGGTCTTAGCTGGGTATTTGTTGCAGGTTCACTGGTGATGACCAATATTAGTGCAGAGCAAATTGTTGGCATGAATGGCTCACAAAACTTATTGGTAGCATGGTGGGAAATTGCGGCGGCTATTGGAATTTTGATTTTAGCTAAGTGGCTCATTCCCATTTATTATCAATACCAATGCACAACGACTACGGAATTATTAGAACGTAAATATGAGGACAAAGGCATTCGAGCCATGGTCTCAGTGTTATTTATGCTCGGCTACGCATTTATTCTCTTACCCGTTGTTCTTTATACTGGTGCGTTGTTTATGAAATCGATGTTTCATATTCAATTACCTATTATTGGAATCGCAATTTTATTTGCCATTGCAGGCACACTGTATTCTATTTTCGGTGGTTTACGAGCCATTGCCATTTCTGACACCTTCAATGGTATGGGGTTGCTGGTGATGGGGTTTATTGTTTCGTATTTAGCAATGAACGCAATAAATTGGGATTTAAGCGGTTTGCCATACGACCACATCAGTTTAATTGGCGATAGTCATTCTGATATTCCCTGGCCGACATTATTTACTGGCATGATTTTCATACAAATTTTTTATTGGGGAACCAATATGGTGATCACCCAAAGGGCACTTGCTGCTAATTCAGTCAAAGAAGCACAAAAAGGTTTGTATGCTGCGGTAGTGATGAAAATACTCATGCCTATTATTGTGGTATTACCTGGCTTAGTTGCATTAAAACTTTATGGTGACATTGGAGATACTGCCTACGGAAAGCTTGTTGGAGATGTTTTACCTGCTTGGTTGTCGGGCGCTTTCGCGGCGGTAATCGCTGGCGCAGTATTAAGTTCGTTCAATTCGTGCTTAAATTCAGCAGCGGCGCTTTATACCTGCGACATCCATCAAAACTATATAAATAAAAATGCCCGTGTCAGCAAAGTAGGTACCATCACCTCTTTAATATTTACGCTTGTGTCTTTGCTGTTGGTTCCGGTTTTTGAACAATCAGGTAGTATTATTGCCTTGTTACAACAGCTGAACGGTTTATATTCGATGCCAGTATTAGCTGCCTTTATTTGCGCGCTCTGCTTTAAAAATGTAAAAGCCACAGCCATTAAATGGGGGTTAATATTTGGTGTGCTGTTATACGCAATATTCACTTTTTTATGGAGCCCATTGCATTACATTCATTTGATGGCCATCACTTTATTCAGTACGGTTTATTTTACGTTATTGCTGAATAAAAGACTAGGTTTATCAACAATTATTGAAGATTAAGAACATTTATAAACAATGTAATAAAGAAAGGAGAAAACGAATATTGTTTCGGTAAAATCTACGTATTATTACTTAATTCTTTAGATTAGTATTAAATTCACTTGAAAGTCATGATATAACTCGAACATTCACAAAATTGTTTAAATTTGGAAGTTTCAAGTTAATGCCTACTCCTGTTCAACGCGCCAATAAGCTGTTTATGCAAACTTTTGGTACCAACTCAGAGTCTTGTTACCAAGCGCCTGGTCGTATTAATTTAATGGGTGAGCATACTGATTATAATGAAGGTTTCGTGCTCCCTGCAGCAATCAACTTCCGAGTAGTCATGGCAGTTAAAAAGCGTGATGACGATTTATTTCGAGCTGTGTCAGATATTGCACCTGACGACTTCGTTGAGTGGCAATTTGGACAAGAAGGTGCTCAAGCAGATGATCAACATTGGAGCCAGTATTTAAAGTGTTTTACCGCAGCACTTTCGCATTCAGGTCTTTCGGTGAAAGGGCTCGATGTCGCGATTGTGAGTGATGTACCAATGGAAAGTGGCTTTTCTTCTTCCGCGGCTTTAGAAATTGCTTTTGGAACCGCAGTGAATGATGTTCATCAAATGAATTTATCGCCACTTGCCGTTGCGCAAATTGCTCAGCGAGGCGAATATCAATATATGGCAAGAACTTGTGGCATGAAAGATCAAATGATCAGTGCGCTTGCCGAGCCAGATAATGCCTTACTCATTGACTGTTTAGATTTGGATTATGAATCCGTATCAATTCCTGACAGTTTGAGCTTGATCATTATTCATTCAGGTAAATACGCCAAGGATATTCAACAGAAGTTTTTGATACGAAAACAAGAATGCCAGCAAGTGGCGGATTATTTTGGCTCTGAAAGCTTACGCGATGTCAGTCTTGCTCAGCTTACTAGGCAACAGGCGCAATTATCGACCGAGTTATATCGACGAGCACGCCATGTCGTAACTGAAAATAAAAGAACTAAGAGCGCCGCCAGAGCACTAGAAATGGGTGATATTGCAAAGCTCAGCCAGCTTATGTCTGAATCACACCTTTCTATGAAAAATGATTTTGAAATCAGTTTGCCAGAGCTTGATACCTTAGTTGATATTGTGAGTAGTAAAATTGGTAACCGAGGCGGTGTAAGACTGACAGGAAGTGGATTTGGTGGCACTGTGGTCGCTTTGGTTGAACATGAACTTACCGATGCAGTCGTGTCTGTCGTTGAGACTGAGTATTTGCAGGCTACAGGCATAGAAGCACAAATATTTCTTTGTAGCGCAGCAGAAGCCGCATCGCGAATTGATCTTTAGGATATGTGAATGATCAGAGTCAAAGCATTGGAACCATGGATTACTCCTGACGGGGAGCAGGTTGAGCGTGTATTAGTTGATAATGGCGTCATCGCAATGGAAGTGCTGAGTCTTGGCGGGATCATTCGTAGTCTTTGGGTACCTAATAAACACGGTGATAGGCAGAATGTTGTTTTGGGGTGTGATTCAACCGAGCAGTATTTGCAACAACAAGCACATTTAGGGGCAGTTGCTGGGCGTTACGCTAATCGCATTGCTAACGGTAAATTAACTCGTTCTGGCAACGTGTACCAGTTAGATATCAATAAAGATGGCAATTGCTTGCATGGTGGTCATCAAGGGTTTAGCTACAAAAATTGGCAAATGGGCAGCTTACCAGATGGCGTTAGACTCAGCTTACATAGCCCTGATGGTGATATGGGGTTTCCTGGTAACTGTAATGTTCAACTAGATTATCGCATTGTTGGCGCCAATCTTTTTGTTGAGTTCCAAGCTACGGTAGATAAAGCTTGTCCAATTAATTTAACTCAACATAGCTACTTTAATTTGGATGGCAGTACGCATATTGGGCAACACAGTTTGCAAAGTGATTGTCGACAAGTGTTAAAAACCGACGCAACGGGAATTCCAACTACCATAATCAGTTCGACAAAAGGTCCGTTAGACTTCAACACTGAAAAAATGCTTGGGCTTGATTTAATGGCAAAAGAATTACAGCCTACTGAAGGATTTGATCACTGTTTTTTGATGCCGAAAACCTTAGATACAATACAGCGATTTGGTTATTTAAAAAGTAATCAAAGCGGCATTAAAATGACATTACATACCAATCAAAGCGGGGTGCAACTTTATACAGCGAACTTTCTTCAAGGAACAGTGGGTAAAGGCAATCAAACACTGCAGCAGCACCAAGGTGTGTGTATCGAACCGCAATGTTTACCCGATGCGCCAAATCAAACTGAGTTACTTGGAAATGTTTGGCTTGAAGCTGGTGAAGTCTATCACCATATCAGTCGCTACCAATTTGATGTTACTGAATGATCACTCAGAGTGATTGAGCGTGTCGCTATCATCATCCCATTCATCTTCAAAGCTTTCTAGTTCGTCGGAAAGTTCAACTTCAGCTTCAGCTTGTTCTGAATCTGCTTCTGAAGTCGTAGATTGAGTATCAAGTTCGATTGAACCTTTCTGTTTGTTTATGAACTCTTGCCTAGCTAATGTCCATGCTTGGGAATGTTGAGACTTAGCTTGTTGTAATGCTTGCTCATCAAGATCATGCAAGTTGGACTCGACAATATCTTTAACGTACTCGATGATAGCTTGTCGGTTGGAATTATAGAGGTAAATTCGACCAGGAGATGCGTCAGGTAACGCCTGATCGTGAATAACAATTGCATTACCTCGTGGTGATCTGAGCTCACCATACCAAAGCGGTTGTTTTGTCATGCTGTTCATATATGTCAATGCCCTTCACTTAACACATACACAAGAAAGTCTCGAAGACTTCTATTGTTTACTTTGTCACGTTTATCACGCTAATACGAATGTAGCTTAAAAATTGATTGCTTCAAGTTTTACTCAATATTTATGACAATTTGCTGACATTGAGCACAATTTTCCCTTTATTTTTTCCTGATTCTAAAAGTTTATGAGCACTTGATGCTTCGGCTAATGGGAATGTTGCATTTATATAGGGAGTGAGTTTTTTGTGGCTAAATAATGGCCAAACGTGTTTCCTGAGTTGTTGAGCGATAATGGCCTTGGATGCGTCAGGTTGTGGTCTCAAGGTTGAACCTGTCCAAGTGATCCGTTTCGCCATTAACCGAAAAATGTCGATATTGGCTTTGGCTCCTCTTTGTAGGGCAACAGTTACCATTCGACCGTCTTCTTTTAGCACTTTGAGGTTAAGATTAACAAAGTCACCTGCTGCCATGTCGAAGACAACATCAACGCCCTTATCCATGGTTAACTGTGTGATTTTGGATAAAAGCATGTCGTCATGGTAATTGAAAGCATGATCAGCGCCAATATCAAGACAATGCTGAGTTTTTTCATCATTGCCAGCGGTTACAATAACCTTTGCCCCAAAGGCTTTAGCCAATAACATGGCACAATTGCCTAAGCCTCCGGAGGCACCGTGAATGAGCAATGTTTCTTCTTTTTTGAGTCCTGCTCGCATGAACAAATTGCCCCAAACAGTGAAAAAAGTTTCAGGTAGTGCTGCCGCCTCAATAAATGATAATTGGCTAGGAATGGGTAGACAATGACTTGATGAAGTAACGACATACTCGCTATAGCCGCCTCCAGGGACAAGTGCACAAACATGGTCGCCGATTGTCCAATCAGTTACTTGATCACCAACGTCACTTATTATGCCCGATACTTCTAAGCCCAAAACCGCTGACGCATTGCTAGGTGCAGGATATATGCCGTTACGTTGCACTATGTCTGGACCATTAACGCCTGCTGCTGCAACCTTGATCAAGACTTGATGAGACTTAATTGATGGCATTGGTGATGAGCTCATTTTGAGAACATCTGGACCACCAGTTTCATTAAAATCAATATGTTGAAAACATTTAGGTAATGACATGATTAACATTGAGTACAAGTAGATAATAAAGATGATATTCAATTTTGTTCTAGTTTGTAAATTGGTTGTCAGTAATATTACGGGTATAATGCTCTTTTGGTTTGCCAAATAAAGGAAATAAATTTGAGTATACCGTACAACGTTGAACTGCAATCAATGCCATCATTGTTTGCCTTGTACCGTAAAATATTTTTTGGACATAAGCCGGGTTGGGACAACAAGGAGTTACCTCGAATCCAAGTGTCATTGGACAAGGTGACATTATCAACGGCTAAAATACGTCAGTATGCGGAAGTTTGTGGCTATGAGTTTGATGGTCGTGTGCTGCCTCCAACTTATTTACACGTCATTATGTTTCGCTTACATGCTGAAATTTTTACTCAAGATGCGGTCACTTTTCCCTTGCTTGGTATGATCCACCTGAAAAATACCATTCATCACCTCCGTCCTGTGATAATTGAAGAAGAGCTGAACGTTGCTTGTCAGTTGGTTAGTAGTGAGTTAACTGAAACGGGCTTGGAGTTTGTGCTTGAGTCTAAAGCCTTTGTTGATGATGAACTTGTTTGGCAATCATCTTCTACTTATTTATACCGTGTTGAAGGTGGTAAGCGTGCTCGTCCACCAAGAGCTAAAGGTATTGATTGGTCAGAAGCAATACCTGTAAATTTAGAAGCGAACCTTGGTTGGCATTATGCGAAAGCGTCTGGTGACTTTAACTTAATCCATCTCCACCCAATACTTTCTAAGCGATTTGGTTTCGATAAAGTTTTAGCTCATGGAATGTGGTCAAAAGCCCATTGTATCGCTCGATTAATGCCTAAAGTTGCAAAACCGAACTTCAAAATGGAAGTTGAGTTTAAACTGCCTATTTTCATGCCTTCTGAAATTAGTTTCAATTCAGAAACAGTAGAAGATTCAATTTCATTTGAGCTTCGAGATCGTAAAGGTAAACGACCTCATGTTGTTGGAAAGTTATTGTTTTAATGAATTATTCTTAACTATGTCTGAAGCTGTATTCATCTAAAATGTAACTATCTATTAGTATTATTGGAATGAAAATGGCTTTTGAGCAGAAGAATCCATTACGAATTTTAGTTGTGGATGATCATTCACTTATTTTTGATGGCTTAAATAGTTGTTTAGCTCCCTATCCAGAGTTACAGTTAGTCGGGTTTGTCTCCGATGGATTATCGGTTTATCAGGAGTGTATTAAGTTACAGCCTGATATGATTTTCATGGATTTAAAGCTGCCTAAAATGAATGGGTTAGAGGTGATTGCACAGCTCAGGCATCGTTGGCCAAAAATCATGATTATTATGCTAACCGCAGTGGCTGAAGAAAAAAGCGCCAGAGAAGCCTTAGATATTGGTGCTAATGGTTATTTATTAAAAAATAGCCCTAAAAGCACACTGTATTCAGCAATAAAATCCGTAATGAAAGGGAAAATATTTATCGATCCTAACCTGGATGAAAATCAAATTTTTGCATTGGGGCATGCTGAATCAAGTGAATTCCCAATTTTGACTCACAGAGAAAAACAAGTATTGGATCTCATTTGTCAAGGACATCGTAATCGGGATATTGCGGAAGATTTAGTGATCAGTTTGAAAACCGTTGAAAGTCATAGAACGAACTTAATGCGTAAATTGAATGCGCATAATGTCGCAGAACTCATTTCTTGGGCGCAACGTTTAGGATTACGTTAAACCTAAATAAATGCCTCTAATTGATTTGTTTAGGTTAAATCACTTTTATTGCTCGATATCTTGTATGTAAGTGTTTAATCGTTTTAGATCGCTAATTATTAACGACTTACTTTGACTCAATTTTTTTTCCAATAATGCAACCTCTTCTACAATGCTATCTAGCCCCGCTAATCCAGATGTGCCTTTAATCGTATGTAAAATGTTTTCAGTGTTCTTCCAATCAAATTGCTCGATAGTGTGTTTTAGGGTGAGCAGCATTTCAGTTAATTGGCTATACAGTTTTTGTGTGAGATCGGTATGAAGAATATCGATCAATGGGGTATCGGCATCAATATTAACAGCTAAAGAAATGTTTCTACCTATTTGAATATCTGCGGCTAATTCTAATGCTCGATTTAAACTTCTTAAGCTAACGGGTTTGGTTATGTAGTCATCCATGCCGTTAGCAACTGAATCATCTTTAGAGAAGGGATCTGCATTTGCTGTTAAAGCGAAAATCGGGCAGTTTGTGTCAAGGATCTGTTGGGAAGAGCGCCACAGTAAAGTGGCTTCATAGCCGTTAATGTCAGGCATGCGAATGTCCATTAATATCAGATCAAAAATGTGTTTTTCCCCGAGTTGGAAGGCTAAATTTGCATTTGCTGCAGTAAAAACGGTTTGTCCGAGTTCTTGTAGCATTTTAGATAAAATATCTCGATTTACATCAACATCATCGACGATCAGTATTTTTAATTGCCAAGGCAATAATGCTGGCATAATACTATGAGAGAAGTGAGGGATGTTTTGTTGGAGTTCTGTACACAATTGCAGTAACTTCCCTGGCATATATTTAAGCTCTGGAGCTGACATTATGTTTTCTTCCGTGCCAGATGGTGTTACTCCCCAGTTTTGCAGTTGTTTATGTAAGTGTTTTGGGGCTGAAATGGTTTCGCCATCAAAGTTAATTGGTGCTGAAGCATTATTAATGGGAATAGAAAAGCTGAAACAAGAGCCATGATTTTTCTTGCTAGATACGGTTAATTTTCCCTTCATCATCTCAGTTAATTTTTTTGAGATTGGTAAGCCTAAACCGGTTCCGACTTTTTGATGCTCAGTTTGCACGTATGGATCAAAAATAGTTATTTGTTCTTGCTCTGTTAGTCCGCTGCCAGTGTCGTGTACTTGATATATCAAATCATCGCCATTTGTTTGTAGTGTGAGGTGGATACTGCCATTGTCAGTAAATTTGACTGCATTGCCTAAAAGGTTTGTGAGTATCTGCTTAATCCTTTGTGGATCAATTTCCACCATTTCAGGAACACTCTTATCAATTAAGAAACTTAAACTTAAACCTTTATTGAGTGCTTGAGATGAAATGCTGGAAAAGGCTTCATCAATGACTTTTATTGGGGAAGCGTTAAATGGCTTTATTTGAATTTGTCCTGCTTCAATTCTTGAGAAGTCGAGTAAATTATTAACTAGTGCAAGTAAAGAATGACTGCATTCTTGGGCTGTTGATATCAGGTTTTTCTGTTTTGTTGTCATCTTAGTAGCGGACAGCAGTTCGAGTACACCTAAGACACCATTGAGAGGTGTTCTAATTTCATGGCTGATACTAGTTAAGTGTTCTGTTTGTTGTTCATTTGCGAGCTCGGCTGCCCGAGATGCGGCGAGTAAATGTTGTGTTCGTTGACTTATTTGCTGCTCAAGTTCTTGATGATTAAAACGCATTTCATCAAGTAATCTATTATAAGAACTGACAATTTTATCTAGTTCAGCATGGTTGAATTTAGGTAGATAACGCTCAAGACTAGGAATGCTGCTATTGGAAATAATCGCTGTAATTTTACTTAAGGGGCGAACCAACCAATAATGAAAGCAGATGATAATTGATACAGAAATAAATAATAGAATGAGAGTGGATTCGAATAATTTTTTAGAAAAAGTGGCATAGGTTGCTGCTCGAATTTGCTTTGTTGGCATTAGATTCACGTAATACCAACTTTGATTTGCTAACCGAGATGATAATAGCAGATAACCTTCAGCTTTAAATAGTTGGTAGTCAGTATCTTGTTGACTAATGAACTGTGATATTTTCCTTTGAGAGGATAGAGTTATTGGTGTTTCATTCTTTGATAATGCGATAAGTTTTTGTTGTTTGCTAAAAAGAAATGAAGAAATGCGAGCAGTCTCGTTTGGTAAGGTTGATATCAATGTTTTCAGATCAACAACAACCCCGACAGTTTGTTTTTTTTGATTGTTTTTCGGTGTGTAACTGGCAATAACTGCGTTATCAGCACTGGGTGAATTGATTTGAATATGCCACAAATACTCGCCTTTAGGGTTTCTTTGACTAAATAAAGAAAGCTGGTGCTTTTCTTCGAAGGAAACTTTCCCCTGAGTAAGAATCGATAAGTGATGACTCGAATCTTGTGAAAAAAACAATTCATATTTATTAGCCATAATAGTGAAGGCATCTTTTAGGGAGCGCTTTGCAGATTTAGATGTTTCTTTATTTTCTAGTGCGAATAATTTTATGTAACTTTTTAGATCTAGCTTTATGTTCGCAAGATAGTGGTTGAGCTTGGTTGAACCAACCATATGATAATTCTTCAGTTTATGGATATATTTTTGCTGATTTTTGAGAGAAATTTGCTCAAATATTTGATATTGATTCAGCCCCCAGAAGAAAGTGAACAACAATAATGTGGTTCCTATGAGCTTTGAAAATAAGGATGAATTGAGCATTTTATTTTTAAGTTGTTTATTGTTAGTAGTAAGTATTGTTTGCTAAATGTGGTACGACAAATATTCTCTTCAGCGCTTGTTAATATTAGTGTGGTATCGCATTAATTCCTTGATTTGTTAACGTGATATTTAACTATAAGCTCAATATAATCTTTAGGTTAGCGTTAAAAGATTAATAATCCTTCATGTTTTCAAATTTCACATATACTAAATAATATTAAAGCTTTTAGCTTGAACCTTACACGATCAAATTTCAGAGAATAACAACAGTATTTCAGGTTTATACCTGATATAGAGCGGATAAAAATGGATTTACTCTCTTTTGAGAAAAGGTGCGAACTCACATGTTACAAAGAATCATAGAAACAGGTTTATTGAAGGCGCAGACTGTCAGTCCCAAACAAGATGAATGGAAATTGGCGGAAAGAAAAGCTCAAGTTTTGCAAAAACAAGAAAAAATTTCGATTGCGATAGAGTTAAATCCAGATATTGATAAACAACGTGAACACCTTTGGTTAAAAAAGGCGACGCTAGTGCTTGCTGCCTATGAAGGCGCTCAGGACAGCAGTTTATTGCTGCAAGATGAACGATGGCTCTTATGGAATTTTTATGATGAATCTAAAGACGATAAAGCACTTTCACAAGGTGTAGTAATGCAATTGGCCATAGCGCAATATTTAGAGAAAGGCTTTAAAGCTAGGGCCGCCACCAAAAAAGAACATGTAGTGAGAATGCGGACATGAGAATAATTGCAGGTCTATTTCTATGCTTATTTACAACCTTTGCACAATCAGCATCATTAAGTCAGATCCGATGGCAAGGTGATTCGTTTGTTCTCATTAGCCGAGGCACTCCATTAGCTGCTGTAATAAGAGATTTTGGCAGTAACTATGGTGTGCCAGTGGTAATTAGTTCTAAAATAACAGATGTTTATAATGGCCGCATCCAAAATACACCTCCACTTAAAGTGATACATGATTTAAGCCGTCAATATGGCTTAATTTGGTATTACAACAATGGAGTGCTCTATGCCTATAAAACTAGCGAATTAATGAGTAAAATTTTACCGTTAAATAACATTTCAACAGCCGAACTCGAGAGTTACCTTCGAAGTTCGAGTGTCTTAGATAACAAATCTTGCCGAGTAAAACCGGAACCTGGTATCAGCAGTATTCAGTTGATTGGGGTGCCAATCTGCGTATCCAATGTGACTAAATTGACTCAAACGTTAGATTCAAATGCCAAGCAAGCTGCTGAAAATCATGAAATTGTTAAAGTCTATCATTTAAATTATGCATCAGCGAGTGATGCCAGTTATAGCTATAGAAAGCAACCGGTTACTGTACCTGGTTTAGTCACGGTATTACGTGAAATGGGTAAAGAGTTAAAGAAAAACAGCTCTGATAAAGGCCCCGTTTTTGCTGCTGATCCAAGACAAAATGCAATCATTGTTCGTGGAAGTGGTGTTGATCAAGCCACTTATGCTGCGATTATCAAGCAATTAGATGTAAAACCAACAATGATAGAAATATCAGTATCGATATTTGACATTGATGCTTCTAATTTTAATCAATTAGGTGTCGATTGGTCTGCTTCAGCTAAGCTTGGTGGTGGCTCGGTAAGTTTTAATTCAGGTGTGGCAAGTGACAATTTTTCAACTGTCATCGGTAATACGGGGAACTTTCAAGTCAGGCTAAATGCATTAGAAAAAATATCGAAAGCAAAAGTACTTTCTAGGCCATCAGTCGTGACCTTAAACAATGTTCAGGCAGTATTGGACAAAAATGTCACATTTTATACTAAGGTTAGTGGTGAGAAAGTTGCCAAGCTAGACTCAGTAACTGCTGGCTCACTATTAAGAGTGACACCAAGAATGATTAACGATAACGGAATGAAAGCAGTTAATTTGGTACTAAATATTCAAGATGGACAACAAGGTGCACCATTATCAGGAGCGGAAGGTTTACCGCAAGTTGAGAACTCAGAAATATCGACTCAGGCTACGTTAAAGTCAGGTCAGAGTTTATTGCTGGGTGGCTTTGTTCAAACAAAAGAGGAAACAACCAATAATAAACTGCCTTTACTCGGGGATATTCCCATATTGGGTAAGTTATTTAGCTCTTCTCGAAAAGAAACACAAAACGTGATGAGGCTATTTTTAATTAAGGCGGAACCCGTTAACCAATGAGAACATTATGCCTTCGAAATTTAAAATATTGTGGTTAAACGGTCCATTAAAGGGACGACAATTAGTTTTACCTGAAGGGAATTTTACTATCGGTCCTGACGGAGATGTGTTGGCCGTGCTAGAAAAGCAAGACCAACTCGATTTCACTGTTGATGATGATGGTATGCGTTTAACTACAGACGCTGAGGTGTGGATTTCAGGGAAGATGCAAACGGAACAAAGTGAGCTACTTTCTCAAAATGAAGTTATTGAAGTCGAGGGAATTGCGTTTGTATTAGGTGATGCAGATGAAGAATTGACAATAATGTCAATTCCTAAACATAAAGTTACAGGGAAAAGTGCGTCTCATTGGCTACTGCTTGGTGTTTCAATTTTTTCAGCATTATTAATTTTTATTTTATTAATTGATCCAGTGGAAGCGCCTCAGCATCAAACAACACCACAAGACTGGGTGGCTGAGCAGTTGAAAGATAATGAGTTAGATGGAATCAAAGCGATTTGGGGCGACAACGGTGTTGTTACTTTTAATGGCTTTTGTGAAGATTCGGAGACGTTACAAAATTTCGTTGATAAGGTAAGAAATCACGGAATTTTATTTATTGAACATGCCGAGTGTACCGATCAGCTTGTGATATATGTAAAGCAAGTGCTCGCACAAAATGGATTCAATAATGTCTCAGTTGAACAAAACTTGACACCGGGAAGTGTAACTATTTCTGGCGCAATCCATGCGGGGATCCAATGGGACAAAACAGTAACTATGCTGAAAGCGATACCAAGTTTAGTGAGTTGGCATGTCATTAATGAATCTGGGGCGCAAATTAGACCACTAATCAACCGTTTGAGAGCAGAAAAAATCATTGAAAACTTGATGATAACTCAATTAAATGACTCACTCGTTATCACTGGAGAGGTGAGCCAAGAAATAGAACAAAGAGTATTAGATATCGCTCACTCTTTAGAACAAATACGTAAAAATGGTATTAAAGTTGTTTTTCAAAATATACCAGTCAGAGAAGAAGTAAATCGAATATTAACATCAGCAGTTGTGAGTTATGGTGGGAATTCCGATGATCCATTTATAGAGCTATCGAGTGGGCTGCGACTATCGAAAGGCAGTGAATTAAGTAATGGTTACGTTGTTGAATTTATTGACGTGATTGGAATAGATTTAAATCAAAATGGGAAAATTATTCATCTACCACTATTATTTTAGTGATGAAAGGTAAGAAGGTGAAATATGCCAAGAATTACAAAGCTTGAGGATGATATTAAATCGAAAGTTTATTCGATAGAAGAATATCAGAAAAAATTTGAGTTAATGACGACTCAGTTAGATGAGTCAGAGATACAAAACAAGTCAGATTATTATCAGGCGATTGACGCGGCAAAAGAAGTAATTGAATTACTTTATAAGCGACTTAAATAGTTCTACGGATATTTATTTTAAGAAAAGGGTTGGTTATGGATATATTTCAAGATTTAAAATCGGTTATGAGTGATATCCAAAAACGGAAATCAGCCATAACAAGTCAATTGAGAGAGTTTCAAGGCTTGCAGGCTGAAATAAGAACATTAGCCCAGAGGGCAAAAACAGATGCTTCCGCTAGAGAAAAACTAGTGAGATTACAAAAAGCATTTCCTCAAGGTTTTCAAAAACAACAAGATCAAGTGTTAGATAAAGTTAGTGAACTCGGGCAAAACTTTAAAAAGCTTGAGGTAGAGTTTGCTGATATTGGGCATGTACCAAACGCACAAAAAACGATTGCAACGAAATCAGGTGATGAACCACTTGAAGAACAAGAGATAACAAAGGGCAGTATCAAGGAAAGTGAAAAGCCAAAAAATAAGAAGAAAAAGGTACACAGTTATCTTTAATTCTTACTTTATAGATTAACGACACATACAATGAGGTATAAGTCATGTCTTCAATTATAGGTGGAACCAGCGGCTCTGGGGTAGTTTCCAATATCAATACCATAGATCCTTCAAAAGAAGGTGTCGCGCGTGAACAGGGCGATGGTGCTATATCTGCGGGCGTAGCAACATTATACAAAAGTATGAACATGTTTTCGGAGCAAGCGAACAACAATTATCGTTTACTTAGAGAGAAAGCTAACCTTTCTAGACAGGCTGAATCAGCGTCAAATGAAGTAGATGAAGTTCTAGCGGGTGTGGAAAACAAAGGTAATACCGCAACAGGAACTGTTCCTGCGGATGTTGTTACATTTATGAAGCAGCATGCAATTACTGTTGACGGAATGAACATTGATGATTTTTTAAAGAAATATAAAAATAAATTACCTAAAGCACAATTACAAGCGGTTAAAAATGCTTTGCAAACCTCTTCAAATGAAGCATCTGACTTTGTTTCTCAAAATCAATTAAGGTTACAGAAAATATTGCAGACCTATAACGTAACTGTTTCATTAATTAATAGCATGCAAACATTATTAGCCGAGATGAATAAAACGATTGCACAAAATATACGTTAAGATTTTTAAACTCAGGTTATCACCTGATTTCGTATTGCTTAATAAGCACTATAGTTATTGTAAGTTTTATATTGAGGTTTGATCTAATGAGCGCAATTCAAATCATTTTATTCAAACAATCAGGAAAGCTTCATTGTGAAAATGAAACGATAGATATTGAAGCGAATCAACTTGTCGTGACTGATGAAAATAGTAGTGCTAGTGCTTTTAGTAGGGATTGTTGGTTAAATGTCTATTGTTATCCTGGTGATTTACATGAACTTTACCATGAGGTCATTGACTTGGTCGGACCCGAAGATTGCAATCAATACCACTTGGGAGCATCAAAAACAATTCCAGTTAACGAGCAATTAGTTAGCGTAGTTGAACAATTGAGTAGCAATAAAAATGTGCTGATGAAATTTTTGTTTATTTATTGTTTAAGTATGGATAATAAATTTTTTTCACAGCTTCTCAGATACTTTCTTGCTCATAACGATGAAGCTTTATCTTATTTAGAGAGCAACTTTATGAAACCTTGGTCGGTTTCAAAGTACGCTGAAAATTTAAATGTCGAAGTTAGAAAATTAAATTTTTTATTTTATCGAAATTATGGGAAATCAGCTAAACGTTGGCTATTAGAAAGACGGTTAAGTTATGCAAGAAAACAGCTTGTAATGACATCAAAAAAAGTTGCAGATATTGCTCTTGAAAGTGGTTTTAGTAATCAGGCGCATTTTGCTGATGCATTTAAGAAACAATATTTATGCAGTCCAACAGTTTTGAGATCTACAGTGACATAAGGAGGCTTTTATGGACTTAAGTTCAGTTGTCTATCAGTTATCTCAACTTTCAGCTAAATCATCGAAAGATGTGCAAAGCAATATGCAAGAAGGCGATATTAATGATCCGCAAAAAATGCTAAAAGCACAGTTTGCAATACAACAATATTCGAATTTTGTTGGGTATGAAAGTGCAATTATCAAGGCAATTAAAGACATGATTCAAGGCGTAATCTCTAAAATATAACTATTCTTAATCTTATAATTATGGAAATAGGCACAAGTAATGGAAAGTGAATATAAAAAATTACTGATTGAAACAGCAATTGCTGCAGCAAATCATGGTTTAAAAAAACAAGCTTATGCAATTCTGCCTATTTTTGATGATGTAATAATAGATGAAGAAGATCGCAAAATATCAATGAGTGTGATTTATTTTGCTTTAAATGATGCGGCGAAAGCAGTTCGGGTACTTGAAACGTGTAATAGTGAGCCCGCACAGGCTCTACGAGTGCTATTCGAAAGCCCAGTTGCGAGTAAAAATCAAAAAGAAATCCTTACTCAAAAATTGGTTTCAGTAAGGCGATAAAAGGAGCTTATCATGGATTTTTCGACGTTAAATCAGATCCAAAAACTTTCATCAGAAAAGTTGAAACCAGTTAAAGAAGAACCTACCGCTCAACAGGACTTAGTAAATAAATTTCAAGAGTTGATGAATGTGGGTAAAGATGAGCTTGATAAAGCCAATGACTCTGTTGTTCATGGAACAGATGAAAAATTAATTAAGCAGCTACTGCCAACAGATCCAAGTAAAACCGATGCAATGGGAAACAGTATGTCTCCTTTGGCCGTCGTTGAGGCTCAAAAACACATCACCAATGCTGCTTTACAAGTTGATTTAATGGCAAAAGTAGCAGGTTCTTTATCTCAATCAATCAATAAATTGGCGAGCATGCAATGAAGCTTAAAACTTTTTTACTATTATCGCTGGTTTTATTACTCACAGCTTGTAAAGTTGAGCTATATCGTGAATTGCCTCAAGATGAAGCAAACCAAATGGTGGCGTTGCTACGGCTTAATAATATTGATGCTGAAACAGATATCGACCCCAAGTCAGGTATGGCCACCTTAATGATTGACGAGAATAAGTTCATCAATGCTGTTGCATTGTTGCGTCAAAATGGCTTTCCCAAGCCTAAATATATGGGCATAGAGGATTTATTTCCTTCGGGACAATTGGTTACTTCACCAGCTCAAGAAGAAGCAAAAATAAGTTACTTGAAAGAACAGCAACTTGAGCGAACATTGTCAAATATGGAGGGGGTTATCAGTGCAAGAGTATCAATCGCAGATCCCACTCAAGAAGATCAATTCCAGGCGCAACAGCAAAAATCAGCATCTGTGTACATAAAATATTCTCCGCAAGCGAATTTAAAAACCCAAGAAAATCAAATAAAAAGCTTAATTCAAAATGCAGTACCAGGGCTAACTTACGAAAGAATTACTGTGTTCTTGCAAGCGGCAAATTACGGTTATCAATCAGCTTTACCGACTCAAACACAGAGTGAATGGAAGCACATAATAGCTAAGATTGAAGATAATAAGATCATGATCTTAATTGGGTTATCTGTGATTTTGCTTATTAGTATTATTGGTTTTGCATGGTTAAGACGGAAGTAAACTTAACAAAAATATATGGGGTGGTGAGGACGTTATGGTTTCAGATTTTTTCTCTGTTGAATCGGATGGATACTCTGAGATTAGGGATCTTTATCAGTTGATATGGCAGCCCTTGTTAACGATGCATCCCAGTTGGTGGCAGAAGCTTGAATTAGATCAATGGCAAGATCGCTATCAACAAGGCACCATTTTAGGAAATAGAATTGAAAAACTGGTAGTGACTCGTAGAGGTATTATTAATGAGTCATTACCTAAAAACATTACTCAACAACAAAAACAGTTGCTTAATTCTCGATCACGAATGCCAGAATTAACGTCTATATTAGGCATTTTTTGTTTGAATTGCCCAGAGTACCTTTCTTTAAAGTCTTTTAGAAAAGAATTAGAAGAGCTGATTTCCCCAGAACAAATACAACAAGCTTGGGCGCTATGGCCTCAAAGACCAACTAAGGGGTTTAGTCATGTTTTTGAAGGAGTAACGCCTGAGTTATTAATAAGCACCTCTCAAAAAATTGCAATAGCCTTGCTTAGTAGTGATCAAAGTTTGAATGATAATGTAATTTGGAAAGCGGTTTCAATGACTTTACCTATCGATGACTTTGCACAAGAATCGGACGAGTTGAAAGAGTTCATCGAAAAATTAAAACAAGAGTCATTTGAAATACAGCGTTGGTTGATTCGATTGGAGCGCTTACTATGAATCCTTTTAAAATAGATATATATCCCTGTGAAGTTCAACGTTGGGATGATGATTTCATACCTGCCGAAATGATTAGCAAATCTGAAGAACTGCAAGACATGGAAGCCCAAGTTAAGCAGCGCATTCAAGAGTCACTACGTGCAGCCCATCAACAAAGAGAAGATGCAAAAGAGCAGGCAAGAAAGATAGTTGAAAATGCAAGAATCGAAGCAAATGAAAAAATGGTTCAATGGCGTGAAGAGGCGCATCAACAAGCTGCTGATGATGCCATTCAATGGGTAAAAAATGAAGCTGAATTTGAAGCGTCTCTTTTATCTGAGCTTAAACATACGATATCTGAGCAAATATATGCAGTTATAAAGCATTGGGCTACCGATCAAAATATCGCTCCAATCGTTGCTGGCCGATTAACTGATGAAGTGCTTGAAAAAGTAGGAACTGACTCAGTAACAATGATGGTTTCAACGGCTGATTATAAAAAAATTTCTGAAACACTTGGAGATCAACTTGTTATAAAGGTTGACTCTTCTTTAGAACCAAACTGTGCGGAGTTACACTCAAAGGCGTTAACAGCACAAATTGATTTAAGTGCCCACATGAATGCTTTGTTAGAGGCATTCGTAGTGAAATCAGATAAGTTGGCATTAGATCATATTTCTGACGAGCTAGAAGCCTCATAATGAGATTATGGAGGAGTGATAAATGATGCGAGTCGATGGTGCAACTAACGTAAACTTGAATACCCTTCAAGAAACTAATGGCCCACATGGTCAAGTCTCCCCTGCACACAATACTGCAGCACTTGCCGCAGCTGAATTTGCTGAAATCGAAGCTGAATCAATGAATCAAGCCATTGATGATTTGAGTATGGGGGCTGCAAATTACCTTAAAAAATTATTAAGCAAAGACCAAGATGAAGTATCGCAAGTCAACACTTTGAAAGATATGGTTGCTGATCTTGATGGCGAGCAAGGAGAAAGTATAAGCAAGATGGCAGCAAGTTTAGCAGAATTGGGCGATGCGGATGCCATTATGGCTCAGATTGAGTCAATGGGCATGGATAACGGTAACGTCATGATGTTACTGGCAGGCGTTATCTCCTCCGCAGGAATGAGTGACGCAGTACGAGAAAAGTTACGTAAAAAACTACAGGAATTGTTAGGAGAAGAAGGGGCTGAGCTCGCGTTAATCGCTTCGATGGAAGGACTACCGCTTGATCAATCAGGGCTTAGTTCGCTCAAAAATTTATATCAGCGTGCAGCAAGAGGAGATGCGGGTTTAGCAAAATGGTTTAGTTTGCTTAAAGATATGCCAGAACGTAGAAAACGTATTCGAGTTTTGCTCAGAGCGCTATCGAGTTCACTACATGACGATAACACTGGTTCGGATATGGTTAAACTTATTTCTGTTATCGATGATTTACGTCGTTTGCTGATCTTTTTGAGCATAGAAGAACACTGTAAAGCGCTAGGAAGAGCCTGCCATATCGAAGAGCAGGGTGTGTTAACAGTGACTTTAGATCTAGTCGAGCAATCATGGGTATACAACGAGTGGTTAGAAGATAAGTTAAATGAATTATCCGTGCCAGCGGATAAGCGAATTAATTTTATGAGGTTATGGCGAGAATTACTCGTTCAATTGCCTGATAAATGTTTTAGAGATCCAGAGCAACAAGAGCATATTACCGACGCCATGATGAGTTTACTTGACTTGTGGTGTGAAGACGAAGAATAAGCATTAAAACATAATGACCTTTTGCTCAAGCTTATAAGGGAATGACCTTTCTGCCTTGATTCGTCTTGAGGCATTTATATTGAAAAAGCTACGAATCCAACTCTTTGGATGATTTTCATTAGATATTAAGTAATAACTCAAAGATTATTAAGTAAAAGTTTATCGTTTTTCTTTATTAGTCCTAAGATTAATGAAGGCAAAAAGTGTTTTCACTGAGAATTCCAACTAGATAAATATTATGGACTTAAGGTCATCAAGAAATTTAGAAGAATTATTCCGATTGCTGAATCATTGGCCTGTGAAGTTAGATGATCAAATGGAGTATCACTGGCCACCTTTCGGTTTGATGTTAGAGATTAAGGATGAGCGACTATTAATGACGTCTTGGCTTTTAGAAACGGAAATCGAAGACTTAAAGTTATGGATTGAGCGATGTCATCCTCAAGCATTCTTGGGTATTCCACAACGTTTATTTCTCATTAAGAAGAAATTAATGATCAGCTGCTTATCACCAAGTGAAAGTGAAGGACGAGACTGGTATCAGATCGTTAAACTACAACAGCAATTTTTAACTAAAGTAAATCGTGGGGGCCAGTTTTGAATACTATCTCTGAGTGGTTAAATAAAGCCGCGGGCAGGCACGATATTATTCTGGCAGTAATGCTAATGGTCGCCGTTTTTATGATGATCGTTCCTTTGCCTACACCATTAGTCGATTTACTTATTGCGATCAATTTAGCCTTATCGGTAACTCTATTAATGATCGCGATTTATATACGTGATCCCTTAGAGTTTTCAGTCTTTCCTTCAATATTACTGGTAACCACACTTTACCGACTTGCGTTAACCATTAGTACCAGTCGATTGATATTACTTCAGCACGATGCTGGTGAAATCGTTTATACGTTTGGTAATTTTGTGGTGGGTGGTAACTTGGCTGTCGGTATTATTGTCTTTGCCATCATCACCATTGTTCAGTTTATTGTAATTACTAAAGGTTCGGAACGTGTGGCTGAAGTAAGCGCGCGTTTTTCTCTTGATGGCATGCCAGGTAAACAGATGAGTATTGACGGTGATATGCGTGCTGGGATCATCGATGCTAAAGAAGCAAAAAAGCAACGTGCGAAAGTGCAAAAAGAGAGTCAACTTTATGGTGCGATGGATGGTGCTATGAAGTTCGTAAAAGGTGATGCTATTGCGAGTATCATTGTGATTTTTACCAATATCATAGGCGGTATAACTGTCGGTGTACTTCAGCACGATATGTCGGCGTCCGAAGCGTTAAATACTTATGCTGTCCTTTCGGTAGGTGATGGACTAATTGCTCAGATCCCATCCTTACTTATTTCAATCACTGCAGGCTTGATCGTAACCCGTGTTCCCGGTGAACAAAGACAAAACCTAGGTAAAGAGGTTGTTACTCAGATCAGTAAGCAGCCCTCTTCATTGCAAATGGCTGGATTAGTGATGATTACATTTGCCATCATTCCTGGCTTTCCACTTTGGGTATTTGGTTCTCTTGGTGCGTTAACATTTTTCATAACTTGGTGGTTAGCGCGACAGCAGAAGAAAGTGACTGAAACCGGTGGCGATGAAAAAGCCTTTCCAAAAGAAGGTGAGGAATCTACTGATGATGCAAACATGCAACCGGGTGCTGTTCCACTTATGTTGTATTTAGGTTCAGATTGTCCTCATCAAGGAATGAAAGAGTCATTGCATAGACTTCGCTGGTCTCTGTTTGAGCAACTGGGGGTTCCGTTGCCAGAAATTCAATTACAAATTGTTAAAAGAGACATTCAAGGGCAATGCGATATTCATTTGTATCAAGAACCTGTTTTACAGCTACAACTCGATCCTGAAGAAGCCTTGTTAGACATTCCATATAGTTCTAGCTTGGTTAATGCCCGTGAAGAAGTCATGAGTTTTAATGGGCAAACCATATATTGGATAAAAGGACAGGATATTAAAACAGCCAAAGATCAAAATTTACCTGTCGTCGAAGGAGAAGCGATTCCATCTTGTTTAATAAACAAGGTCGCCGATCGTTTTATTGGTGAGTTTATTGGGGTGCAAGAAACGCGATATCTTATGGATGCGATGGAAAATAAATATGGTGAACTTATTCGAGAACTACAACGATTGCTATCAGTCGGTAAGGTCGCAGAAATTCTGCAACGATTAGTTGAAGAAGGGATCTCGATCCGAGACTTGAGAACCGTGTTTGAAACCTTAGTTGAGTGGGTGCCTAAAGAAAAAGACGTCATTATGCTTACTGAATACGTAAGGATCTCATTAAGGCGTCATATAAGACATAAGTTTGCTACCGAGCAAGGTTGGATCAGTGTGTTGATGGTTGGAGAAGGAATTGAAAATTTGATTCGAGAGTCTATCAGACAATCTACCGCAGGCTCTTATTCAGTGCTTAATACGGCGCAAACCCAAATGATTTTAAATTCCATAAAAGAGCTTTTACCTGAAAACCAAGCTTGTGGTTTATTGACATCGTTAGATGTTCGACGCTATCTACGAAAAATTGTTGAACGAGAGTTATTCACTACTCCTGTGCTTTCCTACCAAGAGCTGGGTGATGACGTCGAAATAAAAGTTATTGAGCATGTTGATTTAGTCGGTGAAGCACTTGATGCTGCAATGAACGCTTAAGGTCGAATATGAAGCTACCAGATAAAGAAAGCATTGTAGAAGAAATTAAAGAAAGCTTGTTTTTAAACCCGTTTGAGGTCGATAAAACAATACCGCCTGTTCGTTTCTTTGGGCGGATCCAAGAAGTCGGGGCGACGTTAGTTCGTTCAACTTTAGCTGGCGCGCATCAAGGCGACTTGTGTCTTATTGCTGGCCGATTAAATGCTGAAGTCATTGCTGTAAAAGGTGATGAAGCTATTTTATCTCCATTTGATGCAACATCTGGATTACAAGCTGGCGAAACCGTTGAATTGTTAGGGCATGGTCATCAAATATCACTTGGAGAAGATTTATTAGGACGAGTTGTTGATGGATTAGGGAGGCCCATTGATGATAAAGGTGAATTACAAACAGAAGAAGTAAGAGCGAATAAAGGTTCTGCACCCGATCCATTAAGTCGAAGTCTAATTAAAGATGTTCTGCCAATGGGAATTAGAAGTATTGATAGTGTGTTGACCTGTGGTGTGGGACAGCGTGTCGGTATTTTTGCTGCAGCAGGTGGTGGAAAAAGTACGCTACTTGGCATGATTGCTTCTAGCTGTGAAGCGGAGGTCATTGTACTCGCATTGGTTGGCGAACGTGGAAGAGAAGTTCGTGAATTCATGGAATATAACTTAACGCCTGAAGCTCGAAAAAGAACGGTCATGGTGGTTTCAACGTCTGATAGACCCCCGCTTGAACGAATGAAAGCGACCATGACGGCGACGACAATTGCGGAGTACTTTCGAGACCAAGGCAAGGATGTGTTATTGATGGTGGACTCACTTACTCGATTTGCTAGGGCAGCAAGGGAAATTGGATTGGCTGCAGGAGAGCCGGCAGTTTCAAATGGCTTCCCCCCAAGTGTATTTGTAAAGTTATCGTCATTGGTTGAGCGGGCTGGGCCTGCAGCAACAGGCAGTATTACAGGCATCTATACAGTGCTGGTGGAAGGCGATGATATGAATGAGCCTATTGCTGACGAAGTGCGCTCTTTATTGGATGGTCACATTATATTGTCGCGTAAACTTGCTGGTGCGGGCCATTATCCCGCCATTGATGTTAATGCAAGTGTGAGTAGGGTTATGGACATTATTGTTGACGATGAACAGAAACAACAAGCTGCTAAACTCCGCAATATGCTTGCTAAGTATGAAGAAGTCCAACTGTTGATCCGTGTGGGTGAGTATGAATCAGGGCAAGATGAAGAGACAGATGAAGCGATTGCTAGACATCAAGAAATCATGAAGTTTTTACGGCAAGCAGTGGATGAATATAGCGATTATGAAACAACTAAAGCACAGCTATCTTCAACGGTTTTAGGTTGAGACTAAGGTTAAGTTATGGCGACATCTGAAATCGAGCCTCAAGATCAACAAACATTAAAACGGATCTTGGATATTCGTTCAAAAAAAGAAGATAAGTTGCGTCGTCGAATAAGTGAAGTTAAAAAGAAACTACAGCAATTACAAAATGATAAGCAACAAGCGTTGGATGATCGTAACAAGGTGATTGAGGATATTCGACAAATGGCTGTTCCAGAGGAATCGCTTGATCATAGTGAGTTATCTGACTTTAAAACTGTGTTATCACAGTGCTATCAACAAGAGCGGGGGTTGGCTGAGAAAGCGATTTCAATTGAAGACGAAATTCAACAAACTAAGCTAACGATAGAGCAGATGGATAAAGAAGTTTTTCAGTTAGTTAAGGATCAGGAAAAATTACAGGCGGTGTTCGATGAGTAATTCGATTAATGTTCAGAAAACAAATAAGACCGAGCACACTGAAACAAAACAAGATAAGCATGTTGATCCCCAATCTCATGAAGCGCAAAAATTTCGAGGTGTTTTCATGCGCTTTGAAGACAAAGGGGAAGAAAAGAACTCTTCGAAAAAAATTCCTGAAACGACCAAAGCTATTTTGTCAAAGCAAGGTGGTATTTGTAAATTAGGTCATTCAGAAGTATCAAGATCCGGTGATATGTTGTGCTTTCGAATGGTTAATGGCCCCTTGATGGGCATGATCATGGAAGCACGTTTAGATAAAAAAGGTATCACTTTGAAAATTTATCCTAAGCATGAGAAACAAGCGAGAGTGATGCAAAACATTAAGCCTAAGCTGGCAGATAATTTTGCACATATGAAAAAAAATGTTGAACTGAATATTATGCCAGTCGGCTCAGGTTATTAAGGGATACGATAATGCAAAGCAGTGAAATAATGAGAGCAAGTCAAGTTATCGGTAAAGGGCTCGAAGCACAAAATTGTCAACTCGAGTTGAAACCATTTCAAGGCAATGGTTTTTTTTGGCAACATCAAAATGCCGCAGCAGGTGTGGGCATATGGTGTTCACAAAAAGATTGGGAAAAAGCGGTACTTGATAATACTGGCATATCGATTTTAGATAAACTTCCTGAAGACTTTATTCCTTGCATCGGTGCTGCTGTATTCGAAATTGTTGGCAGTTGGATTGTAGAGTCTGTTAGTGAAACTCCCGAACCAATGGTGCTTGAAGAGAATATATATCCGATATTAACATTGTCAGGTGTTCGCTGTGTGCTGATTAACTGGCCGATTGAAGAATGGCAACCTATGGTTTCTCATTGGGCACCTTGTTCGGGCGACTCTCCTGATATTAATATGAGTTTAATTGCGGGTTATCGCCCTCAGCAAAACAGCATCCCTGAATTTCCTGAGATAGGTGCGGGCATGTGGCTAGATCAAAGTGCTGATGTTGAAGAAGGCCAAGCGATTTTGTGGTGGCAACGACCGTTAGCGAGAGTGACAATTAAAGGTTCAGTTGAATCTGGGAGTATTGATATTTCTATTGATGAAATTCTAAATGACGTTACTTTTTCGCATCCACCATTGTTAGCGGAGCTCGCTACTGCGCAAGTAAATCTTGCCGATATCGGTATCATGATGGAAGGTGATGAATTTCCAATTCGAATGACTAATAATAGTGATATACGCCTTTGTCGACAGTTAGATGAAGTTCACCAAGAAACCCTAGGAACAGTTTCATTATTGAGGAGTCCATCGGGTCTTATTGCTAAAATAGAAAGCAAAGCCAATTAAAATTCTAGCGCTTTCATAGCGGCTACCACCATTGCTTGAATTTGCGCGACTATTTCTGCCTCTGTTGCTGCATCGTAGCCTTTTATTTTTGGCGTATGTATATGCCCATTGGGTATAGTCAGGTTAAATTGCTTCATTAACCGAATCGAACGATAAGAGATCTCGTTAGATAGGTAACCGCCGCCAGAGCCTGTTACCGATGTTTGGTTTTTTAAATCAGCTAATGTTTTCGCTTTGAACTTTCCTTGCTGTAATGTTGAGACTTGTTTGTTATCGTTTACTTTCCATTTACCATTAATGGATTGCATGGCTTTAACAGGCAAAGTAAATTCGATAAATTCAGCACCGTTTAATGTTTTGCCTCTAAGTCGTGGAGCTTTAGGAGACTGTTTACTCGCTTTGGTATAAATATTGAGGTTATCCGGTGCTACAGCACTGCGGTTTTTTGCAGGAAAATGCTCTAAATCAAAATCTGTTCTTCCCATGCTTACCGTAAATACTGCATCTATGCTTCTGGCTCTAAACATGGGCGTTAGGATTCCTTCAATCATGCCTTGATCAAAATCGACAAAACGTACAGGGATCATGACAGTTTGAATTTGAGCTGTCTTTTTGCCCACTTTAAATTTAAACCCATCTAGTGCAAGTGCTGCTAACCCTGATGGATTACTTTGAGCAATATTTTTATCTAAGAAAAAGGGGTCAAAGCCAGTGAGCAGAATTTTAATATCAGTTTTGGGAGAGAAGTGAAGATCATTTATCCCTCGAGAGGTCGTTTCAATCGAGCGAGTAAGAATTTGTCGTTGCCAGTTTGCTAACTGAAGTTTAGTGTCATTATCATCTTTAGCCAGTTTACGTAATGCAAGTCGAGACCAATATAAAGGCCTATCATCAAAATGCCCTGCTTGCACATCACGGACTGCTTGTTGCCATAAGCGATTACCTATGGTAGCGGTAGCTTGGGTGATTTGTTGTTCGTTAGTCGCTGTTTTTATTTTCTGCTTGAAAATTGACACAAGACCGTCGTAGCGAGAGGCGATGTTAGGTATGTCGGTTTGGGCTTTTGACAGCCTTAACTCTTCAACATTTAGCGCTAATGCGGCAACAGAAAGGCTGCATAAGAGTAATGAAGTCGTAAATAATATCTTAAGCATCTTTCACTCCGTGAAGTTAATACATTAATGATTGCAATGATTCTTGATTCGAAAACCGTTTCGCAAAAAATTCCAAAAATGCACTTATATTACTGGCGAGCTGCCGTCTGCTTGAATATACGCCATAAACCTTAAAAGGTTCAATTGGCCATTCTTGTAAAATTGGGACTAGTGAGCCAGAAGCCAGTTCTTGCTTGCAATTTGAATTAGACAACATGGCAACCCCGAAGTCATCTAGTGCTAATTTTTTGACCATAATAGCACTGTTAACTCGAACTTTTTTTTGAAAGCTCACCATGGTTTTGCGCTTCCCCTTACCTAAAGGCCAAATGGGCGCTGAGCGGGATGTTCCGAGTAGAATGCCTTGATGATTAATTAAGTCTTGTGGCGTCGCTGGAGTGCCGTGCGCTTTCAAGTAAGTGGGACTTGCGACTAAGATAGGTTGCCTTTCAAACAATAATCGTGCGATTAAATCAGAGGATTGCAGTGGTCCATACTTTATTGCAATATCATAACCTTCTCCGACCAGTCCAACTTCGTTGTCAGTAAACTGGATGTCTAGGGTGACATTAGGGTAAAGTCGCATAAATCCGCTTGCCATGTTGGCAATCAGTTCCTGACTGAAGGATACCGGAATGGCAATTCGTAGTGATCCAGATACATCATTTTGAGTGTTTTCGATAATGGCTTTTGCCGCTTCGATCTCATTACCAATGGTGTCGCAATGTTGGTAAAACAAAGCACCAATTTGTGTCAGGCTTAAATTACGGCTATTTCGCTGCAAGAGTCTTACGCCCAATTGTTCTTCAAGTTGGGCAACCTTACGACTAATGGTCGATTTTGGCATGCCTGTCTCTCGAGCGGCTTGCGAGAATCCTTTAGCTCGGACGACGGCTGCAAATAGCATCATCCCGTTCAAATCAGGCATATTTTATCACTGTCTCATAAATGGAACAAAGCGTCTATGTCAGTTTAATGGCAATTTGAGCATGATAAAAGTTATATTTAACATTCATAAAAATAATTTTGGATTTGTTGGTAACTTACCGACAAAACAGAGGCTAGGATAAGCAGAGGATCTTAGGATGACCAGCAACAACAAGCCCGATAATACGACTCAGGCTCTAGGTGCCGACCCACTTTTTTTACACGCTGAGCATTTAGCGAAAGACTTTTCATTATTTCCAAAGCACAGTAAGCAGAGCCTGTCTGATGAAGTCAAAGGTCTATTAGACGAAGAAACTATTCAGGCTAACTTAAAGAATTTAGCGCAATTAGATGTTGATGGATACGTAACGAAAGTTATTCAACCAACGCAAGATAAAAATCGCCCAAGTGCCAAGCGCATCATTGCAGATTTAAAAGGTAAAGTCGTTTCAGATACCCATATCGGTTCATTTTACAGTGCAGAAGTTGAGCTGAATTTTGGCACGCGTACTCGCCGTATTGGTTTTATCGCTCAAGAGCGCACAACGTCAAATGGCGCGTGGATGCCAGAGCATCATCTTGCTGCTTGTAAGGCGATCCGTCATTTTGCAGAGCTTTCAATGCCAATTGTGTATTTCATTGACACGCCGGGCGCTGATGCAGGTGAAATTGCCAACAGTCAGAACCAAGCGCATTCTATCTCGAAAGCCATTGCTGAAAGTGCCAACGTTGACGTGCCGACAGTGGGTATTGTCATTGGTGCAGGTTATTCAGGTGGTGCGATCCCACTTGCTGCAGCAAACATTCTCCTTTCACTTCGTGATGGTATTTTCAACACTATTCAGCCACAAGGCTTGCAAAGCATTGCACGCAAATACAACCTTTCTTGGCAGGAATGTGCAAAGTCAGTGGGTGTATCGCCAGAAGAGCTTTATACCGCTGGCTGCATTGATGGCATCATCGATTTTACGCCATCAGACAGAGATGAACGTCAACATAATTTGCGCCGCGCGATTATCAGCGGTATTGAAGCGGTAGAGAAAGCTGCTATTGATTTCGTTCGTGACTCTGACGATTTACGTGAACATTACGATCGCAGTTTAAACCGTTTCCTTAACCCTTCAGCGAATTTGGCATCGCTTGATGTCAATGCAGAACTTTCGGTGGCAAGTAACCCAACCATGCACTTGAACTTGTTTGGTAGTGCATACCGTTACTTGCGCTATCTCACTTTGCGTAGCCGTATCCACTCAATTTCTCAAGGTGAATATGGTCGTTTATCGAAAGTGAGTGTGCCAGAAGGTGATTTACTTGCTCGTATTCAACAAGAGCAAGACAAAGTATTCCAAACTTGGTTGGCCAGCCCAGATAAACTTGTTTATGACGACGAGCTAAACAAGTTGTGGAGTAATTTTACCGCTAAACGTGAAGAAATTTCGACCGAACGTAACATGCTTACACGTTTGATTTTGGGTGAGCCAAAAGAGAACTATAAGAAAGCGCGTAAAGCCTTATTATTTAACATTGGTTGGTCTTTGTATCACCGCTGGAAGAGTAATGCGGCGAATAACTTTAAAGGGTTAATTCAATACCTTGAAAGCTTGCCTAAAGATGTGACTGAAAAACAATGGCCAGAGCTAAATCAATTAACTGTTTTAGATGTAGTGGTTAATGACGAGCTACGTGAAGACTTCATTTGGCAGTGTTATAACATTCTTATCTTCAATGCATTGTACGACAATGTGGTCGTGAATTTAGCTTCGATTGCCAAAGAAGCCATGATGAGCAAAAGCTTATCTCGTGCTTCTCTTGACGGTTTGTTACATAGTTCAATCGATAAAGCGATTTCTACTCAAGATATTGCCAACGATAAAAGTAAATTCTACAAGTGGCTTAAATACTTTATGTCACAGTCCAACCGTGCTGAATTGTTAACACGTGTTGAACAATGGAAGAGTGTTGGTTTTCCACAAATGAACGACAGTTTGTTTGTGATCCTAACTTACTTCTTTGAGCGTTTATTGCCTGAGTACTTTGACAGTGAAGAAGACAACTCAAGCTTTACTGGCGCAATTAACCCTGTGCGTATTGGTCGTCGTAAAGATTTCTGGAACCGTCTCACTATGGGTTACCAAGATCTGTTGATCCAGAAAGTATTACGTGACGAGAAACGTTCAGGAAAAATGAGCTGGCAGAACATCATTGAGAAGTTCTTCACTGACTTTGAGGAAGTGAATGCAGACTTCATGACTGCCAATCAATTGAACTTCCCTGGTTTCCGTTTATCTATTGAAGATGCATTGGATAAAGGCATTCGTCCGTGCGGTTTGATCACAGGTTTAGGTGATTTTGAACACAATGGTCAAAAGTTACGGGCTGGTGTGGCGGTATCGAATACTGCATTCCAAGCAGGTGCATTTGATATGGCCAGTGCGGAGAAATTCAGTGCACTGTTAATTGAATGTGCTAAACGTAAATTACCAGTTATTTGTTTTATCAGTTCTGGTGGTATGCAAACTAAAGAAGGTGCGGCAGCATTATTCTCAATGGCTGTGGTAAATGATCGTATTACGCGCTTTATTCGTGATAACGAATTGCCAGTACTTATGTTTGGCTATGGTGACTGTACCGGTGGTGCTCAAGCGAGCTTTGTAACTCACCCGCTTGTACAAACATATTATCTATCTGGTACCAATATGCCGTTTGCAGGGCAAATGGTCGTGCCAGCTTACTTGCCATCAACATCAACCTTGTCTAACTATCTGTCGAAAGTTCCGGGGGCAATGAATGGTCTTGTAAACAATCCATTTAGCGAAACCTTGGATACACAACTGGCTGGCATCGATCCATTAATGCCATTGCCTACTCAACAGATTAATGATGTGATTGGTAATGCATTGTCAACCTTGGTTCCTGAAGTTGTTGCCGAAGACGTTGAAATTGAGCAAAACGACCCTCGTGCGTTGATGTCGCCAATGAGTAAAGTATTGATCCACGCTCGTGGTTGTACTGCGGTTAAGCTTATTCGCAAAGCACACGATAATAACCTTAACGTAGTATTAGTAGCGTCAGATCCTGATATGACCTCTGTGCCTGCTGACATGCTTAAACCAAATGATAAGTTAGTTTGTTTAGGTGGTAACACGTCTGATGAAAGTTATCTAAATGCTTACTCAGTGTTGAAAGTGGCTGAATACGAAAGAGTTGATGCACTTCATCCAGGTATTGGTTTCCTATCAGAAAGTCCACAATTCGCGGCATTATGTGTAAACAATGGTGTTAACTTTGTTGGGCCAAGTGTCTATTCAATGACGACTATGGGCAACAAGTCAAATGCAATTAAGACATCACAAAGTCAGAATGTTCCTGTTGTACCAGGTTCACACGGTATTTTGAATAATGCTGAACAGGCGGTGAATGTTGCTAATGAGATTGGCTATCCAGTATTACTAAAAGCCGTACAAGGCGGTGGCGGTAAAGGTATTCAAGTTGTTGAGCGTCCAGAAGACATGATTGGTTTATTCCAAAAAACGTCAACTGAAGCGGCTGCCGCATTTGGTAACGGCGACTTATACCTTGAAAAATATGTAACCTCACTGCGTCACATTGAAGTTCAGCTACTGCGTGATAAGTTTGGCAACACGAAAGTATTGGGTTTACGTGACTGCTCTGTGCAGCGTAATAACCAGAAAGTGATTGAAGAATCACATTCAACCATGTTGCCAGATGAGCTTAAACAGCAAGTGATGGAATACACACGTGCATTAGGTGATGTCACTGATTACATGGGTGCAGGTACGGTTGAGTTTATTTATAACTTAGATGCCAACGAAGTGTATTTCATGGAAATGAATACTCGTCTTCAAGTTGAGCATCCAGTAACTGAAGCGACATCAGGCATTGATATTGTTAGCGCGCAATTTGATGTTGCCGCTGGTCGTTCAATCGAAGATATTGAGCCGCAAGAAATCGGTTATGCAATGGAACTTCGTATCACAGCTGAAAAAGCCGCACTTGATAGTAATGGTGTGCTGCAGTTGTTACCTAACCCAGGAATGATCACCGAATGTGATTTCCCACAGCGTGATGATATCGAAATCATCTCGATTGCAGAAACAGATAAAGAAGTGTCACCTTACTACGACAGCTTGATTGCTCAAGTGATCATGCGCGGTGAAAATCGTGAAGACGTGATTGAGAAGTTTATCGCTTACTTAGATCAAGTTGTGATCAAAGGTATTGCGACCAACATTCCATTACTGAAACGTATTCTTAAAGATGGTACTTTCCGCGAAGGTGTTTACGATACTAACTATCTACCACGCTTAATGGCTGAACTTGATATTCCTGAGCTTATCGCTGAAATGGAAGCGGCAGCAGAAACCAAGGGTGTATCAACTGAGTCACTACGTGTTGGTGAGAGTAATGAGTTGAAAGTATTAGCACAAGGCGCGGGTATCTTCTATTCTTCCCCTGCGCCGGGTGAACCAGACTTTGTTAAAGAAGGCGATATCATTACTGTTGATGACACATTGGCTTTAACTGAAGCGATGAAAATGTTCACTCAAGTTAACCTTGCGAGTTTCAACCGTAAAGATGCGATTTTGTATCCAGAAGATAAGAAATATCGAATTGAACGTATTCTTAACTCAAATGGACAGCAAATATCGCAAGGCGACTTACTGTTTGTTGTTTCTCCAATAGAAGAATAAACCTTAGAGCCTGTAGATCTTTCAGGATTGAATTTTGTGCTATTTGAGCGCTTTTTTGTTCAAGGCGTGAGCAGTGAAGCTTAGTCATCTAAGTAAGCTGCTCATAACACAGAATAGGAAGCGCTCAAAAGCATCGAAGACAGCGTAAATTGGTCGTTTCTGCTTCGTTATCGTTTGTTTATGTAGAGCGTCTACACTGCACAAACTCCGCCTTGCATAAAACAACCAATTTATCGCTGCAAAAGTAAGCACGAAAGTTCAACACGCCCTAATCTTCCTTGAAAAAATCCTCGATATTTATCGGGGATTTTTTTTGCCTAATCATGGTAAACTCAAGCCAGATAACCAGTTATAACAGTGATACTTGAAGAGGTATCTTCAAGTATCAAGAGTATTAAGAAGCATTAATGAGAATTCCACGTATTTATCAGACGGGTACAATTACTGTCAATCAACCGTTAGCGCTTGACGAAGAGGGCGCTGGACATATCGGCCGTGTACTGCGCATGTCACAAGGTGAGCAATTAGTGTTGTTTAATGGTGATGGTAATGATTATTTATGTGAAATTAGTCAAAGCAGCAAGAAAAACGTTTCGGTAGAAGTGCTTTCAAGTTCTGAAGTTGCAGCCGAATCTCCACTTAACCTCCATTTAGGACAAGTAATTTCTCGTGGTGATCGCATGGACTTTACCATTCAGAAATCAGTAGAGTTAGGTGTGAATACTATTACGCCGTTATTTTCTGAGCGTTGTGGCGTCAAACTCACTGGTGAGCGGTTAGCGAAGAAAATTCAACAATGGCAAAAGATCGTCATCAGTGCTTGTGAACAATCTGGCCGAAGTGTGGTGCCAATTGTGCGACCCGCTATGACATTAGAGCAATGGTGCGGAGAACAAACGTCAGCGTTAAAATTAAACCTGCATCCTAGGGCACAACATGGCATTAATGGGTTAACTTTGAAAAATAATCATGTTCGTTTATTGATTGGGCCTGAAGGTGGATTATCAGAGTCTGAAATTGCCATGACAGAAACTCACAATTTTACCGATGTCTTATTGGGTCCTCGTGTGCTTCGTACTGAAACTGCTGCATTAACAACCATTAGCGCACTACAATTGAAATTTGGCGATTTGTAATACCCCTACAATTTAGGAAAAACAATGATCAAACTTGGCATCGTGATGGATCCCATCAACGACATTAATATCAAAAAAGACTCGAGTTTTGCCATGTTGTTGGCAGCACAAGCTCGTGGTTATGAATTGTTTTACATGGAAATGCAAGATCTTGCATTAATCGATGGCGAAGCTATTGCCTCAATGAAAAAACTATCGGTAAAAAATGATCCACAAGATTGGTATCAGCTTGATTCGGCAGTGGAAACGCCTTTATCGGATCTTGATGTGATCTTAATGCGTAAAGACCCGCCATTCGATACCGAATTTATCTACGCAACCTATATGTTAGAGCGCGCAGAAGCACAAGGTACATTAATTGTTAATAAGCCACAAAGTCTGCGTGATGCCAATGAAAAGTTGTTTACCGCTTGGTTTGCCGAATTTACGCCAACAACATTAGTGTGCCGTGATGCTAAACGCATTCGTGAATTTCATGCAAAGCACCAAGACATTATTATCAAGCCACTTGATGGCATGGGTGGTTCGTCGATTTTTCGTGTAAAGCAAGATGATCCAAATCTTGGCGTTATCATTGAAACCTTAACCAATCATGGCGAAAATTACGCTATGGTGCAGGCGTTTATTCCGCAGATCACTCAAGGCGATAAGCGAATTTTAATCGTTGATGGCGAACCTATGCCTTATGCATTAGCCCGTATTCCTGCTAAAGGTGAAACTCGCGGTAACCTTGCTGCGGGTGGTTCAGGTGTTGCGCAGCCATTATCAGAATCAGACTGGCACATTGCGAGATCTCTAGGGCCAGAGCTTAAAAAGCGTGGGCTAATTTTTGTTGGTATTGATGTCATTGGCGATAAGCTAACTGAAATCAATGTCACCAGCCCAACGTGCATTAAAGAAATCGAAGCCGCGTTTGATGTGGATATCACAGGCAAACTCATGGATGCGATTGAACGCCGGATCGGCAAATCCTAAAATAGGTGTTATACCATTCACATCAATCGACTGTAATTACAAAGCTAAGGCTTAGTTTAAAACATAGTTATTGGTACGAATGGTATTAGGTAACAGATAGGTTATTCAAATGAACATAACGCGTACTCTGAAACGATTAGCGCTTGCGAGCATTATTTTTCCTGTGATATGCAATGCGGCGTCTGTATCTTCAATACAATCAGCACAGTCAGTTTTAGCACCTAAAAATATCATCATTATGATTGGTGATGGCATGGGACCCGCCTACACCACAGCATATCGACTATATAAAGATGATCCAACAACTGCAAAAATAGAACCTACTATTTTTGATGAGATTTTGGTGGGGATGGCGCGTACTTCGCCTGCCAGAATGAGTGGTTATGTTACTGACTCCGCGGCTGCAGCAACGGCGTTATCATCAGGTGTAAAAACCTACAATGGTGCCATTGGTAAAGATGCGCACAAGCACGATGTAACTACGCTACTTGAACGCGCTAAAACGCAAGGTAAAGCCATTGGTGTGGCTGTTACTTCACAGGTGAATCATGCTACGCCAGCTGCATTTTTAGCTCATAATGATAGCCGTAAAAACTATGAGCAAATCGCTCAAGCGTACTTACATTCTGATGCCGATGTTATTTTAGGTGGTGGTCAAAAGTATTTTTCTAAAAGTTTAATTAACAAGTTTGAAAGCAAAGGCTATCAATATGTGAGCCAGTTTGATCATTTGAATCAAGTTAAAAGTGGTAAAGTGTTGGGGTTGTTTGCAAAAGTGCAATTACCCTGGGCTGTGGATAATCCTGATGCTCATCAACTGAGTACTATGACGGAAAAAGCACTTGAGGTGTTATCACAAAGCGACAAAGGGTTTGTGTTACTGGTTGAAGGCAGTTTAATCGATTGGGCTGGGCATTATAACGATATGGTTTCAGCCATGGGTGAAATGGATGAGTTCGCTCGCACGGTTATGATAGTACGACAATTTGTAAAACAGCACCCAGATACGCTAATGGTGGTTACCGCTGATCATGAAACGGGTGGTTTAACGGTTGGCGCAGGCAATCGTAAACGTTGGAAACCTGAAGTACTGAGAAAGATCCATAACAGTCCGACAGCGATTGTTGATGAATTAAGCTATGCATTTGATTGGCAATTATCATTGGTGGAGCAGCTTGGCTTTCAGCCAAAGAAAAAAGAAATGGCAAAGTTAGTCACTGTTTATGAAGATAAAACTAAGTTGGCTTTTGCTATCAGTGAGTTGATTAATAAATACAGTCTGACTGGATGGACTTCAGACGATCATACGGCAGTAGATGTGCAAGTCTTTGCTGCTGGGCAAGGGGCGGAAAAATTCATCGGTTCACAGGAAAATACGGATATTGCCAATAAACTTGCTGATATGCTGAAATAACGGAGATCAATAACGGATTATGTTGCTCTACATACATGGATTTAATAGTTCACCATTGTCAGATAAAGGCGTACAAACAGCGGAATATATTCAACAATATTTTCCGCAACTGCCTTTTTATCAACCTCAACTGCCAAATTGTCCAAAGCAAGCTATCGAACTCTTGTCTGATATTGTTAACCAGGCAATTGCCCGCGGAGAAACACCCAGATATTTAGGGTCGTCATTAGGTGGTTATTTTGCCAGCTATTTGAGTGAAAATTACGGCGGCAAAGCAGTATTGATTAATCCTGCGGTTCGTCCTTATGAACTAATGGCTGAACTGATTGGTGAGCAATATAATCCTTACACAGAGCAATATTTTAATGTGCTACCTGAGCATCAAGATTGGTTGCAACAAATTGATACGTCATTTATCGTTCATCCAGATCGATTTTTTGTACTGCTGCAAACCAAAGATGAAGTTTTAAATTATCGTCAAGCGGTTGCCAAGTACCATTGTTGCAAATTATTGATCGAATCAGGTGGCGATCACAGCTTTATCGGTTATTCTAAACACTTAGCCAACGTCTGTTGCTTCTTAGAGTTGACAAACGATTGAACAAAGCCGCAACATGGCGGTAGAACCTTATATAAGATCCAATTACTTATTGTGCTATGACAAACCAATATACTTCAGATGCAATTGAGGTCCTCAATGGACTGGAACCCGTTCAGCGACGTCCGGGAATGTACACGGATACCACACGCCCAAATCATCTGGGGCAAGAGGTTATCGATAATAGTGTCGATGAAGCCTTAGCGGGTCATGCCAGTAAAATTGATGTGATTTTACACAAAGATAATTCACTGGAAGTGATTGATGATGGTCGTGGAATGCCCGTTGATATTCATCCCGAAGAAGGTATTCCTGGTGTTGAACTTATTCTGACCAAATTACATGCAGGTGGTAAATTTTCTAATAAAAACTACCAATTTTCTGGTGGATTACATGGTGTAGGTATTTCAGTTGTTAATGCCTTATCGACAAGAGTTGAAGTCACAGTTCGCCGTGACGCTAAAGTGATGCAAATTGCCTTTGAAAATGGCGATAAAGTCGAAGACTTAGAACAGATTGATACTTGTGGTCGCAGAAACACCGGTACTCGAGTGCACTTTTGGCCTGATGCAAGCTACTTTGATTCTGCCAATTTCTCGGTTGTAAAGCTCACATATCTGTTGCGTGCCAAAGCATTACTTTGTCCAGGGTTAAGAATTAAGTTTAAAAACAAGCAAACGGGCGATACTCAAGAATGGCATTATGAAGACGGTTTACAAGATTATTTAAAAGAGTCTGTTAAAGGTAACTTAATGTTGCCAGAGCAACCCTTCATTGGCAGTTTTAGTTCAAAGCTTGAAGCTGCAGATTGGGCAATAACTTGGTTACCAGAAGGCGGAGAGTGTATTAACGAAAGTTATGTGAATTTAATTCCTACTCCCCTTGGTGGCACGCATGTTAATGGTTTTCGTCAAGGATTACTTGAGTCAATGCGTGAGTTTTGTGAATTTCGGAATCTGATACCACGTGGAGTAAAACTGTCACCAGAAGATATTTGGGATCGCAGTTCTTATGTGTTGTCGGTGAAAATGCAAGATCCGCAATTTGCCGGGCAGACCAAAGAAAAGCTATCAAGTCGTCAATGTGCTGCTTTTGTATCAGGGATTGTTCGCGACGCTTTTTCGCTGTGGTTAAATTCCAATACTGAGCTTGCTGAAGCACTAGCTGAAATGTGTATCAATAATGCACAAAAGCGCTTAAAAGCGGCGAAGAAGGTTGCTCGTAAAAAAGTCACTCAAGGTCCAGCATTACCAGGAAAACTCACCGACTGCTCGACTCAAGATCCCATGCGCGGCGAACTGTTTTTGGTGGAAGGTGACTCGGCAGGCGGCAGTGCAAAACAAGCGCGAGATCGAGAGTTCCAAGCTATCATGCCACTTCGTGGTAAAATTTTAAATACATGGGAAGTGGACGCATCACAAGTATTGGCTTCTCAAGAAGTTCATGACATTTCGGTCGCTATTGGTTGTGATCCTGATTGCGATAATATTTCAGAACTGCGTTACGGCAAAATTTGTATCTTAGCCGATGCTGACTCAGATGGATTGCATATTGCTACCCTATTGTGTGCGTTATTTTTGAAGCATTACAAAGTGTTGGTCGAAAGAGGGCATGTGTATATCGCGATGCCGCCATTATTTCGTATTGATATCGGTAAAGAAGTGTTTTACGCCTTAGATGAAGGTGAAAAACAAGGCATTCTAGATAGATTGGCTGCAGAAAACCGCAAAGGCAAAACTCAAGTGACTCGATTTAAAGGCTTGGGTGAAATGAACCCGCTGCAACTTAGAGAAACAACCATGGATCCTAATACTCGCCGTTTGGTGCAGTTAACCATCGATAATGCAGAAGAAACGACTGCGATTATGGATATGCTGCTAGCGAAAAAACGCTCTTCAGATCGCAAGATCTGGCTAGAAAGCAAAGGTGATTTAGCTGAACTAACCTAATTGGTTAACCAGCGTTAACAAGGCTGTTATTAATGAAGTTAACACGTTCTCGATTAAAATTATTTTATTTTGCTGGTGTGTCACTGCTGTTGGGGGTGACAACTCAGGTGGTGGCGGCAGGAAAGCCCTTGCTTATCACAGTGACTAAAGGCTTTGGTGTGACGCTCTATGCCTCGGATTTGGGTGATGCGAAGCAATTAGCCGTAGGAACGAAAGGTACGGTATTTGTAGGGTCTCGCAAGTCTGGCACTGTGACTGCGCTGGTGGACTCAAACCAAGATGGCCGAGTAGAAAAGCGATACCTTATTGCTCGTGGACTTGATGATCCTGAAGCCATTGCCTTTCATAATGGTGATTTGTATGTTGCGGCAGAAAATCGAATTTTGCGTTATCGCGATATCGAGCAACGATTGAGACGTCCTGGGCGTCCGAAAGTGGTTTTTGATAATTTGCCTGAACCAGAAAAACGTTCAAGCAGAACGATGCATTTTGGCCCTGATGGTCGCTTGTATATTGCGTTGGGCGCACCATGTAATGTCTGTGAAGCTGATGCACCTTTAGGCAGTATTTTAGCCATTGATGTTATTACTGGCAGTACAGAGCAAGTTGCTGTCGGAGTGCGAAGTGTTAAAGGCTTTGATTGGTCGCCCATTGATAATATGATGTGGTTTGTCGATAGTTCAAGAGATTGGATGGGCGATAATATTCCCGCCGATGAAGTGAACCGCTTAGCTATGTTTGGTAGCCATTTTGGTTTTCCATATTTACATGGTAAGTCGATAGCAGAGCCAGCTTATCCAAAACCTAAAGGTTTAACGGTTACTGCCCCAGAGTACGAATTACCTGCACATGTTGAACCTACGGGCGCTCAATTTTATCGTGGTACGCAGTTCCCCAAAAAATATCATAATCAGCTGTTTATTGCTGAAAATGGTTCTTGGAATCGCTCCAGTAAAGTGGGCTATCAAATTGTATGGCTTGAAATAGAAAATAATAAAGTGGTTAAGCGTAATACCTTAGTCAGCTTTTTAGATGGTGAGTTTCCCGTAGCGAGACCTTATTCCCTTGCCATTGGCCATGATGGTGCTATGTATATTTCTGACGATCTCAAAGGCAATGTTTATCGCCTGTTTTATAAAGATCCACAGCTTAAAACCAAAAACAGGAAGTGATTGATGACAGATGCCATTGATTTAAGTCTGGATGGTGTTGAACAAATGCCACTGCGGCGTTTCACCGAAGATGCTTATTTAAACTACTCGATGTACGTAATTATGGATAGAGCCTTGCCGCATATCGGCGACGGCTTAAAGCCAGTACAACGCCGCATCGTTTATGCCATGAGTGAATTGGGGTTATCGGCACAGGCAAAATACAAAAAATCAGCGCGTACCGTTGGTGATGTGTTGGGTAAATATCATCCACACGGTGACAGTGCCTGTTATGAAGCCATGGTTTTGATGGCACAACCATTTTCTTATCGTTATCCATTGGTTGATGGACAAGGCAACTGGGGTGCCCCAGATGATCCTAAATCGTTCGCTGCAATGCGTTATACCGAAGCAAAGTTATCAAAATTTTCTGAGGTTTTATTAAGTGAGCTAGGGCAAGGCACGGTAGATTGGGGCGTGAACTTTGATGGCACCATGAAAGAGCCGTTAGTGCTACCTGCACGTTTACCTCATATTTTGATCAATGGTATTACCGGTATTGCTGTTGGCATGGCAACCGATGTTCCTCCACATAACGTGCGTGAACTAGCTGGTGCTTGCGTTGAATTATTGGAAAACCCTAAAGCCGATTTAGAACGGTTAATGGAGTTTGTGCCCGCACCAGATTATCCAACCGCCGCTGAGATCATTACTCCACGTGCCGATTTACAAAAAATTTATAATTCTGGTCGTGGCTCGATAAAAATGCGCGCTGTTTATTCGATTGAGCAAGGCGAAATTGTGGTCACTGCGCTACCGCATCAAGTAGGCTGCGCGAAAGTACTAGAGCAAATTGCGGCGCAAATGCAGGCTAAAAAATTGCCTATGGTGTCAGATCTACGTGATGAATCTGATCATGAAAATCCCGTTAGAATGGTGATTATTCCCCGCTCGAATCGTGTTGATTGTGATCAACTCATGGCGCACTTGTTTGCAACAACGGATCTTGAAAAAAGCTTTAGAGTCAATTTAAACGTACTCGGGCTTGATGGTCGCCCTCAAGTAAAAGGCTTAAAAACTTTATTGACTGAGTGGTTGCGCTTTAGAATCGAAACAGTTCGTTGCCGGTTGCAATTTCGTTTAGATAAAGTACTTGCGCGGTTACATGTATTAGACGCATTAATGATCGCCTTTCTCAATATTGAGGAAGTGATAGAGATCATTCGTTTTCATGACGAGCCGAAAGCGGAGTTAATGTCGCGTTTTAATCTTTCAGAGAAACAAGCTGAAGCCATTTTAGAATTGAAGCTGCGTCATCTTGCTAAGCTGGAAGAAATGAAAATCCGCACTGAGCAGAATGAATTAGCGGAAGAGCGTGACAAGCTGGAGCTATTATTAAGCTCTGATCGTCGTTTGAAAACCTTAGTGAAAAAAGAGCTGATAAAAGACGCAGAAACTTACGGTGATGATCGTCGTACTCCTATTGTTGAACGTCAAGAATCAAAAGCGCTTTCTGAGCAGGATTTAGTACCAAGTGAAGCGGTTACTGTGGTGCTATCTGAGCAAGGCTGGATACGTTGTGCTAAAGGGCATGATATTGATCCAACGGCGCTAAACTATAAAGGCAGTGATAAGTACTTACGTAGTGCGACAGGACGAAGCAATCAACAAACGGTATTTATTGATTCTTCAGGTCGTGCTTTTGCAACTGACACTCATACTATGCCTTCTGCTCGTAGTCAGGGAGAGCCAATCACCACGCGTTTCAATCTCGCTCAAGGAGAGCGAATGGAGCACGTGATTATGGGTGAAGATAAACAAGCTTACCTAATGGCCAGCGATGCAGGTTACGGCTTTATTTGTACTTTTGCTGATATGGTGTCACGTAATAAAGCGGGTAAAGCATTACTGAGTTTGCCAGCCAACGCCAAAGCGATTGAGCCAAGCGAGATTGCTGATGCCGAGTCATCTTCTATTCTTGCTATCACCAATGAAGGGCGCATGCTGATGTTTAGTATGAGTGCCTTACCACAATTGAGTAAAGGCAAAGGCAATAAGATCATAGGTATTCCAGCCGATAGGGCTAAGAGTCGTGAAGAGTTACTGTTACATTTACACGTTATTCCAGCTGAAAGTGCTGTGACTTTGTGGGCAGGTAAACGTAAATTAACACTTAATGCGAAAGATTTAGAATATTATCGCGGTGAGCGCGGACGCCGTGGCTCTAAGTTGCCACGTGGATTACAACGTGTTGATAAAGTTGAAGTTGGCGTCAATGAGAGTGATGTAAGTTTGTAGTGCAACTTCATATCTAGTTGATAAAAAGCTCATGCAAGGGATAACTAATCTTCTTTTTGTATTGAGCTTTTTATTTGTTTTGTTGGTTCATTTGGAACCATGATTTCGGCACCATTTTTAATCCCATCACTGCAGCAAACTGCAGATATATACTGGTCACACGAAAAAATAGAGTTAGGCCACTTGGAACGAACATAGTTCTGTATATCTTGGGCACATTGTTTCCAGTTTTTATCACACTCATTTGTTCCTTTTTGATCAAATGGTTGATAACTTCTTGAGCCATAACCACTATCTATCCAGCATATTGCAGTGAACTTTAATGTTACTAACTGCTTAGGGTAATCGGCAGTTTTATAGGTTTTAAACATTGGCGCATCGTAAGGCTTGTTACACCAAAGCTCATTATCATCTGTGAAAGCAAGACAATCTGTACCGGGAAATGCTCTTTCTATGGCTTGTTTGCAACCCACAACATTCATGCGACAGGCTGAAGTGCCGTTATTATCATAAATATAATACAAGAAATTAAGATGCTGATCTTCAACGGCTTTTACATCGTAGTAATAGCCATCATCAGATGCGGTGGCTATTGCTAAGTACAACGACAATCCAATGAAAGCTATTAACTTACAGTAAATCGTTTTTGAACAAGTAGTATAAGAAGGCATACCGTGACCTTAAACATTTAATTCTAAATGACGCTTCTCATAGTGACGATTATTCATACAAGCATCGAAAAGTGGATCTATTTTCTTGGCATTGTTCAGTGAAAGTTCAGACTTTAAATACTGCAAAGCGCTTGTAGCATGTATTTGATGGCGAATTGATGATTAATTGCCAAGTGCAAAAAAGCCCTCCAAATGAAGGGCAAAACACGCTAAGGGAAGGATGATAAGGGCGAATTTAGTTGGCGCTGATCACATCCATGTCATACCAAGGTGTCGGGTTGATTGGACAACGAAAACGCACACCAGCTTCAGTTACTGTTATTACGTCACTTGCCCTAGTTTCCCCAGGCTCTAATGGAAACATGTCCAGTTGAGCACGAGTTTTAAAGTTTTGTAGTTGAAAACCAACTAGCTTGTCTGCTTTATTGCTGATCACAAATTGATATTTACCCGCTTTTAATCCTGCTAAAGTATCTTTAGCCTTAAAGTGACCACCATGTTGCTCTAAATAAATAACGGTAACGCCATCTTTATTTTGCTGAGGTGTACCTGCTATTGCATTCGATGCAAATAAAAAACTCAGGCTAAAAGTAGCAAGGGTAAGTAATCGTTTTATTGACTTAATCATATCGATATTCCTTTGAAACAGAGTGAATTAACTTAATCTTCGTTGATGACGGATATAGAATAGTCATCCGATAACGTATGCGATATGCTCAAGTGTCTAGAGATTATGTTCAGGAGTCTAAATGTCTTTGTTAGATAAATTGTTAGGTCAATTTTATTTACAAACTATCATCTTTCACCGTGCAAAACAGTGTAATACATGGGCAACTGATACGTCTGGAACAGGACTGGCGAGCTTTCACTTTATTAGTAGCGGTAAAGCTTATTTACATACCAACGAGCATCAAGCCGAAGAGTTAGTTACGGGAGATATTGTTATTTTCCCTCATGACGCTCAGCATTGGCTCGGTAGTAGTGAGCATTTGGATACATCGGAACCTTTTATTAGTTTTCCACCCGAAAATAATATTCCAAACAGTACAGGATTAATGTGCGGTTATTTTGATTTTTCTGAAGATAAATCGCACCCTCTTTTACAACAGCTGCCTCAATGTATATTAATTAAAAATGATGATAATCGAGGTATGGAAAGCTCGTTAATTCACTCATTAATTGCTGAAACTGAAAGAAAAGGTGGTGGAAATGAAGAAATCATAAAAAGAATAACCGAAGCGTTTTTTATGTCAATCCTACGAACCTTATCAGATAAGCAAGAGTCCTTAGGTTTTTTCCGAGCTCTACAAGATAATAAAATGCGTAAAGTGTTAATGGCAATCGAGCAAAATATTGCTGCAAATTGGGATGTAAGTAAATTGGCTGAAGTAGGTGGCTATTCTAGGGCCAGTTTTGCCCAGCATTTTAAAAGCTACATTGGACAATCACCTATGGAATACCTCACTGCGCAGCGTTTGTCACAAGCACATAAACAATTACGTAAAGGCATCTCTGTTTTTGAAGCAGCATTAAATGCGGGTTATCAGAGTGAGTCGGCGTTTGCTAAAGCCTATAAACGACAATTTGGTTTTGGTCCAGGAGCAAGCCGAAGTTTTAGTAAAGATTAACCTAAGAGCGGTTTAAGACATTACAGTTATAATTTCTGTCATTCACCTTTATCAAGGCTGAAACTTCTTTCTCGTTGTATAGCTAACGTATTTTTCCTACTGAGGAAAAAACAATAAAAAATCATCGATACTTCAAAAAGATCAATTTATTCATTTAGTTTCTCACCTCTGAGTGAATCATTCTTGGTTGAAATCCCAGTTTATGGGATGAGCGTTTAATTCAAGGTATTAAACTGAGTTGAGGTTCATTAAGGGGACTTGGGTGTTAGCAAAGGAAATAGAAGATGTATTGATTAATAAGTCGTATTAATTTTTGTAATAAAAAGCCACGCTAAATAGCGTGGCTTTTAGAGTTAAGTAAAGTTAGCTTCTTTTGCGGCGCAGTGCTGCTACAGGAAGAAGTAACAATGCTAACCAGCCAAGAGAACCACTCTTCTTAGGTTGTGGTTCAACTGTTAACGTTGCAGTACCTTTATTACTTTCAACTTTACCGTCGTTTGCTACAACTTCAAAAGTGTATGTACCTGCTTTGTTAGCGGTTACACTGATGTCTTTAGAGGTTGCGTTAAAGGTGAGTGCTTCACCTGATTTTTGAGTCCACTTATAAGTAAGCTTATCATTATCTACGTCAGTTGCATTCGACTTAAGTGTCGCAGAGTTTTGTTCAGTGGCTGTTGTTCCTTCAGGTGCAACAACAGGCGCGTCGTTAATGTTTTGAACTGCTACTTTTACCATTGCGGGCTTCGAAGTTAATTTCGATGCGTCAGCAACTGTATAGGTGAAGCTGTCAGTGCCAAAGAAGTTATCATTTGGCGTATATTCAAATTGCCCCTCTTTAAGCACTAGTCTACCATTTTTAGGTTCATCAACAATTTTCAAATCAGTGAGATCACCGTTTGGTTTAATATCAATTAATCGTTGAGCTTTAGCTTGTTTTCCATCACCACTCATTGAAATACGAGCTACTTTTTGAACCATTTTGTCGTTAGCGAGCACATCGATCGCAATCATTTTCTCTTCATCGGTTGTTACCGAATCAGAAGTTGCAATATTAAAGTCTTCTAATTTGACGCTGTAATCAATTTCAACTTTACCTGCTTGAGTTGTTCTCAAAGCAATCGCTGAGTTAGACGTTACAGGGGTACCCTCACCATTGTGATAGCGAGTGACACCAAGTGAACCCGACACGTTTTCAGCACCAATGGTAACTCTTGATGGCATACTTGGGACATCTAGATAGTTAAATCTTATTTCCTCGGTATCTCCAAGTCTGATCCATGTTGCAAAAGTGTATTTTGGATCATTTGGACGTCCCCAACGCTGTACATCATTCCACTCAATTGCTAGCCATAATGTATCGTCAGTTAGGCGGTATAACCCCATTCCGAATCTACCACTACCTGTATCAGAAGCTGAAGAACCATCTAAGTCGAAGTCTGACCAAAATGGAGCAATAACATTGTTTGGAAGTATCGAGTTCGGGAACTCTCTATTTCTATATGAACCTGCTACAGAGCCACCGCCCGCAACAATGATGCCGTTATCACTTACAGTAAGTTTGTCATAAGTTTTACCATTATATTTAAAGGTAAAGTTACCTGGCACATCAAGATCATATGCAACTTCATCACATTGTTCACCACAAGTAAACGCTGACGCACCATTAGCGAAGATACTCGCAAATCCAGAAGTGTTGCTAAATGACATGGTTGGAAGCGCTAAACGACCGACCCAAGTAACTCGGTTTTGCTCAACATTGATTTCTGAACCGTTCTGAACGCCGTTTGAAACTGTAATATTGACATCGTCTTTTGACTCAATACTTGTTCCTTCAGGAGCTACACTTGTTACAGTAACGGTATTTCTGAACTCAGTATTCGTTACAGTACCCTTAATACCAAACTTATCATTAGAAGTTATGTCAGAATCAGTAGCTGCAATAGAGATTAATGAACTGTCGCTACTCTCTTTTGCTCTTACTGCAATAGGTAAATGCGCTTGCTGAAGACCATCATCATTCTTCAACGTTACTCGTCCCATCATCCACGACTCATATTCAGCAAATGTTGAATCAATGGTCACAGTAATTTTAGCTGAGCTATTTGCTTTTATTGCTAAGTTTTCCGGAGATACTGTGATAGCACCGCCTGATAACTGAGCAGATACATTCCAGCTTGTGTCTTTGTCAGTTTTGTTATGAACAGTACGAGTAAAGGTACATTGTCCAACACATACATCAGAAGCGAATGAAGGCTTATCAAAAGTTAACACGGCTTTTGCTGCCGCTTCTAGGTCTAATCGACCTGCCCCCATTGCAAAAGGTGATGCAGGTGTTTCAGCGTCATCATCTTTAATGCCATCGTGTTTACTGCTTGATGTTAAGGCTGTTTTAATATCAATAGCGCTCCAATCTTTATGCATTTGCTTCATAAGCGCGGCAGCACCTGCAACATGCGGACTTGCCATACTTGTTCCGCTAATGACATTGAAAGGCTGACCACCATCATCAGGAGAATATGCCGATAAGATATTCGTGCCTGGTGCAGCAAGATCGGGCTTTAAGAAATTCGGATTACCATTTGGACCGCGAGAACTGCTTGAATTGATGGTGTCAATCAAAGACTGCTCAACAACTCGTTTAACTTTTGAGTTCATTGTCCCATTTACTGGCTCTGTGCCTAATAACTTAATCAATTCCTCACCTGAAGATTTGGTGATCATTGCTGTTGGAATTTCGGCAGCATCTAAGGCCATAATAAATGGGGCGCCAGATTTATTGTTATAAACAACTAATCCCTTTGCTCCAGCGTTCTTGGCGTTAGTTGCCTTCGCTGAGAATGCACAGCTGCCGCGAGAAATTAATGCAATACTATCTTTAAAACTGTCAGCGGGGAAAGGTTCGCAGCCTTCAACATTTTTTTCATTGATTTTAACTGAGGCGACGATAGGAGCCAACACGTCTTCTTTTAATTTGCCATTACTTCCTTCAATGGCTAAATAATCTTTACTATTGACTTCAAAGGAATTAGTAAAGTAGCGTCCTGTTGTACTATTAGCGACTGCAATACCTGATTCGATGCATGCAGGGCAGCCAATTGTGCTCGCACCATTTCCATCATTACCCGCTGCACTCACGACAACAATGCCAGCTTTTTCAGCGGCTTCAAACATTTGAGTGTAAGGGCTTGTTGCTGGATCTGCACCTGCACCACCACCCCATGAGTTGTTGATGACATCTGCACCGTCTTTAACAGCGTGCTCTAATGCTTCCATCAGCATGATGTTAGAGCCGCTGCCGCCGCTACAATTTGCGCCAGAATAAAGCGCTTTGTACACCATTAAATAGGCTGCGGGTGCAACACCTGATGCATCGTACTCCTCACCCTTGTAAGTTGCCTTTACTTTATTACCAACAGCTGAGCCTGCTACGTGAGTACCATGACCGCCATAACCAAGCGGGCTCAAATATTCATCTTTACAAACAGGGCCTGTTGGCTGTGACCAGCGAGCTACAATAAGCTTATTGTTACAGAATGTGGCATCAGTTGTACGACAATAATCATCAGTTGGTAATGCGAAGTCTGGTGTTGCAAAGCCTTCACCTGAAAACATTGGATTCTCTGGGCGTATGCCTGAGTCAATGATGGCAACTTTAACACCCTTACCCGCATTTTCCATGCCGCTTACTTTATCCCAAAAAGCTGGAGCATTAATAACATCTAGCGATGCGTCCATGCTCTGGTGATACATTTCTTCAGGGTATACAGCTTTTACATTTGGCATATTCATTAACTTTTCTACCGTTAATGAGTCACCACTTACAGTCACACCATTGAAAAGAGTTGTGAAAGATAGCTCTACTTTACTATCCGACATTGATTGAGACAGTTCAGAACTAAAGGCTTCCCTTTCATTATGCAATTGACTTTCATAACTTTGCAGTTTTGCAGATTGAAGGTTTAATTTCTTATCTGACGTACCACTAGCATTAGTATTTATATTGTTTTTGTTAGCATGAGTTACAATAGAGTCAGATTTAAACTCGACAATAAAGCGCTTAGTGTTTGTCTCGCCGTTATCGAAAGCAGACTTGTTGTATTGGTGAATACGTGAAATTTCTGGATTACCATAGAGTAATTCCATTTCAGTATTTGCATACGAGGCAGATGTAAGTAGCGCTGCCGAAATCGCTATGGCTAGCTTGGATTTCATAACTTTATCCCTAATGTTTTTAAACTTCACTTTTTGAGTTTTGGCTTATTTTATTATTTAGACGCTTTGTTCTAGTCTACTCGAATAGCTTTTTAACACGAATACCATCTAAAGTTAACTAAAATTTAACTTTTGATTCATATCTTTTGAGAATAAAAAGTCTTCTTTTATAACTTATTAGGAGTGTGATTGTGGTATTAGCTTTCAGAATTGAGTCACTAACGTGATTCTTTACAGGTTTAGATAGTTGTTTCTATCTGTATTGTATAAGGTTAACCTCGTTGTAGAGCAGCTTTACTTCGAAGTAATATTAATCCGATTAAATTCAATATTATCCAGCCAACGCTTCCACCACTTGAACTAGAAGGTTCATTAACCGTTAACTTCACGTCCGCTTCTTTACTATTCGCTTTTCCATCATTAGCGGTTACGCCAAAAGTATAAGTGCCAGCGACGCTTGGGGTAACTTGGATATGTTGAGCATTTTCATTGAAAGGTATTTGTACACCAGATTTCTGACGCCAGCTATAAGTTATAGGATCATTCTCGACATCAGTGGCAGTCGAAGTTAAGGTGATTGTGTTGCCTGTAGTGGCGGTTACATCTTGCGTTTGTATTTCTGGGGCATCATTTACTGGGTTAATAGTAAAGCTTATCTTGCGCTGCGTTATCGCCGTTTGCTCGCTGTCTGTTGCGGAAAAGGAAAGGCTATCTGCACCGAAATAATGTTGGTTAGGCTGGTAGCTCAGTATTGTATTATTAAGGTTAACAGTGCCATTTTGAATTGGAGTATCAATTGCAATATCAATCAGCTCTCCAGAGCTTTGTGTAATGATGTTTTTTTGCGCGTTAAGTGTGTTCTCGCCGGAAGTTACACTAAACTTAATCGCTTTTTGTTCGGTTACTGGAATAGCGTTTAAATTAACTACCGCGTTTTTATCTTCATCCATTGTAACTTGATGTGTTTCGCCCAAAGAAATCATGGTGATTTTAGCTTTATAGCTTATGGTTACTTTGCCAGATGGTGTTTTATCTCCTTCAGCTGTGTTGAGCTTTCCTTTCCAAATAATTCGTTGATTCTCTTCATCAATGTGAAGGGATGATTGTTGTGCGTTCGATGTAGTGATATTGACTTTGTCTTTATTGGTGAGCTGAGTTCCTGCTGGCAAGGTTGCCGTTAAGGTGACTTCATCAGCGAGTTTGTTATTTATAAAGGTGTTAGTAATAGAGAGCTCTTCGCTGCTGGTGTAATTATCTTTTGAAGTGGAGATTGATAGGTCACCTGAGTCTTGCTCGGCATATACCACGATGGGGATATGCGCTTTGTTGTCATTATCTGAATTTAGGCGAGTTAGCAGTAACCGACCGAAGCGCCAAGCAGCGGTTTGAACTTGATTTGCATTTACTGTGATTAAAACTGTTTTTGAGCTACTTGCATTTAATTGAAGCGTTGTGGGTGAAGCTGCTATACCAAGTGAATTGCTTGTAGATGTGAGCTGCCAGTTTGTTGTTTGTTCTGATTTGTTGGTTACTTGCAAACTCAATTGGCAAGAGCCAACACAGCTATTGGAAACCAATGAAACTTTGTCAAAAGTGAGTACCGCTTCAGACGCGGCTTTTAAATCAATGCGCCCAGCTCCGATATCAAACGCTGTCGCAATGTCGTCATTATTGATGATGTCGTTGTACTGACTCGTAGAAGTTAATGCTGACTTTATTTCTTGTGGTGTCCAGCTTGGATGAAGTTGCTTTAGTAGCGCAGCGCCGCCAGCGACATGTGGTGATGACATACTGGTGCCAGTTAAAAAAGTGAAATCGCTTTCAGTGTCATTCTCCTCTGGAGAGAATGCCGATAAGATTTGGGTTCCCGGAGCAGCAATGTCAGGCTTTAAGAAACTAGAGTCACCATTTGGACCTCTAGAACTGCTGTTGCGGACAATGTCTGCTTTTGAAGTATTAGCAACCGTAATGCCTGATTCAACACAGCCTGGGCAAATGATGGTTTTGGCTGCATCCCCATTATTTCCGGCAGCGCTGACAACCACGATGCCAGCGGCAACAGCGTTATCAATGGCTTGTTTGTAGAAGCTGGTATTTGGATCAGTTCCAGCTCCGCCACCCCATGAGTTATTAATAACATCGGCGCCATCATTAACTGCAGCTTCAAGAGCAGCTAACAGCATACTGGTTGAACCAACGCCGCCACTACAATTTTCATCAGAGTAGAGTGCTTTGTACATCATTAAGTATGCAGCAGGTGCAACCCCTGAAAGCTCGTAATCTTTTCCTCCACCAGAAACTTCTACAGGATTGCCAGCAGCAATACCTGATACATGGGAGCCATGACCGAGATAGCCTAACGGACTCATGTGTTCATCTTCACAAACATTAAATGTCGGCTCAATCCAACGGGCAGCGATCAGTTTGTTATTACAGAATGATGCTGACGTGGTTCTGCAGTAATCATCAGTGGGCAAATTACTTGGTGTGGTAAAGTTGTCATCGGAAAACATGGGGTTTTCAGGGCGAATACCTGAATCAATCACTGCGATTTTAATGCCTTTGCCCGCGTTGGCTACGGGGTTTAAAATGGAAAGTTTCTCCCATAGACTGGGCGCGTTAATTAGCGGAACGGATTCTTGCAGTGCGGTACGATATAAATAGTCAGGATAAACGGCTTTCACATTCGGCATCGACATTAGTTTGTTTATCGTTAACGCGTTACCGCTTATGGACACACCATTAAACAGTAGTTGATATTGATGAACTATCTGTGCTTGCGGCATTTGCAACATCATAGCTTGAGCGAAAGCTTGTTTTTCTTGTTGTAATTTTTGTTTGTGATCGAAAACTTTTGATCTTGATAACGATGAGGATGTTAGTGAACGGTTTGTTTGAAATGGCAGCATAGCTTCAGAGGCAAGTTCAACAATATAATAGTTGTTGATTACAGTGTGAGCATTTTTGTTTGAAGCTTGCTGAGCAGGTAATTGTTCTTCGGCTTGAATAAACTCTGCTGCTGTTTGTGGTAGTTCAACAGCATAAATTGAGCTGGGGATTAATGCTGCAGATACCGCGAGCGCTAAAGCCGTTTTCATCTTGACACTTCCTTATATATTTTGCTCTAAAAGGAAGTGTAGTCAAGATCCTATTCGGTTGAGAATTTATTGCTCTGTTTTTGCTGTTGCAAAGGTGTTGGGTGCATTAAAAGTCATTTCAATTTGCGAATAAGGATGTTTAATCGTTAACGATTGTGCGTGCAGTAACAAGCGGCTACTTAAACGCTCTGCTAATGGATCGGCATAAAAGCCGTCACCTAAAATAGGATGTCCTTGTGACATCATATGTACCCTGAGTTGATGGGAACGACCAGTAATAGGCGTCAATTTAACTAAGGTGGAACGCTTGCCAAAACTCACAATATCAACATGCGTCACGGATGGTTTGCCGAGCAGGTGATCGACCTTCTGTTTTGGACGGTTTGGCCAGTCACAGATCAACGGTAAATCGACAGTTTTGATTGCGGAACTCACAAAACCGGCAACCCGCGCAAAGTAAACTTTATGTGTCTCTCTATCTCGAAACTGCCTTTTGAGCTCACTTTCGGCTTTTTTTCTGAGGGCTACCACCATCACACCTGACGTTGCCATATCTAAACGGTGGACAATTTGCGCATTGGGGTGAAGCAAGCGAACGCGACTGTAAATACTGTCGTGATTGGCAGGATCACGACCTGGAACAGAAAGCAGCCCTGATGGCTTGTTAACCACAATAATGTCTTTATCTTGATAAAGAATATCCAAAAAGGGAATTTTGGGTGGATTATAAACAAAATCAGGCATAAAAATCCTTGTAAATAAGGCAAAAAATGAGCGCGGCAACGATACCGACTGCTGCTGTGAAGTGCAAGTAAAGATGAAGATGAATCGCGGCTAAAATTATGAGAATTCCATCACTTTCCGATGATGTTTTTGTTTGTTTTACAATGCGTTTCTATTAAAAAATCAAGCTTAACTTCAGCTGAATTGCTATGAAAAAGCGAGCGAATTAACCCACAATTTTCGTGGCTATGAAGTGATATTTGGGGTAAAATGCGCGCGACCAACGTGATTGCGATCGCATTTCTGTGATAATTCCGCGACAATTAACAGCTTGAAAGTTCATTGTTTTCAAGTTGTTAGCTGCGTGGCGCATTGTATTTCCTTCAAACTTAGTGCTTGTGGATATGATTACAATTAAGAAAGGATTGGATCTGCCCATTGTCGGCGGACCAGAACAAGTTATCCATAATGGCCCAGCCATTAAACAGGTAGCTACCTTAGGTGAAGAGTATATTGGCTTGCGTCCTACCATGAAAATCAAGGTGGGTGATAAAGTTAAAAAAGGTCAGGTAATTTTTGAAGATAAAAAAAATCCTGGCGTTAAATATACTGCATTTGCTAGTGGTACTGTTGCCGAAGTAAACCGGGGTGCTAAACGCGTCCTGCAATCTGTCGTTATCAATGTAGAAGGCGATGATGCCGTTGCATTTGATAAGTATGATGCAGCGCAGCTTAATAGCATCGATGCAGCAAAGATCCGTGAGAATCTGATTGAGTCAGGTTTATGGACAGCCTTGCGTACTCGCCCATTCAGTAAAGTTCCAGCCGTAGATTCGTCTGCCGCAGGCATCTTTGTGACTGCGATTGATACGCAACCGCTTGCCGCCGATCCTGCTGTTGTCATTAATGAACACAAAGAAGATTTTGCTAACGGGTTAACTCTGTTAGCGAAACTGACAGATGGTAAAGTGTATCTGTGTAAAGCCCAAGGTGCTGATATCCCAACAGCAAACGCATCTGTCGAAGAATTTGGCGGCGTTCATCCTGCAGGCTTAGTTGGTACTCATATTCATAACCTACTTCCTGCTTCTGCAAGTCGTACGGTTTGGCATATTGGTTATCAAGATGTAATAGCCATTGGTCAGCTATTTACAAGCGGCGAACTTAACGTAAATCGCGTTGTTGCTGTGGGTGGTCCAAAAGCCTTAAAACCAAGACTACTTCGTACTGTGTGTGGTGCGAATGTCGTTGAACTAATGGCTAAAGAAACCCAAGAAGGAAATACACGTGTGATTTCTGGTTCGATCTTAAATGGTCGTACTGCGACAGGGCCACATGCCTACCTTGGTCGTTATCACAATCAAATCAGTGTGCTTGAAGAAGGCACTGAAAAAGAGTTTATTGGTTGGGCAATGCCTGGTGCGAACAAGTTCTCAGCTACTCGCGCATTCTTAAGCCACTTGTCTCCATCTAAGCTATTTAACATCACAACCAGCACAGGCGGTTCTGATCGTTCTATGGTGCCAATTGGTGCTTACGAGCGTGTAATGCCGTTAGACATTCTTCCTACTATGCTGCTACGTGACCTGCTTTCAGGCGACGTTGATGGCGCACAATCATTAGGTGCGTTAGAGCTGGATGAAGAAGATTTAGCATTGTGTACTTTCGTATGTCCAGGCAAGTATGACTATGGTTCATATCTTCGCGACTGTTTAGATACGATCGAGAGGGAAGGCTAATGAGCTTGAAGAATTTTTTCGAACGTATCGAGCCTGATTTTGAAAAAGGCGGAAAATACGAAAAGTGGTATGCCCTATTTGAAGCGGTATACACGGTATTTTATACCCCAGGTAAGGTGAACCGTGGACGTACTCACGTTCGTGATAACATCGACCTAAAACGTATCATGATCACCGTTTGGGCGTGTACCTTCCCTGCCATGTTCATGGGTATGTACAACGTTGGTCTACAAGCGCAAGATGCATTGATTGCGGGTTTTGCTACGCCAGACGTATGGCAAGTAGACTTATTCGGCATGTTTGGTACTGAGCTAACGAAAGATGCTGGCTGGACTACCCTCATGTGGTATGGTGCCTGTTTCTTCCTCCCTATTTATGCCGTGACCTTTGTGGTTGGTGGTTTCTGGGAAGTACTATTTGCATCAGTTCGCGGTCACGAAGTTAACGAAGGTTTCTTTGTTACCTCGGTGCTTTTCGCATTAACACTGCCTGCAACCATTCCGTTATGGATGGTAGCGCTAGGTATTACCTTCGGTGTAGTAGTTGCGAAAGAAATCTTTGGTGGCACAGGTCGTAACTTCCTTAACCCTGCATTAGCGGGTCGTGCTTTCCTATTCTTTGCTTACCCGCTAAACATGTCAGGCGACACCACTTGGGTTGTGGCTGACGGTTTCTCTGGTGCAACAGCGCTAAGCCAAGCGGCTGCTGGTCACTTAAGCTATGCGTTTGACCAAAGCTGGTGGGATGCGTTCTTAGGTTTCATTCCTGGTTCTATGGGTGAAGTATCGACGATTGCTATCTTGCTTGGTGGTTTAGTGATCATCTACGCACGTATTGCATCATGGAGAATCGTATCAGGTGTGATGCTAGGTATGATTGCCGTATCAACGCTGTTGAATGTAATCGGTAGTGATACTAACCCAATGTTTGCGATGCCTTGGTACTGGCACCTTGTATTAGGTGGTTTTGCCTTCGGTATGATGTTTATGGCAACTGACCCTGTATCAGCATCATTTACTAACAAAGGTAAATGGGCATACGGTATGTTGATCGGTGCAATGGTGGTGTTTGTTCGTGTGATCAATCCAGCATTCCCTGAAGGTATGATGTTGGCGATTCTGTTTGCTAACTTGTTTGCGCCTTTATTCGATCACTTCGTAGTACAAGGTAACATTAAGCGGAGGATCGCTCGTGGCTAACGCAAATAAAGATTCATTCAGCAGAACCCTGCTCGTTGTAGTTGGTCTATGTTTGGTGTGTTCTATTTTGGTATCAGCTGCAGCAGTAATGCTTAAGCCAATCCAAGATGACAACAAGAGCTTTGATCAGCAAAAATACATTTTAGAAGCGGCAAACCTACTTGATACGCGTAATCTGACCATGACTAAAGCTGAAGTTAAAAAGCTTTACGACGAGCGTATTACAGCAAAAGTAGTAAACCTAAAAACAGGTGACTTTGTTAATGGTATCGACGGTAATACGTTCGATATGGACAAAGCGGCTCGCGACCCTAAAAACTCTTTCGTTCCTAAGCACGACGTTGCATCCGTTAAGCGTGTAGCAAACGATGCAGTTGTTTACTTGGTTCGCAGTGAACAAGGCAAACTAGAGACCATCATTTTACCGGTTAAAGGTTATGGTCTTTGGTCAACAATGTACGCATTCCTTGCGGTTAAGCCTGACATGAATACCATTGAGAACTTGGTTTACTACAAGTTCTCAGGCAGTGGTGAAACTCCAGGTCTTGGTGGTGAAGTACAAAATCCTAAGTGGATTGCTAAGTGGAATGGCAAGAAGTTATACGATGATAAAGGCAACTTAGCGATTAAAGTCACTAAGAACCCTGCAGAAGCGATGACGGTACATGGTGTTGATGCACTTTCTGGTGCAACGCTAACCAGTAATGGTGTACAGCACTCACTAACGTTCTGGTTAGGTAACGAAGGCTTTGCTCGTTTCATCGAGAAAGTTCGTAAAGGAGGGCTAAGCTAATGGCTAACGCTAAAGAGCTAAAATCAGTTTTAACTGGTCCTATTATCAGTAACAACCCGATTGCTCTGCAAATCTTGGGTGTATGTAGTGCGCTTGCGGTAACCAGTAAAATGGAAACAGCCTTGGTGATGACCTTGGCATTGACCGCAGTAACGGCATTCTCGAACCTGTTTATTTCAATGATCCGTGAACAGATCCCGAGCAGTGTTCGTATCATCGTACAAATGACCATTATTGCATCATTGGTAATCGTGGTAGACCAAGTACTACAAGCATTCGCTTATGACGTAGCTAAGCAGCTTTCGGTATTCGTTGGTCTGATCATTACCAACTGTATCGTAATGGGTCGTGCAGAAGCCTATGCGATGAAGACTCCACCAATGATGAGCTTCATGGATGGTATCGGTAACGGTTTAGGTTACGGTGCAATTCTGCTTGCGGTTGGTTTTGTTCGTGAATTGTTCGGTAACGGTAGCTTATTCGGTATCGAAATCATGAAAAAGATTTCGGAAGGCGGTTGGTATCAGCCAAACGGTCTGTTACTGCTTCCACCAAGTGCGTTCTTCTTGATTGGTATTCTGATCTGGATCATCCGTACTTACAAGCCTGATCAAGTTGAAGCGAAAGGGTAAGAACGATGGAACATTATATTAGTTTATTCATTCGCTCTGTTTTCATTGAAAACATGGCACTGTCATTCTTCCTAGGTATGTGTACTTTCTTGGCCGTATCTAAGAAAGTAACGACCTCTATGGGCTTAGGTGTTGCAGTAATCGTAGTTTTGGCGATTTCTGTACCAGTTAACCAAGTGATCTATCAAGCATTGTTGGCTCCGGGCGCACTTAAGTGGGCTGGTTTCCCAGATGCTGATTTGAGCTTCCTTAAGTTCATCACCTTTATTGGTGTCATTGCGGCTCTAGTACAAATTTTGGAAATGACGTTAGATAAGTATTTCCCACCTTTGTACAACGCGCTAGGTATTTTCCTACCGCTGATCACCGTAAACTGTGCAATCTTCGGTGCAGTTTCATTCATGGTTGAGCGTGATTACAACCTGACTGAAAGCGTAGTGTTCGGTATTGGTTCTGGTGTAGGTTGGGCTCTGGCTATCGTTTTGCTTGCGGGTATCCGTGAGAAAATGAAGTACGCAGACGTACCTGATGGTCTTCGTGGTCTAGGTATTACCTTTATCACAGCGGGTCTAATGGCCTTAGGTTTCATGTCTTTCTCTGGCGTCTCTTTATAAGACGCCTTAGGCCAGACCTTTAAAGGATAAGTTAATGGATATTGTAATTTTAGGTGTAGGTATGTTCACCTTGATCGTCCTAGCTTTGGTATTAGTGATTTTATTCGCTAAGTCAAAACTGGTTGCATCAGGCGATATTACCATTGGCATCAACGGCGATGCTGACAAAGCCATTAAAACCGCAGCTGGCGGTAAGTTATTAGGCGCATTAGCTGAAAGCGGTATTTTCGTTTCTAGTGCTTGTGGTGGCGGTGGCTCATGTGGTCAGTGTCGTGTAAACGTTAAGTCTGGTGGTGGTGATATCCTGCCAACCGAACTTGACCACATCACTAAAGGTGAAGCGCGTAACGGTTGTCGTCTTTCTTGTCAGGTTAACGTGAAAACTGACATGGAAATCGAACTTGACGAAGAAATCTTCGGTATCAAGAAGTGGGAATGTGAAGTTATCTCTAACGATAACAAAGCGACCTTCATTAAAGAACTTAAGCTTGGTATCCCTGATGGCGAATCTGTACCTTTCCGTGCAGGTGGTTACATTCAGATTGAAGCACCGGCTCACCATGTTAAGTACGCTGATTTCGATGTTCCTGAAGAATATCGTGGCGACTGGGAGCACTTTGGTTTCTTCAAGCTTGAGTCTAAAGTAGACGAAGAAACGATCCGTGCCTACTCAATGGCGAACTACCCAGAAGAAGAAGGCATCATCATGTTGAACGTGCGTATCGCTACGCCACCGCCACGTGATCTAAGCCTACCTTGCGGTAAGATGTCATCGTACATCTGGAGCCTAAAAGCAGGCGACAAGGTAACCATCTCTGGTCCATTCGGTGAGTTCTTCGCGAAAGAAACTGACGCTGAAATGGTATTCGTTGGTGGTGGTGCGGGTATGGCGCCAATGCGTTCTCACATCTTCGATCAGCTTAAGCGTCTTAAATCTAAGCGTAAGATGAGCTTCTGGTACGGTGCTCGTTCTAAGCGTGAAATGTTCTATGTCGAAGATTTTGACGGTCTAGCGGCTGAGAATGATAACTTCGACTGGCACGTTGCCCTTTCAGATCCACAACCAGAAGATAACTGGGACGGATACACTGGTTTCATTCATAACGTATTGTATGAAAACTACCTACGTGACCATGAAGCACCAGAAGATTGTGAATTCTACATGTGTGGTCCTCCAATGATGAACGCTGCTGTTATTGGCATGCTAAAAGATCTTGGTGTAGAAGACGAAAACATCCTATTGGATGACTTCGGTGGCTAATGCCTTTATTCGCTAAACATTGACTTAGCGACAAAAAAGCTGCATACAACTCAAAAACTCCTGAGTTGGTGCGGCTTTTTTTTTGGCATGTATTAGAATACAAGCAGTGGAATCAATTGGAGCTCGATAATGGATTTTTTCAGAAAATATAAAGCGTTTTATTTGTTAACAGCTGCGTTTGTTGTAGCATACTTAGCTTCTTGCAGTCGACATGTTGAAACCGTGTCGCTTTCAGGCGGTACAATGGGAACGACTTACCATATTAAATTTGTGCCAAGTGAAAACACACCAGATACCCAAACCTTACATGCGGATATTGATCTCACTCTGGAGTTAGTGAACGATCAAATGTCGACTTACCGACCTGAATCTGAGTTATCTCGTTTTAACAAGCTTAAAAAAGGGGAAAGCATTAAGGTATCGGGTGATCTTATTACGGTTATCAATCATGCAAAAGTGCTGCGTGATGAGTCTGCTGGTGCATTAGACGTCACGGTAGGACCTTTAGTGAATCTTTGGGGGTTTGGTCCAGAGAAGCGTCGTGTTGAGCCTCCCAAGCAGTCAGAGATTGACGCAGCAAGAGCGAAAATGAATTTGGATGCTGTCACTATTAACGGAGAATACTTGATCAAAAACGCCGATAATCTTTATGTGGACTTATCGACTATTGCTAAAGGTTTTGGTGTTGATAAAGTTGCTTCTATTTTAGAAAAAAACCACGTAACCAATTATCTGGTTGAAATTGGCGGTGAGCTACGTGTGAAAGGCAAAAAGGCGGATGACTCAGATTGGCGTATAGCAGTTGAAAAACCGACTACAGATGAACGTGCGGTTCAACAAGTGATTACTCCCGGTGATATGGCAATGGCGACGTCAGGCGATTATCGTATTTATTTTGAAGAAAACGGTAAGCGTTATACCCATATTATCGATCCAACAACCGGTTATCCTGTGGAGCATAAGCTTGTCTCTGCAACTGTGCTTTACGAAAATTGCATGATGGCTGATGGTTATTCAACGGCAATGATGGTAATGGGCACTGAAAAGGCATTAGCACTTGCCAAAAAGAAAAACTTAGCGATAATGCTGATCGAAAAGCAGCCAGATGGATTTAAAGTCATTTACAGTGATGCCTTCAAGCCATTTGTTCAAGATAAGTAAATCGGAGCGGAAATATGGGCACTTTTGTTGCCGCCTTTGTGGTGTTGTTAGTCTTTTTCTTATTAATGTCAGTGGGTTTTCTGGTAAAGAAGAAAGCTGTTGAAGGAAGTTGTGGCGGTTTAGGTGCATTAGGCATTGAGAAAGCCTGTGATTGTGATGATCCTTGTGATCGCCGTAAACGTAAAATGGAAAAAGAAGCCGCTCGTCAAGAAATGCTTCAGAAAAATCGAATTATCTAGTTTTTAAAGGCTCTGTTTAGAGCCTTTGTTTTATTTGGAACTCTTGGCTTTTTCACAATTGACGAGCTGTCTAAGGTTGCATCTAACTTAGATGTGCTCATTTTTCTGTTCGTCAAATCTTTTGCAATCTAACGAGTAGGTTACGCAGGTTAACAATAATTAATAGAGTTCATTGTTCAATTGGATATAATCTGACCACATTGAATGATCAGCTTTCATGATGTCTGTTTCTGTAACAATTCCTCAATTAAGTTTATCTACTATTGAAGCTGAGCTGTCAATAGTAGATAAATATGAAAATCAACCTTTCTATTTAACCTTTCATGGAGAGCAAGGGGAGAAAGAATTCCGAATTGAACGACTTTCTACAGATAGAATTCATAGTGAATGTGCGCTACAAGTATCACAGTTAGGTAGAGAAAGCTATTTTGAAGGTTTCTTTCGTCAGTTTTTAACACCAACAACGACACTGGCTCCGAGATCTCTGATGGCTCCAGCAAAAAATACATTGTCCTCCAATGATGCCATATCCGCTGCTCAAGCATACAACTATTTGCTGCAATTCAACTGTGATTCTATGTGCCCAAGGTTGCTGAGCATTGCTCTAGGATTGAGCGTAAGTACTATTTTTAATCTCAATATTAACAATTCATTGCAGGGAAAGCAGGGTTTACATCGCATATTAATGGCAACAACTAACCTGACGATTAGGAAAGTGATAGGTGCTCTTCATGATAATGCATCTTTTAGAAAATTAAGACTTATAGAGCAGATTAACGCTTGGATGATGAATAAAGGAATTTCAGAAACTGAAAATCTGCATGGTACACAGTACGTCGATGAACTATGCACCTTACTTAACCCAATAGCGCCACAAGCAACCATTTTAGCTCAACGGCTTACCAGAAATAACATTTATGCTTGTGATGCCGTTGAGGTTGCGCAACACGGAGATATGATGAAAGTGCTTGAGCGTGCTACTTGTGAAAACAAATTAACAGTGGGTAACTTTATTTCTGCGCTGGTTATAGCCGAAAAAACGTTCGCAGCTCACAACTTGTCAACAAGACTGAAAATATCGTCCGAAGATTTATTTGCAGAACCTTCGTGTGAATTGATCTATTCGAAGCTTTTTGAAGAATATCAAAGAACGGGCGAATGGAATGTACAACTTTGTTTTCAGTTACTCAAGAATGATGCATCCCATCCAGCGGTATCGTTAATGTTTTGTCACTATAAAACCAAGGATGAATCGGACAATGCGAAAGAAAGGTTAGCAAAATATTTAGTTGATGCGATACAAAGCCAGTGTTTTAACATTGCTCATATTGTTACTTTGTCTCGATATATTGAAAGTTCAATCCATGAGCCTGACTTATCCGCTTATCCTGAACTAAGGCCTCCACCACTTCTGGAATCGAAAAGGCTCTCACCTGTTGACCTTGCATGTTTTTTACAACCTTATTCGCTCTCGATAAGTGTATTTATCTTGCTTGGCATGCAACCGAAAGTAAGTTGGAAATTAAGCCCGATTAGAAGCTCTTGCAAACCGACGATGGAACAACAAAATGCCATGAGTGCTGAAGTGTGGGAAGCGATATTAACTCATTGGCCTACGTTAGAAACCTGTCACCTTGCAGCAATGCTGATAGGCAATTACAAGCCCTTTTCTTGCGTATTGCTCTCTGACACTTCGAAACCTCGTTGGAGCGCAGAGTTGATAGAAGGATCCGTTCCTCAACGAGTTGAGTTGGTTACAGAATTAATTGAAAACCCCGATTGGGCTACTTTTCTATATCAAAGGCTTGAAGTAGAAAAAGAGCTGAGAAAGCAAAGTTATGATACGGTTTATTTTGCTTGCTTAAGCACCCCATATCAAATTTTGCTGGTTTTAAATCACAGAAAAGATCCATTTAAGCGGGTAGAAATGCTGAAAGATGAGCATAAGCAGAGCATTAAAGACCAAATCCCTACATTAGAGCTTACTCAACAGCAGTTTGATGAGAGGTTTAGATGTCCAATTACTTGGGGTCTTTTAGAAAAACCGATAAAAGTGGCGTCTAGTAATGGCGTGGTTAACTATTTCAGCCGAGAAGCTTTGCTGCGCCATTTACAGGCTCAGAGAACTAATCCGATAAATCGTGACCCTCTACTTCCTGAAAGAGTGGAACTTCTACCTATTAATCATGATGTTGTTACTGAGATGAAATGTTGGATCAATTATCAAATTAGTCGTGGTGCTGAGCTTGATAAAGAATACACAGAGTGGCTAAAGTCGCAAGAGTAACTCTAGTGCATCTAGTTTTAGCGTCTAGAAGATCAAGCTGGCGCTCACTCTCAACAAAATTTTGATTTGAATTAAAGCTATCTTATACTGTTTGTATATACAGTGTGAGGGGTTAGAAATGGCATATTCTAGAAAAATTATTCATGTTGATATGGATTGTTTCTATGCTGCTGTAGAAATGCGAGATTTCCCAGAATATCAAGGAAAACCACTTGCTGTTGGTGGTAGTCGTGAGCGCAGAGGGGTGATTGCCACTTGTAATTATGAGGCTCGTCAGTTTGGTGTTCGCTCAGCGATGCCGACTCAACAAGCTATCAAGCTTTGCCCTGATTTAATTCTCACATCAGGCAGAATGGAGGTTTATAAGCAAATCTCAACACAAATTCGTCGGATTTTTGCTCGGTATACCTCGCATATTGAACCGTTATCCTTGGACGAAGCCTATTTAGATGTCAGTGAATGTAAGCTACATCATGGCTCAGCAACGCTCATTGCTGAAGCCATTCGACAAGACATTTTTGAAACTACCGGATTAACTGCATCAGCAGGTATTGCTCCCATTAAGTTTTTAGCGAAAATTGCCTCAGATCTCAATAAACCCAATGGACAATTTGTAATAACGCCCGACCAACTTGCTGATTTTGTGAAAAAATTACCGCTTAGAAAAATTCCAGGAGTAGGTAAAGTAACACAAGGTAAGTTGGAGAGTCTCGGATTAAAGACTTGTGAGGACATTCAGCATTACAATCATCAGTTACTTAAACAGCGTTTTGGTAAGTTTGGCACTGTATTAATTGAAAGAAGCTTTGGCCGTGACGAACGCATGATAGTTTCTCATCGAGAGCGTAAATCCGTTGGTGTAGAAACTACCTATACAGCTGACTTAGTCTCACTTGCTAAATGCCAACAAGCACTGCCTAAACTGATTGAAGAACTCATGCTCCGAATCGGTCGTACAGGGACCGAAAAACGAATAAAGAAGCAAGTGGTAAAGTTGAAATTTTTCGATTTTCAACAAACAACGATTGAGCAACAAGTTGAACAAGTGTCAGACGCATTATTCCATGAATTGCTGGCTCAAGCATTTGAAAGAGGTCAGGGAAAAGCTGTGAGGTTAATAGGCGTTTCTGTAGGGCTTAAATCGATTGATGTTCCACAAAGCATTCATGAACCTCCGAAGCAATTAAGTTTGAGTTTAAGTTAGCTGAATTTAGTCGGTTAGGTTTTTACTTGGTTAAATTTATGTATGAATTTAATTAATTGTTTTTCACATTTCTGCTGTAACGTATTGATTGGTAGTGTTTTTTATTTCTGGTGGCTAAGTTTGAAACCATCAATGTAAAAGAGACAGCTATAATTTTATTATGATGTAATTGGAGTGAAATTAT
>JBMYXI010000009.1:0-65963 GCA_049608225.1 Parashewanella sp.
GATTACTGATTGTTAGAAACGTAATCGATCGCTGCTTGAACAGTAGTGATCTTTTCAGCTTCTTCATCAGGGATCTCGGTGTCAAACTCTTCTTCTAGAGCCATAACCAACTCAACAGTGTCTAGAGAATCCGCACCTAAGTCGTCAACAAAAGATGCTGCTGATTTCACGTCTTCTTCTTTAACGCCTAATTGCTCAATGATGATTTTCTTTACACGTTCTTCGATGTTGCTCATTAGTTTTCTTTCCTATTCAAATTACGCACTTGCGTAAGCTTGTGAGTAGTTTATTCAATTCAGCCGACAATGCAACCCCAGATTTCGTGGTCTAACCACGAAAATACGAGAATTGCCTACCTTATCACCACTCGGTTATCGCAGTTCCCTGCCAATCCGTATTTATACCATATACATGCCGCCATTTACATGCAGAGTTTCCCCTGAAATGTAAGCAGCTGCATCAGAAGCCAAAAATAATACTGCATTTGCGATTTCTTGTGGTTGACCCAAACGCTCCATAGGCACTTGAGACATAATCGCTTTCTGTTGATCTTCCGTTAGCTCATCAGTCATATCTGTTTGGATAAAACCTGGAGCAATGGCATTCACTGTAATTTGCCTTGAAGCGACTTCTTTGGCAAGTGATTTTGTAAAACCTATCAAACCTGCCTTAGCAGCGCAATAATTTACTTGTCCAGGGTTACCCATTGATCCAACGACTGAACCAATATTGATAATACGACCAGAACGTTTTTTCATCATGCTACGTAACACAGGTTTTGATAATTTAAACAAAGAGTTAAGATTGGTATCTATGATATCATTCCATTCATCATCTTTCATTCTCATCATCAAGTTATCACGAGTGATCCCTGCATTATTGACAAGAATATCAATATCGCCTGTTTTTTCTTTGATCTGAGTAAATAAACTCGCAACTGACTCAGAGTCCGTTACGTTTAATACTAAACCAAATCCGTTATCGCCTAAGTAATCTTGGATAGCCGCGGCGCCACGCTCACTGGTTGCTGTCCCAATGACTGTTGCACCTGCTTCAACTAAGGTTTCAGTGATTGAGCGACCAATACCACGACTTGCACCAGTAACTAAAGCAACTTTACCTTCTAAATTCAGGCTAATGCTCATGTAAAGCTCCTTATTGTGTCAATGCAGTGATTGACGCTGAGTCATTCACTGCTTTCGCTGACAATGATTTATTAATTCTTTTCGTTAACCCTGTTAACACTTTACCAGGGCCAAACTCATATAAGTTCTCAACACCTGACTCTGCCATTTTTTGGATTGTTTCGCTCCAACGTACTGGGCAATACAATTGGCGAATAAGTGCATCTTTGATTTCAGCAGTGTTTGATGTCGATGCAACATCGACATTATTGATCAGTTCAATCGTTGGCGTGCTGAATTCGATTGCCGTTAATGCTTCAGCCAACTTATCTGCTGCAGGTTTCATCAACTCACAATGTGATGGCACGCTAACAGGTAATGCCACTGCCATTTTTGCGCCAGCCGCTTTACAAGCAGCTGCTGCACGTTCAACCGCATTTTTTTCACCAGCAATCACAACTTGACCAGGGCTATTAAAGTTGACAGGGCTAACAACATCACCTTGTGCAGATTCTTCACAAGCTTTAGCAATCGCATCATCAGCTAGTCCGATAATAGCAAACATTGCGCCCGTACCAGCAGGAACTGCTTGTTGCATTAATTGCCCGCGCAGAGCAACTAATTTAATGGCATCAACAAAATCAATCACGCCAGCACAAACTAACGCTGAGTATTCACCTAAACTGTGACCTGCAACTACATCAGGGTTCGCCTTTCCTGATTGTTTATAGGCACGGAAAATGGCAACACTTGCCGCTAATAATGCTGGTTGAGTTCTATCTGTCTGATTAAGACTTTCAACAGGGCCTTCTTGAACCAACTGCCAAAGATCATAACCTAGTGCTTCACTCGCTTGTGCAAAGGTTTCAGTAACAACAGGATAGTGCTCAGATAGTTCAGCAAGCATACCGACCGCTTGCGAGCCTTGTCCTGGAAAAATAAATGCCGTTTTTGACATGATAAAATCCTTTAAATCTAAATTCAGTTAGAAACGAACCAACGCACTGCCCCACGCGAAGCCTGCACCGAATGCTTCTAACAACAATGTTTGTCCACGCTGAATTCGTCCATCTCGAACAGCTTCATCAAGTGCTATTGGCACAGAAGCCGCCGAGGTATTGCCATGTTTGGCTAAAGTTAATACCACTTTATCTAAACTCATACCAAGTTTTTTAGCAGTCGCATTAATAATTCTAAAATTGGCTTGGTGTGGTACCAACCAATCAATATCTGACTTTTCGATGTTGTTTAATCTCAAGGTCTCTTGCACAACATGAGATAGCTTAGTCACCGCAACCTTAAAGACATCATTGCCTTTCATCGTCATGTAGCTGAGTGCTTTTTCTGTTTCCAAGGCTTTTGCTGATTCATGTGGCCTAAGCGGAAAAGCACATTTTAATAAGTCGCCTTGGCGACCGTCAGCATAAATGTGGGTTGAGATGATGCCCGGCTCATCTGACGCGCCAACAATTGCCGCTCCGGCGCCATCACCAAATAGGATAATGGTTGAACGATCATCGGGTTCACAAAAACGTGATAATACGTCTGCACCAATAACTAAGATCTTCTTATGTACGCCACCTTTGATAAATTGATCGGCTATCGATAAAGAATAAATAAAGCCAGAACACGCCGCTGCCACATCAAACGCAGGAATGGTATTAAGACCAAGCATGGCTTGAATTTCACAGGCTGAGGCAGGAAATGCGTTTTCACCACTTGTGGTGCCACAAATGATCATATCTAAGTCTTCGGCTTCTAGCCCTGCCATCTCAAGCGCATTGAGGGCAGCTTGATAGCCCATTGAAGAGACAGACTCATCCATTGCTGCGATGCGTCTTTCAGAAATACCTGTGCGTTCAACAATCCACTGATCTGAGGTCTCAACCATTTGTTCCAGATCTTGATTGCTACGCACCTGAACTGGCAAGTAACTGCCAGTACCAAGAATTTTTGTATGCATAAAATGAAATCAGTATATTGGGGGCATTAAAACCGATAATTTACATTCTAATTGAACAGAAAAATACGGTTATTTGGTTCTAATCCCTAAAATCTAAAAGAATCGACTCCAACCGATCACATATAAGTTCCGGTAGTCGCCTCTGAGCCTCTGTAGCCGCAAGATTTATTGCATTAAAAAACGCAGTTTCATCTGCATTACCGTGGCTTTTAACAACAATACCACGCAATCCTACCAGACTTGCACCATTGTACTGGTCGGGGTTCATCTGATTGAAAACAGACTCAATTTTAGATCCAACGAGTTTGGAGATAATTTGTGCAAACCAGCCATTCGATAAGCCTTGTTTCATACGACTGATCAAAAAGTTGGCAATACCTTCTGAGGTTTTTAAAGTGATATTTCCAACGAAGCCATCACAAACAATAACGTCTCTTTTTCCAGAATATATTTCATCACCTTCCACATAGCCACAGTAATTTACTTGTTGTGACTGTTGTAACAACACTGATGCTTGTTGGACTTGGTCATTGCCTTTGATTTCTTCGCTACCGACATTGAGTAATGACACCGTTGGATTGGCTTTCTTTTCGATCACTTCACATACGACAGACCCCATTACCGCAAATTGAAACAAGGTTTCAGAATCACAGGAAACATTGGCACCTAAATCAAGTAAGTAAACGGGCTTGGATTTAGTCACAGTCGGCAGTCGGCCAATCAGTGCTGGTCTGTCAATGCCCGGCAAGGTTTTTAATAACACCTTCGACATCGCCATGAGCGCGCCTGTGTTACCAGAGCTAACACACGCATTTGCTCGGCCATTTTTAACCAAGTCAATGGCTTTGCGCATTGAACTGTTTTTTCGAGTACGAAGTGCTTGTGAAGGTCTATCCGTCATAGTGACAACTTCTTCAGCATGCAATATTTCTATTCTGCTTTGAATATCGTCAATATTGAGTAAATATTTTGAAATTTCGGTTTGACAACCGACAAGGATAACCTTTAAAGAAGGATTAAATCTCAATGCCCGCAATGAAGCAGGCACTGATATTTGAGGGCCTAAATCGCCCCCCATCACATCTAACGCAAGCGTCAGATCTGTCATAAGCTATACAACCAATTACTTGTTGATAACCTTTTTGCCGCGGTAGTAACCGTCAGCAGTCACATTGTGACGTAAGTGTAATTCACCACTTGTTGCATCAACAGACAACTGAGTTGTTGTTAATGAATCGTGTGAACGACGCATTCCGCGCTTTGAACGTGATTTTTTATTCTGTTGTACAGCCATTGGCTCTGTCTCCTAGATTACTTGCTCTTCAGTTTTTCTAACATTGCAAACGGATTAGGTCGTTCTTCTTGAACGGACTCAATCACGCCTACAACCACATCTTTCGAACCCAAGTGACACGAATCATCTTCATGACGAGGGATGAGAGGTATGGCAGTTATCAATTCATCTTCGATCAATTGATGTAAACGTATTTCGCCAATTTCGTTGCACTCAATCGGATCATACGCTTCCGGGAGCTCATCGATTTCTGCTTGAGTCTTACAAGGACTAAAGCAGAACTCGACCGTAACCTCTGTATTATAGGATCTCATGCAGCGTTGACATGTCAGAGTGAGCTCCGTCACAGCCTTCCCTTTCAGGTAGACTATCCCCTGTAAATCTACACCACATTCCAACGATACTGATACATCGGAACAGTCGCCGGCACATAACTCATTTAACCGTTTACACTGTTTCCCCGGGATCATCCCTTCATAATCGAGTTGACTTTGGGCAGTTCTTAACGGATCAATTGAAACCGGTATCTTTGCTGTTTGCATAAGCCGCGCATATTATAGTTTGAAAACGCTTGAGTCAAAGGAAAAATTGCATCTCACGCTACAAGAATTCTCCAACCTCGGCATTGAAATTAACAGAATGTGCGATTTTACCTAAGCAAAGGCCGGTAAACAAGCAAACAACGCTTAAATAAATTGCATTTAATTCATAAAGCATATATTTATATCGCCCAAATAAATGCACCACCTTTAAATACAATCTAAATAACATGAAAAAAATTATTCTTGCATCCAGTTCCGAATCTCGAAAAAGCATTTTAAGCAAACTACAGCTACCTTTCTTTAGTATTGCGCCAGATGTCGATGAGACAGCCAAACCCAATGAAACAGCCACTGAATTAGTCGAGCGTTTATCAAAAGAAAAAGCCCTCGCCGGCGCTCAATTGACCCAAGAACCCGATGCACTATTTATCGGTTCCGATCAAGTATGTGTTATAGAAGGTAATATTATTGGCAAGCCATTAACGAAAGAGAATGCCATTAAGCAATTAATGAATGCTTCAGGCAAGTGCATCACTTTTTATACAGGAGTGGCAGTGTATGACAGCTCAACAAAGTCTATGCTATCTAGTGTTGAGCCTTTCCATGTTCACTTTAAATTATTAAGCGAGCAACAAATTACAGCTTATGTAGCAAAAGAGAATCCACTTTGGTGCGCTGGCAGTTTTAAATCTGAAGGGTTGGGGATTACATTGTTTGAAAGATTAGAAGGCGATGATCCAAATACCTTAGTGGGACTCCCATTAATTAGGGTCACTGAGTTCTTCTCTCGAATGAACTTAGAGATTCTACAATAAATTTATCTTCGACATTCACTTTTTTAGGATTGAAGCATTCACAAAATAAAAAAGCACACAGTTTATCCAAGATATTGCAGCAACATTCTGTAGCATCAAACTCGTTATTTATATTAGCTTCACTTACAGTCTCTCTTGGATACGATTTTGTTGAGTTACACTCAAAAGTCGTGCCATTAGGTGTTGTTATCACTCTTTGCGGTTGTTGTGTTGTAACTTTAGTGGGACTTTCGACATGTGGAAAGATCGTTGCCCCGTAGTTAGCTTCAGCTGCTGGCGAAGAAATAAGTCTATCCATAACAACAAATTTTGATTTTAAATTGTAGCCTAAGGTTACAGTATCCAATTTAAAGCTGGTATAAAAAATGCTAATATGAATAGAAATTAATATTCAGAACAGCCCGTTAAGGACAACCTAAGATCTCATCAATACTTTGTTGCCAACGCTTTTCGGTATCAAAGGAGCGTATAATCTTATTGATTACCCTTTGCTGCGCCTTATTTTCAAGTTGTAAGCTATTACTATAATTAACTTGATGAGTTGACTTATGTTGCTTTTTCAATTGCCGACAAATCTCATTATTATTCTTTAGTTTATTCATGATCTGTTGAGATAGCATTTTTGCATCTTTTGCTGGTAGTTCGCTTAAAAACATCTTATGGTGCTTTGCTACTACTTGAGTTAGGTTGTTATTTAACGTACGATTTTCGTCGAACTTTGCCTTTCCCATACTTAGATAATACAGCTCTGCCGCTTTCGAAAACTCTTGTTCGTCGACGCAGGTATTTAAACTTGCGAGAAGTTGTACCGGATCAACAGCTGAATTTTGCATTGATACAGGAATACAGTGAACCGCTATCTTTGAAGTGGAAGTACAGCCTGTAAGCACCCCCAATACCATTATTGCAATAAAATGTTTCATAAAATTATTCCCTTATTTATTACGCCTATTGTTATTTTGTTGCAATAAACGGTAATGTAATCCCCTGATTATAGAAAAGGATGACACTTTATGGCAGTCAATGCTTCTCCATCTGCATTTAAAAATACGTTAATTATTTCCGGTTTTGAGGTAAAAAAATTATTTACCCAACCAAGAGGCATTATCGCTCTTACCTGTTTTAGCTTGCTATGGGCTTTGATACTGCTCTATCCAATAAGAAGCGCAACGGATCTGTTGCTGACCGACGAATTTAGACAATTCATCCTCGGTTTTGCTCAAATGAGTGGATCATCTAAGTTGTTAAATTGGGTTGTTGCTGAAATGTCGGTATATTGGCTTATTGCCTTATACTTATTTCCCATGTTCAGTTTAATTATCACGGCTGATCAATTTTCATCTGATAAACAACGCGGAACACTTCGATTTTTGTTATTAAGAACATCGAGAGATTCGATATTTTTTGGGCGATTCTTTGCTCATATGATCATCCAAAGCATCTTAATTTTTATTTCAGTTATCGCCACAATTGTTCTTGCCGTTTATCGAGATCCTGAATTATTAGCTTATGCAGTAACAACAGGTACTCAATTATTATTTGCACTGTTAATCAATTTACTGCCCTATACCGCGTTGATGGCGACTTTATCACTGCATGCAAAAAGCGCTCGCCAAGCTTCCTTACTTGCTGTCTTATATTGGGTATTAGCTACTATTTTTATAACAATTATTCATTATTATCTTCCTGCGTTCAGTTTTATTGAGTACATCAAACCAGGTGTTCAAATCGCAGACATGATCAATTCATATGGCAAAGAAGTCTTCAACTATTCTGTCATCCCCGTACTTCAAGCCGGTATTTTTCTTGTTCTCGGCAGAACATATATGCAAAGGATTTCGCTATGAGTCTCATTCACTGTCAAAATGTAATAAAAAAATACGGTTCAAATATCGCATTAAATAATGTGAGCTTTCATGTTGAATCTGGTTCACCGATTGCCCTAATTGGCCCTAATGGTGCAGGGAAAACAACATTATTCAAACTCTTGTGTGGCTTTATACCTGCTACATCAGGTGACATCAACATCTTAGGAGAGCGAACAACGTCTTCAGCGCTCACAGGAAAACTCGCTGCATTACCGCAAGATAGTGTACTAGACCCGAGCCTGAGCGTGGCGAAACAATTGCAATTTTTTGCTCAATTGCAAGGCTTCTCCAAAGCCCATGCCGTGAAGGAAAGTGACAGAGTATTAGAGATGGTAGAGCTGAGTCATATTGCTAATGAAAAGCCAACTGCACTTAGCCATGGCATGAGTAAGCGCGTCGCCATTGCCCAAGCTTTCATTGGCAAGCCAAAACTCATTCTACTTGATGAACCAACTGCTGGCATTGATCCCGCTAATGCTAAACAGATAAGACGTATTATCACAGAACATCAAAGTAGCATTGATTTTTTGATCAGTTCGCATAACTTAGATGAACTTGAGAAGTTGTGTGATCAAGTGCTATACCTAGACCGCGGTCACTTAAAACAAGCTCTCAGGATCCAACAACATTCCGACCAACAAGCATACATCACCTTAACCATGCAACAAAACGTCAGCGAAAGCTTATTATTAGAATTAAAGCAGTTAGATAAAGTTATTGACCTTGAGTTATCCGATCCTCATTGCATTATTTTACAATACCAACATGATGAGAATTCAGATATTGAATTACACATATTAACTTTGTTAAGCAAAAATAAGACCCAATATAAATCAATTATGCGTGGACGCAGTTTAGAAGATACTTTATTTTAAGTATTACGATGTTAGCCAATGAGACTGCTCAATGTTTCCAAGCCGCTATTCTAAAATCGAGGATGCGATTGTCCAGCACTTACGGGACTACGGTTATTTAAATCAAGGCAGTCAGTTAACGATCCCAAATGTTGGTTGTTTCAAATTATCGGGACGCGATGTATCTTATAAAGTATCGAACGTCGGAAAAACCGAGACACTAAAATATTTTAAATGTGAAAAGGCCGAGTTACGCTCAATTTCTTGGGCTTCGAAAAAAGTTATTGATAAAACATCAAAAAGGATTGTGAACTTATTGAATTATGATATCGCTAAACGAGAAGCAACGGGTGAACAAACACTTTTTCAACTCAGGTGCATACAAGCAGTAAATGAAAAAGCTTTTTCCATGGAGCGAAAAATTATTTCTTTATTAGAAGAACAAGTACAACAATTAGAACAAGCTTTACAATCGCGTGAAACAACCGTTTAAAACAAAAAAACCGTGCAATGCACGGTTTTTAACAATCTGAATGCTTAAGCAATTAAGCGATAACAGTTACATCTTCAGCTTGTGGGCCTTTTTGACCTTGAGTAACAGTGAAAGAAACTTTTTGACCTTCATCTAAAGTTTTGAAACCTTCAGTGTTAATTGCACGGAAGTGAACGAAAACGTCTGGACCTGATTCTTGCTCGATAAATCCAAAACCTTTATCAGAATTGAACCATTTAACGGTACCAGTTTGCTTAGCCATAATTTTGTATCCTGTAATGTTTAATTTAAGCCGTAACGGCAATAAAGCTGAAAATGCCGGTATTACTTATGATACAGGACGAACAAGGTCGAAATGAAAACATAAATATAAGCCCAACTTTCAAGCTGTGTAGACTATAAAGCATTTCAGCTGTATGTCAACTGACTATATGAACTGAAAATAAAAATTCATAAAATCAACAGCAAATATAGTGATTGTGTCTAAAAGTATCACAAAAAAATGAACAATTTACTGAACAAATACTGACAAACTTCGTTTTTATACTCAACCATCACAATCTATGTTCGTCTATGAATTTGAATTATAAAGTCCAATTCGCACACCAAACCTTGCTGAAGTTCTGTTTTTTGCTTTTCAGATAATTTCCAAGCATAAGGCGTCATATTTAAAAAGTTACTAATGTCTTTCGTATCAATAAGTGTCATTTCGGTTTGCAAACGTTCCACATGTTGCAACTCAAAGCCTTCAATTAGCACTGGTTGTTCATCATGTGGCTTCGGCTGTTGATAAATAATTGTTTTCAAAAACCAATGATGCTGTGGTCCTGGCGTTACTGTCACTAAATAGCCACCACGCTTAATCAAACGTTGTAACTCAACTCCTTTAGAAGGTGCATATATGCGCAGCAACGCATCGAAAAAACCATCAGCAAAAGGAGTTTCAAACGCACTTGCCACACAAAATTGAATATCTCTGTGGCGTTTTGATGCATAGCGAATTGCGACTTTAGAAATATCTAAACCAAACACGTTAGCACGGCATTGCGTATTCAAAGCCTGGTTTAATCGTGAAGTATAATAACCTTCGCCACAACCTAGATCTAAAACCGTAGCATCGGCTGGTAACAAATCTACTATTACTTCATTGATTCGATCGCTTAAATGTTGGTAAAAACCTTTTTGCAAAAACTCTCGCCTTGCTTGCATCATCAATTTATTGTCACCAGGAGCTTTGGAGCTTTTCTTTTGCACTGGCAACAAATTAACATAGCCTTCTTTGGCACGATCAAAAGAATGCTTATTCGGACACTGCAAACCGTGTTCAGTTTGAGTTAATGATTCAGCGCAAAGCGGACAAATATACGACATAACAACCTGAAGGACATAAACATTGGCGAAATATCTTAACAGATCTTAGTTTTTATGTCTGATAAAACTCAATAATTGACACTAATAGCGGCGGATAACACAACCTATGCTTCACCATTAACTTACTGTATTTTTCTCTTCTGAATCTTGAAAAACAGTAATTTCAATGACGTCAATAATTTTATTCAGTTGCAATTGTAATCGTTCAATCGGCGCCACAGCACCCACATTCATGGTTATTCGGTATAAGTGTTTTTCATCGTTTATCGTTACGTTCATGCTGTTCAGCTGAAAACAGCGATATCGGGTGACTTGGAGTAACCTCTCTAACAATTCAGGCTTCCTTAGTGCTTTAATTTGTAAATTAAAATATCGCATAATCAAAATCCTTTTGATAATACCTCAGTTTTTATCGATCATATGTTCATTTGCACTACCTGGCGCGACTAGCGGCCAAACATTGTCGCTTTCATCGATTTTAACCCGTAACAAAAAAGCGCCGCTATGGTTAAGCATCTGTTCGACAGCAGCTTGAACTTCTGATTTAGTAGAAACTACTCGAGCCATTATTCCAAAAGACTTTGCCAACATAATAAAATCAGGATTATCGGATAAATCTGTTTCGCTTTGTCTGCCATCAAAAAATAAATCCTGCCATTGACGTACCAATCCAAGTTTACTGTTATCGAACAACACGATTTTTATCGGTAGTTGATATCTTTTAATGGTCGCTAACTCTTGTATATTCATCATGAGCGAACCATCGCCAGAAATAACCATAACAGGATCTTGTGGTCGACTAACTTGAGCACCTATTGCAGCAGGTAGCCCAAACCCCATCGCTCCTAGACCACCACTACTTATGAAATTTCGCGGATGAGTAAAAGACATATGTTGAGCAGCCCACATTTGATGCTGCCCAACATCTGTTATAACTACAGTATCACTGGTTATTGCATCGCTAATGTGTTTTAAAACCGCAGGAGCGTAAATCGAATCGCCAGAGTGATCATAACGCCATGCATATTCAGCTTTCAGATTCTGGCAAGCTTTTTTCCAGTTGTTGATATCAAGTTTTATCGATATTGCTGGCAAAATATTTTGCAGATTGCCTATTAACGCAACATCTGCAATCCGTCTTTTTCCTATTTCTGATTGATCAATATCGATGTGTATCACTTGCGCATGTGGCGCAAAACCATCAAGTTTGCCAGTAACTCTATCATCGAATCTTGCACCGACAGCAATCAGCAAATCACATTGCTGTACTGCTAAGTTTGCTGCTTTAGTGCCATGCATGCCAAGCATGCCCAAATAACCACTGTGCAGCTCATCAATCGTGCCAAGCCCTTTTAACGTCGACACACTAGGGATGTTGGTTACAGTCATAAAATCCCTTAGCTCAGACACCGAATTTGCCATACCCACACCACCACCGACGTAGAGGATCGGTTTTTTAGCTCCCGCAATGCGCTTTTTAATCTCTGAAAGAATTTCAATTGGGAGTGGAGCTATAGGCTCGGATTCAGACAAAGCACTGACGGTTTGGGTAACTTGCTGCAACTGTATATCATTCGGAATATCAATAAGTACAGGGCCTGCTCTACCAGTCGTAGCAATCTTGAAGGCTTTATCAATCACGGCGGGAATTTCATTTACATGTTTGATCAAAAAAGAATGCTTGGTACAAGAAAGCGACATACCTATGATATCGACTTCTTGAAACGCATCTGTCCCCATTAATTGAGAAGAAACTTGACCTGTAATTGCAATAATCGGAATTGAATCAAGTAGAGCATCGGCAAGTGACGTAACTAAATTGGTTGCGCCGGGCCCAGAAGTCGCCATACAAACACCAACGTTGGTTGATGCACGTGCAAATCCTATTGCAGAAAATGCCGCGCCTTGTTCGTGACGGCATAAATAATGGTCAATATCACTTTCATACAAGGCATCATAAATTGGCATAATGGCGCCACCAGGATAGCCAAAAATACTCTGTACGTCTTTCCGTTCTAGTACATCAATTAACTGGGTTGCGCCTGTATGAATTTTCATTATCTAGATCCTAGCAACAATAAAACTACGAACTCTCAGGATCAGGGAGTTATTTGGCTTTCTAAATTATCTCAATACGACATTCATCCCTGAGCAAACACATCCTTACATTTCTAAGAATAGTAGAAATGCAGCAATATTAACTCGCAAATAACATAATGTTATCAAAAGAGAAAATCATCATATGGTGCAACTAGCCATGAGCTATCATAAAATATAACTAATGTCGGCTTATTTTTGTTCCTGAACTATAAAGTTTGAAAAAGTTCTTTGAAGCAGTCACAGTGAAAATGCGATGGCTTCATTAAGCCTTGTTCGGGCAATAAAGCATCAAGCTCGCTATCGAATTTTATCAGCTGTTGCGTACCATGCCATCTAAAGCGATAATTAAAATGACAATTGTGGATTTAGTATTGTTAACGGTAATCCATCTAAAACAATCAGCTCAGCCTAACTGCAAACATTGCTATTTTCGTCTGAGGGTAGAAAAATAGCGTTTAATGGCAATTTATCGCCAACAATAAAGGACACACATGAACAACAGCGAACAGCCAACTTTATTGTGGCACGATTACGAGACTTTCGGAACAAGCCCAGCAAAGGATCGTCCTTCTCAATTTGCAGCTATTCGAACTGATCTCGATTTAAACATTATTGGCGAGCCTGTGAGTTTTTATTGTCGCCAATCCACAGATTATCTACCTCAACCTGAAGCAATTCTAGTAACAGGGATAACGCCGCAAGAAGCAAATCGCAAAGGTATGCCTGAAGCCGAGTTTATGAATCGCATTAATAAATTATTTAGCCAAGCTGATACTTGCGTAGTCGGATATAACTCTTTGCGCTTCGACGATGAAGTGAGTCGCTATGGGTTTTACCGAAACTTTATCGACCCTTATGCCCGAGAGTGGCAGAACAACAATTCTCGTTGGGATATTATTGATCTTGTCCGTGCTTGTTATGCTTTTCGACCAGACGGTATAAATTGGCCTGAAAATGAAGACGGCTCACCAAATTTTAAACTGGAGAACTTAACCATTGCTAACGGCTTAGCTCACGAAAATGCGCACGATGCAGTCTCTGATGTAAAAGCAACCATTGCTTTAGCAAAATTGATTAAAGAAAGACAACCAAAGCTATTCGATTATTATTTTTCACTTCGACGCAAGCAAGCAGTGTCAGCACAACTTGATGTGTTGAACATGCAACCTCTGCTACATGTCAGCTCGCGATTTAGTGCTATCAATGGTTGCACAGCCATTATTGCGCCTGTGGTGCATCACCCTGATAATAAAAATGCTGTAATCGCCGTGAACCTCAATATGGATATTTCACCGCTTATTGAGCTAACTGTAGAAGAGATCAAGCAACGAATGTATACCCGTTATGCTGACTTAGGCCCAGATGAATTACCTATTCCAGTCAAGCAAGTGCACATCAATAAGTCGCCATTTATTACCACAGCGAAAACCCTAACCGATGAAAATGCGCAGCGATTAAGCATTGATAAAGAATTTGCACGACAACAGTACAAATTACTTAAGCAAAATCCACATATTCGTGAGAAGCTAACACAACTCTTTAGTAATGAAGATCGCAAGCCACAAACCGATCCTGATTTAATGCTCTATTCCGGTGGTTTCTTTAGCCATGCGGATAAAAATAAAATGGCAATTGTTCAACAGACCGAACCTCAAAATTTAGCCGCATTGGATCTAAAGTTTGATGACGAACGTCTGCCTGAAATGTTATTTCGTTTTCGCGCAAGAAACTATCCGGAAACATTATCCGATGATGAAAACCATCGCTGGCGTGAATTCTGTCAAGCTCGATTAACCGATGCTGATTATATGTTAAGACTCGAAAATTTATTACACGAAACGGAACAAGATCAAGAAAAACAAAAATTACTCTCAGCATTATGTAATTACTTGCAGTCAATGTGACTCGCCACAGTAAATAACAAAGCGAAGATGAAAACAATAGGTAAATGAGAAGCTAATCTCATTTTATATTAAGTATCTTCATTAGAATAAAACGTAACAACTTAAATAAAAATTGAGGAACAGGGAATGCAGGATAGATTCGTTCAAAGCATCGCCCAGCTACCACCGCTTCTTGCACAAGCATTGGTACCACTATTAGACAAGGATTTTTCAGGCCACTTCGACGCAAAACAGCTCGAACAGTTACAGCGCATCACTGGTTTATCAGAAGAAAAACTATTGCTTGAACTATTACCAGTTGCTGCGGCGCTTTCAGTGCCTTCCATCAGCAATTTTTTTGTTGGCGCTATCGCTAAAGGTGGCAGTGGTGATATCTACATGGGGGCAAATTTAGAACTTCCTAACGATGCACTGGGTCAAACGGTCCATGCAGAGCAAAGTGCCGTGAGCCACGCTTGGTTAAAAGGTGAAAAGAAAATTACCGACATTATTGTCAACTACAGTCCTTGTGGCCACTGTCGTCAATTTATTAATGAATTAATTGATAGCAGTAATGTCAGGATCCATCTACCACAACAACAAACGCAAACATTAGCATATTACTTACCCTATGCATTCGGGCCAAAGGATCTACAAATTACCACACCGCTCTTAGCGGAGCAGCCTGTTCAATTAAAGCTAATCAGTGAAGATCCGGTTATTTTGGAAGCTGCACATCAGGCAGGTAAAAGTTATGCGCCTTACTCAAAATCCTACGCAGCGGTAACGATTGAACTTGAAGACGGCACTTTGTTTTCAGGTCGCTACGCTGAAAATGCAGCATTTAACCCTTCTATGATGCCAATGCAAATGGCGCTGTGCGATTTAATTCGTCATAATCAAAGCTATAATGCCATTAAACGTGCGGTATTAGTTGAGTCATCGGCAGGAAAAATTACGCTCGTCCACCAAACATTATCTGCACTGCGAGACATTTGTAATGTTGAGCTTGAACATGTTTCATTAGAAATTGAGTGACGTATTTCAAAATAAACAAGTGACACTACGTCACTTGTTTATTTAGTTTTCTATGAAACCTGTTGCGGCGCTTTCTGTGGCCATGCGTTCACTACAGCTTTAATCAAAGACGCCAGCGGAATAGCGAAGAATACGCCCCAAACTCCCCAGAGACCACCAAAAACCAGTACTGCCGCAATAATAAATACCGGATGTAAATCCACAGCATCAGAAAATAATAATGGCACCAGTAAATTACCATCCAATGCTTGAATAATGCCATAGCCCAGCATTAAATAACCAAATTCAGGGCTTATTCCCCATTGAAAGAAAGCCACCAGCGCGATAGGCAATGTAACTAAGGTTGCACCTAAGAAAGGGATCAATACTGATAATCCATTCAGTACTGCTAATAATGCAGCGTACTGTAAACCCATTAAGGTAAAGAATACATAGCTCACGACGCCCACAATGACAATTTCAATAATTTTCCCACGAATATAATTGAATAATTGCTGGTGCATTTCAGACCAAACTTGCCCTGCTAGCTGGCGATTACTGGGGAAAAAACGCTTTACTCCTGTCAATAAAGTCGTTTTATCTTTCAAAAAGAAGAACACTAATAACGGCACTAGAATGGCGTAAACCATCAATACCAGTAATGATGCTGAGAAACCTAACAGTTGCTTACCAAGATCCAATATGTGTTGGCTATCAGCCATTGATTGAAGCTCACCGATCATGGTTTGAATTTGTTCAACACTGATGTATTCAGGGTATTTTGATGACAATTCTTGGATCAAAGCCAAGCCTTTATCGAGCATGTTCGGCAACTCTGTGAGTAAGGTGATCCCTTGCTGCCATATGCTTGGGATCAGCCCTAATATTAACAGCAGCATTAAACCAATAAATATCAGTAACACAATGGAAGCACCAGCGGTACGACCGATGCCGATGCGTGTCATTTGTACTACAGGCCAATCGAGCAAAAATGCCAACGCCAACGCAGCAATTAATGGTGCCAAAATTCCTGCAGCGAAATAAATCACGAAAAACACGCTGAGTAAGATCAATACTAACGTGACGGCTTGCGGATCACTAAATCTGTCTTTATACCATGTCTTTAATAGGGATAGCATGAACGCTCCATTTGATTAGTTCTGTGTTTTCGTGATCAACAAATGTAAATTTGAGTCATTATTTAATAATTCTTTAACTAAATACCCTTGTTTAGTTAAAAACTGGGGAACATCTTGACGAGAACCTGGGTCTGATAATAAAAGCTGAAGTTGCTCACCTTGTGTCATCTTCTTTAACAATAGTTTAGTTTTAACCAAAGGTAACGGACAGCGGTACTGAGTTAAATCTATAAAAAGCATAATGAACTTGCATTGGGATGACTGACAACATTATCCTTAGTTGTAGCACAAACCTCAAGCAACCTTGTTAATAATTGTGAAGGTCAGATTTCTGCAACCCTTTACCAGAAAAAAGCGGCAGTGAACCAATAATGACAAACATGAAAAAAACCGTTCTTGCTTACCTAACTAGCTGCGCCATGTTACTTGGAAGCACCACCAGCTATGCCAATACAGATCTCCCCGATTTAGGTACTGCGGCCAGTAATACCTTCAGTATTGATAAAGAGTTAAAGTACGGTGACGCTTACATGCGCGTTATTCGCTCAACGGCTCCGATCGTTAGCGATCCAGTACTCAATCAATACGTCAGTGAATTAGGCAACAAACTGGTCGCTCATGCTCATGATGTCAAAACTCCATTCGAATTTTTCTTGATCCGCAATAATGTGATAAACGCATTTGCATTCTTTGGCGGTCATGTAGGAATACACACAGGGTTATTATTAAAAGCAGACAATGAAAGCGAATTAGCCTCTGTACTCGGCCATGAAATCACTCACGTAACCCAACGACATTTAGCTCGCAGCATCGAAGCACAAAAGAAAGCAACACCAGCCACTTTAGTCGGAACGCTCGGGGCTATTTTATTAACGATTGCAGCGCCCCAAGCTGGTATAGCAGCACTGGCTACCACCACTGCCATTGCCACTCAGTCACGTATTAACTACACCAGAACCCATGAAAAAGAGGCCGATCGCATTGGTATGCAAGTTTTAGTTGATTCTGGGTTTGATCCTAATGCTTCTGCCACCTTTTTTGGTAAGTTAGCAGCTCAATACCGTTTCACCACTAAGCCACCGCAAATGTTATTGACGCATCCGTTAAGCGAATCTCGGATTTCTGAAGCACGAAATCGCGCGGCTCAATACCCTCATCGATTTATCCCTGATAATTTAGATTTTCAATTAGCTAAAGCACGCATACAAGTCCGATTTTCAGGTCAACCCGCTAAATCGGCATTAGATCTATATCAAAAACAGCTAGAAAGAAATACTTTTGCTTTCAAAGAATCCGCCTTATACGGTAAAGCATTAGCCTTATTTGAGCTGGAGAAATATCGCGAGGCGGATAAGATAATTACCGCTTTAAGAGCAAAAGATGCCGACAATTTATTTTACATCGACACCAAAACCGACATTTTATTGGCTGAGTATAAAACCGATCAAGCCATTAACTTACTGAAGCAACAGCATAAGTTAAAACCGACATCACAAGTGATTAATATCAACCTTGCTAACGCTTATTTATGGATCAAACAGCCGCAAAAAGCCGTACCATTGCTTGAAGACGCTATTTTCTACAATAAGGAAAATACCGTCGCTTATGAATTATTGTTAACGGCATACGAAAACATGCATAATTTTGCGTTAACTTATTATACCCGTGCTGAGCTACTGGCATTACATGCTGACTATAAAGGCGCAATTGACCAATTGAATTACGCTTACCAAAGCAGCGTCGACCAGCCTTTACAATTAGCTCGGATCACCGCTAGAATTCGCCAGTTTAAAATTGCAGATAAAGAACTTCGTTCACTGAAGTAAACAAGAGAATACCATGACCAAAGTTACTATTTTTCATAATCCTCGCTGCTCTAAGAGTCGTCAAACCTTGGCCTTATTAAAAGATAATCAATGTGATATTACTGTCGTTGAGTATTTAAAAGATATCCCTTCCATCGACACATTGTCGTCTATCTTATCAATGCTTAATATCTCACCAAGAGAACTAATGCGTACTAAAGAGGCGGAATATAAAGAATTACAGTTGAACAATGAAAATTTGAGCGATGCAGAGCTGCTTCAAGCAATGGTGACAACGCCAAAATTAATCGAACGTCCTATTGTTATTGCTGATAATAGAGCCGTGATCGGTCGCCCACCTGAAAACGTGTTTACTATCATTTAGGACAAATAAATGACAACCTCAACTTTATTGAATCTTTGCAGAATTGGCTATATTGCCTTGGTATTAATGCTTGGCAGTTATTTTACTCAGCAATGGCTCAATGGTAGTTATAGCTTTGTTTTCATGCTGATATGGATTTTACCACTGCTGTTACCACTTAAAGGCGTTATTCAAGGTAATCCGTACACTTATGCTTGGGGAAGTTTTATCCTCTGTCTCTATTTACTGCACGCTTTAACTCTACTTTATATCGCAGATGCAAGCTTGTCTTTTGCCATCATTGAAACGCTATTATTAACTTGTCTCACGATTGGTTTTCCATACTACGCTAGGTATCGAGGACGAGAATTAGGCCTTGGTTTGAAAAAAAGAAAGAGAGAAAATAAGCTTTAGAGCGATTATTTTTTATAAATTTTCCTTAGGCAGGAAGAAACACAGTGCATCATTAAGCCATTAATGCTCCCAAATTAGTGGCTTTTTTACTTCGTAATACAATGAATGCTTGCTTAATTCATCTTCATGTTTCTTGTATTAACTTCATATGTTAGCGATATTTTTGATATGAATAATCTGTGTCTTCAACCTTATGCTTGGATGTTCCCCTAAGCTTCACCTCCCCTTAGAATTAAAAACAGAAGCTCACCCTGAAACTAAGCCAAGTCACTTAGAGTTTAAGCATAGTTATTCCGCTAGTGCGGCTACTGATATCGCCAACACCAGCAATTTTTTTCAAACAACTCCAAGTTATTTCAACTCGACAACAAAGCCTCAAAGTGCAGCTGACCTTGTTATTCCTAAACGAAAGTCAAATCACTGCATTTGGCGTCAAGCTCAACAGCAACTCAACGCCAATAAACCTTTACTAAAAAAGCTTCATCCTCAACCAATAACTGAGACTTCAAAGGTACTGCATTGGAAAAATTTAACTGGCGCTACAAACACGCCATTAACCTTTAATCGTTGGCAATATCAATTAGACGGGAACTTTGTCTTAGTACAAAGTTCAGAGCAGGAGCAATACGATTTCTTAGGTGATACCGTACAGGTCACAATCCCTAAAATTGATTTTATCGAAGCCTATGATCAGCTAGCTCCTCTACTTTGGTCTGACTCGAACCCTTTTCACTCATGGCGGATTGCAATAAAGGGATTTGATCAAAAGTCCATTGTTATGATTGAGCTACAGCCTGCAATCACACGCCAAGATCACAACTACAATTTACAAGCATTAATACAAATATCGGTATTTTTACTGTATATCGATCAGAAATTGGCTTTTCTTCAAATACCGACAGTTCCCCTAATAAAAAGACATGACAAACCTGACTTACATTTTCATTATCTTTGTTATCGATACATGCCTATTGCTGGCATCCCTTATCCACTCAATTCATCGAATTGTTCACTACTAACCACAATTAACTCTGTCATTGAGCAATATCAACACCTTCAATGTTATAAAGTGGTCGAATATCGGGGCAACGCTAGGCGTTCGAGCATAACTCAAGATGATTCATTTGTTCGCCACCGTCAACGGCAGCATCACGCACCCAACTTAATAAAAGAAACTGAATCACTCAAACAACCTATTCGCCTTGAAGTTCGTCATCAAAATATAGCCAAACTCAATAGGGCTACGATGCAGCGCTTTGAGTTAATCGAAAAGCAACTGCCAAGATTATTGTTACGTTATCACGTTGAGACATTCAATTATATTAAAACGACAATCAACTTTGCTTCTCATCAACATACTGTTGGGCTAATTTGCAATAATTGGCAGGTGAGAATACAAGCTAAAAAGGCTTTCATCTTAGTTGACAACATAGCACTGAATGGCACAGTTAGTGCTCGACTCAGGCTAGGTGATAAAATCAGAATTAGCGTACCAGTGACTCATCTAGAACAGACATTTAATTTATTAGTACCCGTATTATTTTCCCAGCAATCCCCATTTTATACTTGGAAAGTTCACTCTCTTTTGAATACCCGAACGGCAACTCGATTATTGAAAACCGGGCAATTTACACTGTATTTCACACCATTAACTCAAGCGGGAGATGTATCAATATCCACAATATCAAAAGTGGCATTTTTTATCGTTGCAGTTGAAGCATGCCTAAATAAAAATAATATCCCCATCAATCGTTTTCCAGAGTCCGACGTAGCGGCACCTCATTGGCTTTATTGCTCTTTCAGAAATACGCTACTCTGCAGAAGAGAATCGAAAAACAATGACGAATTACTTGAGCATCCAATATTCAAATTACTTGAGTTTGGCAGTATACAAACTCAGAAAATATACAATCTACAAGATACGAGACGTCAACATTCTGACCCTAACAATTGACCTCTCTTTACAGTAAAAGCCGTTTTTTTGACTTAGCGGTTCCGAATTAGCAGCATTAAGCTCTTAAAACAGTTGGCATATATCTCGCATAGAAAAGTTCACTATAACAATAATGTGTCAAGGAGTGTTGGAATGGACTTTGGGTTAGCGTCAGAGTTTCAAGCGGAAGGCTTCGCTTATGTGCCACCAATTAATATCAAAAGTAGAATTTCACCAAATTTTACTGAAATACTGCAACTGATGCATTCAACTTTAAAGCCAAGCGGTGTTTTTAATCAATTTGGCAAGGTATTAGAACAATACTTGCCGATCACGGGAATAGAGTTGCCGTTAAATCAACATCACTTGTCGTGGGGGTTAAACCAAGGGAAAACCTTTAAACGCCATATCCAAGTTAACAAGCAAAGCAGCGAGATTGTCTATCGCTTAGCGATGGCGCTTTCACCAAAGCAATTATCATTACTACAAAAAATAGAGCAATTGCTTATTCAGCCATTGGAAAATGCATTAAAGTTTGCTGAGGTCTCACAGCAAGCCATGTTTGATCCACTGACTAGCTTAGGTAATCGTCGTTACTTTCAACAAATGATCGAATCGAACATCGCTCGCTGTAATCGTGGTACAGACCAATTAAGTCTTGTTGTACTGGATCTAGATAACTTTAAACAATTGAACGATAAATTCGGGCATCAGCTCGGTGATACTATCTTATGTGAATTCGGAGGCTTACTCAGGAAACTGATCCGCAATTCAGATCAAGCCTTTAGAATTGGTGGCGATGAGTTTATTATTTTAGCTCATGGGGATAGCAAAGCCGCCAGTATTCTTTGCCAGCGAATTCTAACTGAACTATCACACAACGCGTTACTAAAGCAATTTGATGTGATGACCAGCATCGGCATTGCCGAGCACACTGCTGACCTTGATGCCGAGTCACTGTACCAACTTGCCGATAAAGCACTTTATCTCGCCAAGGCTAAAGGAAAAAATCAATTACAGGTTGCTTAGCATGGAAATAATTAATTAAGGCTGGTTGATCACAATCCCAGCCTGCTCCATGCTTACGCAAGCTGAGCGTTCAACCCAGAAGCCTAATGCGGCGATCAACTCCTCACCATAAAATAAAAACGGTATTCGTTTTCTTTCCCAAGGCGGGATATTCAACTCTTGCATCAACTTCTTAACGCTTCTGCGTTTATTTCTAAAATGAGGGTGACACAAGCTTCCACCAGCGACAGTAAATCGTATTGTTACTACATCTGTTGGTTTGGGGCGTTTGATCGCTTGAGAGATAGACTGAAACTGTGACTCTTGTTCACAATTAGAAAATAAAAATGATTTGCAAGCGTTATGAGTGAAAATATATTCACCCTTTTGTTCTATTGTTTCATGAAAACCAGATAACTCTAACGTGTTACATGACACAAGCGTATTATCATCATTGGCGCACACATAAACATGTTGTTTAAAGCGGCGAATAACTAAACCCGAAACCTTAAGCTCGACAGTCGCATCTTGTTTAGCATTTAATAATTGACTTAGCACTTCATCAAGTTGAATTTTTGACGGTACTGGCAAAGATAACTTTTCAATAAAACCTCGAAACAGTTGCCGTTGCCAAGTATGGCTTAACTCAGCCAAGTCAGACAAATCAAAAACATGATCAGCAAAAGCCGTGGTCACAATAAAAGGCTTTAACCGCTCAGATACAACTTCCTCTAGTAGTAATTGTTGATCAGCACACAATTGAGCCGTTCTGCTGGCGGTTTTGGTTATCGACGGCCAACGCTGTTTTAGTAATGGAATCACTTGCTGACGCAAAAAATTGCGATCAAAGCGCGTATCTTGATTACTTTCATCTTCAATGTGACTTAACTGATTATCCGCAGCGTAAGCTTCAATGTCTGCTCGTGGAACGTCAAGTAAAGGACGCAATTGCCATTTTGTTTTCTTTACGGGCTGCAATGGAGCCATTGCCGATAAACCTTTTGGCCCTTGGCCTCGCTTTAACGCCAACAGTAAAGTTTCAAATTGGTCATCTTGATGATGTGCCGTCAACAGAATGTCTCCGTCTTGCATTTCCTCAAAAAAAGCACGATAACGCACTTTTCTTGCTTCTGCTTCAAGACTCGTTCGTGCAGCTTGGTTGACTGTCACATGTTTTACTACAAAGGGTAATTGGTATTTTTCCGCTCGACTTTGGCAATGTCGTGACCAGTTATCTGCATTAATACTCAAGCCATGATGCACATAGACTAACTTTATCTTTATAGCAGGTAGCCGCTGTTTTAATAGACTTAACCCAAAGGCTAATACTTCCGAATCAACACCGCCGCTGTAACCTAGTACTAAGGTTCTTTGCTGCCAATCACTGATCTGAGCTAATTTGTTTAGCAATAACTGAGTTAAGTCTTCCATCAATTAAAAAACCATTCTTACATTATCCGAACCAAGCAAGGTTTGCAGCGACAACAATAAATCATCAGTTGGGTTCACTCGCCAGTCATCACCGAGCTTTAACTGCCCTTTGGCATCATGCTGACGATAATTTAGCATTACAGATATTTTACCCCCTTCAGTCCAAGGCTCTATTGCTTGCTTAAAAGATTTTAGTTTTGATTCGGTTAATAAGGCCGAATCAAAGTCAACTTCTAACGCTTTACCAAAGTGGCTTCTGGCTTCACTGATATCAACGACATTGCGTGCTGTCATACGATTGCCACCAGAAAAGTCGTCAACGCTGACTTCGCCTTCACAGATCAAAACCCTGTCTTTCTCAATTAAGTGGTTGAATTTTTCAAACGCTTCGGTGAAAAACATGACTTCTAAACGGCCACTTTTATCATCTAAGGTAACCAGACCCATTTTTGAGCCACGTTTGGTGACCATAACACGGCTAGCGACAACAAGCCCGGCCACTTTTACGGTCTTACCGCGTCCTGTTGGATGCGCATCTTTTAAGCGACCATTGGTATAGTGTTTCAATTCTTTTAAATATTGATTGATCGGATGACCAGTCAAATATAAACCTAAGGTATCTCTTTCACCTTCCAGCCAAATTTTATCAGGCCAAGGTGTACAATCAACGAACTGCTGTCTGGCATCATCGGGAGAGGTATTTAACAAGCCAAACATATCGTTCTGACCTGTTGCTTCTGCTTTGGCATGTTGAGCAGCGGCTGATATTGCTTCTGGCAGAGTAACCATCATTGACGCGCGATGTGGACCTAACTTATCGAGTGCGCCCGCTTGAATTAACTTCTCAATTACACGGCGGTTAAGCTTTTTCAAATCAACTCGCGCACAGAAATCAAACAGATCTTTAAACTCACCACCACTTTCACGAGCCGAAAGAATGGATTCTACCGGCCCTTCACCCACCCCTTTAATGGCACCAATGCCATAGACGATATTCGAATTATCGTCGACGGTAAACTGATATAAGCCTTTGTTAACATCGGGAGGCAATAAAGGTAATCCCATTCGGTCACACTCATCCACTAAGGTGACGATCTTGTCCGTGTTGTCCATATCCGCAGACATAACCGCCGCCATAAATTCGGCAGGGTAATGGGTTTTAAGCCACAGGGTTTGATAAGACACCAAAGCATAAGCGGCAGAATGCGATTTATTAAATCCATAACCTGCGAACTTTTCCACAAGGTCAAAGATTTTCATCGACAGTTCACCATCGACACCATTTTTAATCGCACCCGCTTCGAAAGTACCACGCTGTTTCGCCATTTCTTCTGGTTTTTTCTTACCCATGGCTCGACGTAACATGTCGGCACCACCAAGCGTATAACCAGAAAGCACCTGTGCAATCTGCATTACTTGCTCTTGATACAAAATAATGCCGTATGTGGGGTCAAGAATTGGCTTTAACGATTCATGTTGCCATTGACTGTCAGGGTAAGAGACTTCTTCACGTCCGTGTTTACGTTCAATGAAGTTATCTACCATGCCTGATTGCAGTGGGCCTGGGCGGAATAAAGCCACTAATGCAATCATATCTTCAAAGCAATCGGGCTGTAGTCGTTTGATGAGATCTTTCATTCCGCGAGATTCCAATTGGAATACCGCAGTGGTTTCGTAGCGTTGCAACAACTTAAATGAAGCGGGATCGTCAAGTGGGATCGACTCAATTTGAACCTGCGGTAAGCCTTTTTTATCTTGAGTTGCATTAACCATTTTCAATGCCCAATCGACAATGGTTAAGGTTCTCAACCCCAAGAAATCGAATTTGACCAGTCCTGCTGTTTCTACATCATTTTTATCAAATTGGGTGACTGGGTTGTTCCCTTCTGCGTCACAATAAAGTGGCGCAAAGTCAGTAATTTTAGTTGGCGCGATCACGACACCACCCGCATGCTTACCAGCGTTACGAGTGACCCCTTCTAACTTACGGCACATATCGATTAAGTCACGAACATCTTCATCGCCATCATAGGCCTCAGGAAGCGCAGGTTCGGCTTCAAATGCTTTCGCCAGCGTCATACCTGGCTCAGGCGGTACCATTTTTGATATTCGGTCAACAAAACCATAAGGATGGCCAAGCACACGCCCAACATCACGGATCACCGCTTTTGCAGCCATAGTACCAAAGGTAATAATTTGTGATACTGCATCACGGCCGTAAAGCTCAGCAACATGATCGATCACTTCATCACGTCTATCCATGCAAAAGTCGACGTCAAAATCGGGCATAGATACACGTTCTGGGTTAAGAAAGCGTTCGAACAGCAAATCAAATTCTAATGGATCAAGATCGGTAATTTTTAATGCGTAAGCAACTAACGAGCCCGCACCAGAACCGCGACCAGGTCCGACCGGAATATCGTTATCTTTACCCCATTGAATGAACTCCATTACGATGAGGAAATAGCCGGGAAATCCCATTTGGTTAATCACGTTCAGTTCAACGTCTAAACGCTCATCATATTCTTTCCGTTTTTCTGCGCGCTCAGCTTCGTCGGGAAATAAGAACTCCAATCGTTCTTGTAAACCATCTTGAGAAACTTTAACCAAAAAGTCCTCAATAGACATATCACCTGTTGGGAAATTTGGCAAAAAGTATTCGTTCAACCTGACAGTGACATTACAGCGCTTTGCTATTTCAACACTGTTTTGTAACGCTTCAGGAATATCAGCAAATAGCTCACACATTTCCTCTTCGCTACGAAGGTATTGCTCCTTGCTGTATTTTTTCGGGCGACGAGGGTCGGCCAATGTATAGCCATCATAAATCGCGACACGTATTTCATGGGCATCAAAGTCATCGGACTCAAGAAAAACCACTTGGTTAGTCGCAACAACAGGCAAGCCAGACTCCGCCGAATGCGCAACCGCCATGTGTAAATATCGTTCTTCGTCAGCACGACCAGTTCGTATCAATTCTAAATAAAAACGATCAGGAAAATGTGTTTGATAAAACTGGGTTAATTGGTCAACTTGTGCTGCATTACCTTTTAATAACGCTTGTCCGATATCGCCATCTTTAGCACCCGACAGCAATAATAAGCCTTGGTTGTATTTAGCCAACCATTGTTGTTCGATGATAGTTTTACCCAACACCTCGCCTTTTAAGTAGGCGTCACTGATCAGCAAAGTTAGGTTTTGATAACCTTCATTATCCAAAGCAAGAACAGTGATTGAGCACAAGTCATCGCTATCAGGTATTTGTAACCAAAAGTCAGCACCAATAATTGGCTTGATGCCTGCGCCATGGCAGCCACCATAAAACTTAACTAAGCCGCAGAGGTTATTTTGATCTGTTAAGGCAATCGCAGCCATGTTCATTTCACTGGCGCGAGCGAGAATGGGTTTAACCTTAGCGACACCATCACACATGGAGAAATCACTATGAACACGAAGGTGCACAAAACGAGGATCAGACATATAAAATTTCTTTTTTGATTAGTTTATACAAGATAACAGAGGAAAAGTGTCACAGCTAGTTATCACCAGCGCATAGCAGTTTTACAGGCTTAAAGCTGCGACGATATTGTGGTAAAACACCATATTGTTGCAATGCAGCAAGATGCGCTTTCGTCGGGTAGCCTTTATGAGCTGCAAAGCCATATTCTGGGTGCAACTTATCCAACTCAATCATCTCCTTATCTCTTATCACCTTAGCGACAATCGAGGCCGCACTTATCGCTTGAATAAGACCATCACCTTTAACAATAGCATGGGCTTCCATTGTCAATTGCGGAACGCGATTACCATCAATTAATACCGTCTGCGGCACCACTGATAAACCAGCCACAGCACGTTGCATTGCCATCATAGTTGCTTGCAAAATATTAATGTCATCAATTTCAGCAGGACTGGCTCTACCAACACTTACTGATAACGCTTTTGCCACGATCTGCTCGTATAAAGCATCACGTTTTTTTTCCGATAACTTTTTGGAGTCGTGCAAACCCTCAATAGGATTAGTAGGATCTAAAATCACCGCAGCGGTAACCACATCTCCCACAAGCGGGCCACGACCAACTTCATCAACGCCTGCATGCATACTGCTACACACTTGCTGTATTTGCTGTTCGGTAATATTTTTAAAAATGGCCATGACGCATTACTCACTTATTTACTGTTGCAACAGAAATTAACTCACAGACAGCATCCGCCGCACGCTCACTTGCATTACAAGCTATCGATTTATGTATATCAGTGAACCTAGTGTTAACATTCGAAAAGTCACTATCTAATTGCTTACCAACCTCAGCAGAGATTTTTTCAGGCGTGCAATCAGTTTGGATCAATTCAGGAATGATAGGCTCTCCCGCGAGTAAATTGGGCAAAGAATAATGGTCAATTTGCATCATCCTCTTCGCTATCGAGTACGTGATTGTACTTACTCGATAAGCAACAACCATTGGCCTCTTAACCAACATGGCTTCCAAGGTAGCGGTTCCAGAGGCTAATAAAATACAATCCACCGCAGCCATCACTTCACGAGATTGACCATCGATTAAATGTATTTCTAAGTCTGGTGCAAATTGCTTTAGTGATTCTATGAATTGTTGCTTTCGGTTTTCGTTAACTAATGGCGTAACAAATTTTAGATCGGGATATTTTTGTTTGAGTAACAGTGCAGCTTTAATAAAAGGTTCAGCTAACTGCTTTAATTCACCACCACGAGAGCCAGGTAAAATTGCAAGATACTCAGCCTCTGCATCCAACCCTAATTGTTGCCTTGCTAACTGCTTATCGCTTTGTAAAGGAATATCGTCTGCAAGTGTATGACCAACGAATTTACAAGGTACCTGATGCTTATCATAAAATGCTTTTTCAAAAGGCAGCAATGATAAAACCATGTTGGTTGCTTTGGCTATTTTAAAAATACGTTTAGGACGCCATGCCCATACAGATGGACTGACATAATGGACGGTTTTGATGCCTTGAGCTTTTAATTTGAGCTCTAAACCAATATTAAAATCGGGAGCATCAATACCAATAAAGCAATCGGGGTTTATCTCAGTTATTTTTTCAACCAACCCTTTGCGAACGGCAAGCAATCGAGGTAATCGCGATAAAACCTCAACCAGCCCCATTACCGAAAGTTCTTCCATTGAATACAGAGACTCAAAGCCTAAAGCTTGCATTTTAGGACCGCCGATCCCAATAAATCGAGCGTCGGGGTAGCGCTTTTGCAAAGAAGCGACTAATCCAGCACCAAGAATATCTCCCGATACTTCACCAACAACAATTGCAAAAATCCGATTTTGTCTTTGAGTCATTTTCAATATTCATTTTTAAAGCAGGTTAAAAAAACAAAGGCCTCAATAGAGGCCCTAATAGTAAGTATTACGGGATCAACTTAACGTATAATGCCACGACTTGAATTGGTAACAAAGTCAAGGAACTGCTTAACTTCAGAATACTGTTCACTTTCATCTTTTAAGGCAGTAACGGCCTCTTCAACTGTTAAGCTACTGCGATACAAAGTTTTATAGGCTCGCATCACCGCTTGTTGACTGGCTTTATCGAATCCACGACGCTTTAACCCTTCACGGTTCAAGCCGCGAGGAATAGCTGGTTGACCTGAAGCCATCACAAAAGGCGGTACGTCTTGCAAAATCAAAGACGCTCCAGCGCAAAAAGCATGAGCACCAATGTGCACAAACTGATGCACACCTGTCATGCCACCAAGAATGACCCAATCTCCCACATGCACGTGACCAGCAATCATAGCGTTACTTGCCAGTATTACGTTATCACCAATCACACAATCATGAGCGACATGCACATTATTCATCAAAAGGTTATTTGAGCCAATGCGCGTTTCGCTATTATCTTGAACCGTGCCACGGTGAATACTTACAAATTCACGAATAATATTATTGTCACCAATAAATAGCTTTGTAGGTTCACCTGCATACTTTTTGTCTTGACAGTCTTCACCGACAGAGGCGAACTGATAAATTTTGTTTCCTTTGCCTATTATTGTTGGCCCTTTAACAACAACATGGCTGCTTAGCCAAGTATCATCGCCAATTTCAACGCCTTCACCGACATAGCTCCAAGGACCGATGGTTACATTTTTTCCGATTTTTGCACTTGGGTGAACGAATGCTAATTTATCAATCACAATTAAATCTCTCTGCGGGCACACATAATTTCAGCTGAACATGCCAGCTCACCATCCACAATGGCCTGTCCTTCAAAAACACCAATCCCGCGACGTTCTTTGATCATTTTTACGTTAAAGTGTATTTGATCACCAGGTTCAACTACACGTTTAAAACGAACTTTATCAATACCAGCAAAATAGAACAAAACATTTTCCGCTGGCGGTTCATTGCCCATTGTTTTAAACGCGAGTAAACCAGAGGCCTGTGCCATCGCCTCAAGTAACAGTACACCTGGCATCACAGGCTTGACTGGGAAATGACCTTGAAAAAAGGGTTCATTAATCGTCACATTTTTGATGGCGTGCAATGATTCACCAGCAGTGAAATCGAGCACTCTATCGATTAATAAAAATGGATAACGATGAGGTAAGAACTTTAAGATCTCATGAATATCCATGGTATTCATTTCATTGGACACAAATACAATCCTTAATTTAAAATTTACTCTTTGTTTTCAATCGTTTTTTCAAGTGTTTTGACACGTTGAAACAAATCATCTAATTGTCTAAAACGCACTGTGTTTTTACGCCATTGCTTGTTTGGCATTGCAATGGTTGCTGAAGACATAATACTGCGTTCGCGTACGACACTCGTGATATTTGTGCTACCTGTAACATGTGTACCATCTGCAATGGATAAATGACCTGCAACAGCACAATTTCCACCTATGATGCAATATTTGCCAATAACGCAACTTCCAGCTAACGTAGTATTACCAGCAATTGCAGTATGCGCGCCTATCAACACATTATGTGCGACTTGGATCTGATTATCGAGAATTACACCGTCTTCAATAATTGTATGCTCTAAGGCGCCACGATCGATTGCCGTGCTTGCACCAATTTCAACATTATCACCAATGCGGACGCCGCCTGTTTGTGGGATCTTAACCCACTTTCCAGCATCATTAGCATAACCAAATCCATCAGAACCAATCACGGCTCCAGAATGAACAATACACTCAACACCCAACTGCACATCATGGTAAATCGTTACGTTAGCCCATAATCGTGTTTTTGAGCCAAGGATTGAATCTTGTCCTATTACTGTACCAGGGCCAATATCGACATAGTCACCTAGGATAACCCCAGCACCAATCACTGCATTAGCGCCAATAGTGACGCCTTCTCCTAAGCGTGCGCTAGGATCGATTTGCGCACTTGGATGAATACCATCGGCGGCTCTTGGCGTGGTATCTAACCACTGAGCAACACGTGCAAATGCAACATAAGGATCTTTTACAATGATTGCATTACCTGAAAAATCGTTCGCAGCATCAGGCGTCAATAACACAGCTGCGGCTTGAGTTGATTCAAGTTGGCTACGATATTTTGGGTTTGCTAAAAAAGAGAGCTGGCCCGCTTTGGCACTTTCTAGTGTAGAAACTGCATTAATTGCTACAGTTTCATCACCTTTAACAATGCCATCTAGTCGGTTAGCCAGCTCTTTTATCGATATGAATTCCATCAAATTACTTGCCTTTACTTAAGGCCTCTACAACTTTGCTACTGATATCTTCAGATGGTTTTAAGTAAACCACTGCATTTCTTGGCAGTACCATATCGTATTTATTTTTTTCTGCAATTGTTTTAATTGCTTTTTGAATTTTAACGAGCAATTTGTTCTGTTCTTCACCACTACGACGGCGAAAATCTTCGTTAAGCGCTTTACCTTTAAGCTGTAGCTCGCTGCGTAAAGATTCCATTTTACGTTGAAGTTCAGTTTGTTGATCTTTACTCATTATTGCTGCATCACGTTGTTGCTTCTCAAGCAAACCGCGAAGTTCTTCTTGCTTTTTCTTAAGTGCAGCTTCGCGATCGGAAAACTCAGACTTAAGTGTTTTAGCGACTTGCTCACGTTGTGGCAATTGTTCAAATACCGCCGCCATATCAACAACACCAATTTTTTGAGCTTGTGCCATTAATGGAGCACTTACCAGCGCCAATGTAAGTAAAGCCTTAGTTACCGTCTTTTTCAAAATCTACTCCTTTTTCTATCTTCAATTTTTGAGTTTTAAAATAATTAGACTGCCGAGTATATACGTAAATATCGGCAGTATGCATATTATTTTTATAAGTTCCAATGATTAGAATGTCTTACCAATATTAAATGAGAATACTTCGGTATCATCATCTTTATATTCTTTAATCGGTCTTGCCAAGCTAAATACCATAGGTCCCATTGGAGATAACCATTGAACACTTAAGCCATAGGATGCTCTAAAGCGACTTGGATCACTGTAATCTTCAATTTTGTTAAATTCTTGCTGTGGTAAATGACGATAAGAATCGTAATCAAACTCTGTATCCCATACAGTACCGGCATCAGCAAACACTGAAGCACGCACTGAATTGGTATAAGCTTCACTTAAGAATGGAATAGGCAAAATTAACTCCATGCTTGCCGTCGCAACAGCGTTACCACCGATAGTACGACCATTACGCACTTGAATTTGATTTGGATCTGTCGGCAAGCCACAACCACTACCAGATGGATCTGGACAAGGCTCTGTGCCTCTTAAAATGGCAAATGCTCTTGGACCAACGGTATTCGATTTGAACCCACGCAACGTACCACTACCACCAGCATAGTAATTTTCCCAGAACGGTAAAATGTTATCATTACCATTAGTTTTGCCATAGCCTTGGCCGTAGCCAACTCTCGCACGGGCTAAGAATACAAAGCTATGATTACGATTAAATGGAAAATAAAAGTTAGTATCTAAGTCTGCTTTGAAGTATTGAACGTCCGAACCAGGCGTAGTAGCTTCGATATTGAAACGCTGCGAAGAACCATCGGTTGGGAAAGTACCTCGATTCAAAGTGCTACGATACCAACCCAAATTGACTTCAAAATTATCAAAGCTTAGTTCATCATTATTACCATCACGGTAGATTTTGAAGAAACGATTAGTTTGTTGATTGTTGGTTAACTCTGACAGTGTATTGTGTCTATAACCAATACCACCGTTAATGCGATTATATTCATTAATAGGGAAACCTGATGTTAATGCGACACCATAAGAATCATTTTTAAAGCGCTCAAGATTTTGACGCCCATAATCCAATGAATTCCAATAAATACTTCCACCTAGACTCACACCATCTTTTGTCCAATAAGGATCTGTGTATGACAGACTGATCTGCTTACTGAATTTATTGGTGTTGATATTAATACCTGCTTGATTACCTGTACCTAAAAAGTTACTTTGCTGTACACCAAACTGTAAGCTAATACCCGTACCAGAACCGTAGCCAACACCCGCATTAAATGAGCCTGAAGGCTGCTCTTCAACTTTAAAATCAACATCAACTAAGTCATCAGTACCTGGTATCTTAATGGTTTCTGTATCGACTTTTTTAAAGTAACCCAAACGATTCAGACGCTCTTTCGATTGCTCCACTAACGCAGAGTTCAACCATGCCCCTTCCATTTGACGAAGTTCACGACGCATAACTTCATCTTTGGTAACCGCATTTCCTGAGAAGTTAACCGCACGAACATAAACCCGTTTACCTGGGTTTATATTAATGTTCAAGGTGACTTCTTTAGTCTTATCATTAATTTCCGGATAAGTTTTCACTTCAGGGTAGGCATAACCGAATCGACCTAAATATTTACTGAACATATCTTCAGTAAAGGTTACTTCTGCGGCGTTATAAGTATCCCCTTCTTCGATTGGTAGCAATGCATTAAAGAGCTCTTCACGACCCATGAGATCGCCAGTAATATTGACCTTGCCAACCTTGTACTTTTCGCCTTCATCGACATTAATCGTGATGTATAAACCTTTACGATCAGGCGTCATCGAAACCTGTGTCGATGTTTCCCTAAAACGAATGTAACCTTGGTTTTGGTAGTAGGCTTTTATTTTTTCAAGATCAGCTTGCAACTTTTGCTTTTGATAACGGCGCTCACCAAAAAAGTTCCACCAAGCAACATAATCTTTAAGCTCCAATAGACCAACTAATTCTTCATCAGAAAAAACACTATTACCAACAATGTTAATTTGACGAATTTCTGCAGCTAACCCTTCAGTAAAGTTAAGTCTTAATTCAACACGATTACGAGGTAAAGAAACAATTTGCGCTTCAACTTTTGCACCGTACTTACCAACACCGTAATAAAAATCTTGTAAGCCTTTTTCAATGCCGGATAGCATAGTTTTATCAAGCGACTCACCAACTTTAACCCCTGATTTATCAAGGCTCTCTTGCAGTTGCTCATCTTTGATGTCTTTATTGCCTTCAAAGCTGATTTTACTGATAGTCGGTCTTTCTACCACTTTAACAATTAGCGTGCCTTGGTCGTGGCTTACTCGAATATCAACAAAGTTGGTTGATGAATACAGCGCTTTGATCGCTTGCTGTAATTTTAATTGGTCAACCACATCTCCGACTTTGATCGGCAAATTAAGTAAGGCTGCACCTAAGGCTACACGCTGCAAGCCATCCACTTGAATATCGGTAACTTTGAAAGGCTGAAAGCTCTCAGCCATCACATTGCCTGTATAAGAGGCACCGACGAGTAACATTGAAGCAAAAAGTTTATTTAATCTCATAGAGCACTTCTTTTTGTTGTCCTTTCTTATTAAGCACTGTAAGTAGTCGGTCACAAGTTCTCTTAAGTTTTTGACGCCAAATTTGAACGACATAATCATTAAAAAACTGATAACCAACTACTTTGATAAATGCCTGAATGATGACAGATCATCAGGTAGATACAAGCACACAGCATTCCACATTACAATCGGGAAAAATCGTTAAAGAGTGCGATACTCATTAACATCAGCAATATTGCAGCCCCGAATCTGAATCCAATCTCCTGCACCTTTTCAGGAACAGGTTTACCCGTAATCGCCTCGATAACGAAATACAGCAAATGCCCACCATCCAAAACAGGGATCGGCATTAAATTAATAATTCCTAAGCTGACGCTCACCAGCGCCAAAAAGCCAAGAAAACGTACTAAACCATAATCAGCACTTTGTCCTGCACCTTGTGCAATGGTGATCGGGCCACTTAAATTTTTAACGGATACATCACCAGTAAAGATTTTTGCCATTGTTTTAACGCTAACAGACGTTAATTTCCATGTTCTCTCTAGTGCATTTAAAGCAGAACCTACTATGCCATACTCCAACTGAATACGCATATTTTCTGGTAACTTATCTACTTTTGGGCTGATCCCCACTAAACCAATGACTTTTCCATCAGCAAGTTGATGTGATTTGGGTATGACAGTCACCGACTTTTTAGCGCCATTTCGCTCAATGACAAAATTCAACGGTTGATTTGCCGACGATTGAATTAAAGTAACAAAGCTTTTCCAATTTTCAAACGGTTTAGTCGAAATTGACACAATGGCGTCGCCAGCTGCCAGTCCCGCTTTTTCCGCAGCACTATTTGGGCTTACCGCAGCAATAACAGGTTGAACTTGAGGCCGATAGATATGCAAACCTAAAGCAGAAATCGGTGATTGCTTTTCAGGATCAAATTGCCAATTGCGAGTATCTAACTGATACGTTTTACCCGCAGCTTTGATGTTTGTAATTCGATGCTCGTCAGTGTTCGCTTGTATGTCATCGTTAAGCGGAGCAACTGTTAATGACAGTTTTTCTGCGCCAATGTTACCGATCAAGGCTAAATTCACTTCTTCCCAGTCACGCACGGCTTGATCATTTATGGCTATGATTTGGGTTAACTCCGTGACAGGAATAATCGCTGCGGGCGAATCTACTTTGGTGCTATCAATGACAGGCTTGACGGATGGCACACCAATCATGAACATCAGCCATAACGCAAAAATGGCAAAGATAAAATTCGCAACAGGTCCAGCAGAAACAACCGCAATACGCTGCCAGACGGTCTTGCGATTAAAAGCTTGATCTTTTAAATGCTCGGGAACTTCTTCAACGCGCTCATCAAGCATTTTGACATAGCCGCCAAGTGGGATCATCGCAACAACATATTCAGTGCCATCTTTTCCAAGTCGGCGCCAAAGCGGCTTACCAAAGCCCACTGAAAATCGCTCTACTTTTACGCCACACTTCCTTGCGACCCAAAAATGTCCATATTCATGAGCGGTAACTAAGATGCCTAATGCAAAAACAAAAGAACCTAAGTTCCATAAAAAATCCATCATTGGTATTGGTTACCTAACTCTCTAACTGAGTATTAATAATTCATTTAGTGCTTTTTCACGAGCTAAAGCATCTAAAGCAACAATATCTTCAATTGAATTCAAATTTGATTTGGCTACATTCGATACACAAATTTCATTTAACTTAGCAATATCAGTAAATTTAATTTTATTTTGCAAAAACGCACTTACAGCAATTTCATTAGCAGCATTAAGTACAGTTGTAGACTCTTGTCCCTGTTCGCATGCCTCTATAGCAAGTTTAAGGCAAGGAAAACGATCAAAATCGGGTTCACAAAAGCTTAATTGTCCGACTTTGAAAAAATCTAAAGGTTCAACTCCAGCGGAAATTCTTTGCGGATAGGACAAACAATGAGCAATTGGTGTGCGCATGTCAGGATTACCCATCTGTGCCAATACCGAACCATCGCGGTACTGGACCATAGAATGAATGACACTTTGCGGATGTACAACGACCTTAAGTTGTTCCGATGAAGTATTGAACAGCCACTTTGCTTCAATGTATTCCAAGCCTTTATTCATCATAGTGGCTGAGTCAACAGAGATTTTTTGTCCCATAGACCAATTTGGGTGTTTGCATGCCTGCTGTGGAGTAACCAAAGACAAACTATCTATATCTTGAGTGAGAAATGGACCACCAGAGCCGGTCAGTAAAATATGTGAAATTCCCTCTGCCGATAAATCACAATGACCGACTGCGCTTTGAACTTGCTCTGGCATACACTGATAAATGGCATTGTGTTCACTGTCTACAGGCAGAATTTGAGCACCAGACTTGATAGCAGCTTCGATAAATAATCGACCTGACATCACCAGCGCTTCCTTATTTGCGAGCAAAATACGTTTACCTGCCTGAACTGCTGCATAAGTTGGCAGTAGACCTGCGGCCCCTACAATAGCCGCCATCACAGTATCAATTTGTGAGCTGGTGACTAAATCAAGTAATACATCTTCACCAGTCGTTACTTGAATGTCTAACGTTACCGGTAGCAGCCTTTTTAATTCAAGCGCTGCGGTTGCATCAACCATATGTGCAATACGTGGTTGATGCGTAATGCAAAGCTCAAGCATTTTGCTCACATTGGTGTTTGCAACTAAAGTATGTGCAAAATATTGTTCGGGGTTGCGAGAAACAACATCTAATGTGTTTAACCCAATTGAACCTGTTGCCCCTAGTACTGCCAAACTCTGCATAATGCTACATCCACAACGCAAGATAAATAATAGTAAATACAGGGAAGGCTGCCGTTAAGCTGTCAACTCTATCTAAAATGCCACCATGACCAGGCAAAATATTACCTGAGTCTTTGATATCGGCGACACGTTTAAACATACTTTCAGACAAATCACCCAAGGCTGAGGCTAATGCAACGATAAGAGTAACACACACCACCAACCCAACCTCTTGCTCTGGTGAAAAATACATCACGCTCGCAACAATGATCATAGTAGTGATCAAGCCACCCACTAAACCTTCAATCGTCTTACCAGGACTCACATTAGGCATTAATTTATGTTTACCAAATGATTTTCCAGCAAAATAAGCGCCACTGTCGGCTGCCCATACCACTAACATAACCAGTAACATTAGAATCGCACCTAAGTGCGGGCTATTCATGGTACCAATTGACTTTAATGTCATTAAAGAGGTGAAAAATGGTAATAATGTCAGTTGCCCGCAAATTGACTTAAGCATTGGGCCATCGACCATTTTTCTGGTTTTTGGAAATGCTGCAACCATGAAAAATGCGAAAATCCACCAGACACAACCGATAAAAGTTATCATCAAATACAATGGATGCAGGCTACCTCCGTACCAAATTTGATCAGCAGGAATTAATACATTCAAAGCAACCAGAATCAATGTAAAACTGATGGTAAAACTCCACTTAGTGGCATTACAGTCTTTGGCAACAATGCCTCCCCACTCGTTTGCAGCGATTGCAAAGATGGGAATAAGCACCCAAGCAAACATATTAGCAGAAAGATAAAAACTAAAGGTATTAAACAAGCGGCCGTCATTACTCGTTGTTTTAACAAAAATTTATCCTCTTAAATTCAAAATACTGGCCCTGTAACTACACTCAACCAGCAAAAAATTCATTCTAAAATGATTTATTATTTTTATACGATTATCTATCGTGAATAGGTTGACGACTATTTAGCACTCATCGCCTCAATTTGTTTACCAGTTAGCCCAAATCGTCGCTGACGATTGGTAAAACTTAATAAGGTATTATGAAACACTTGCTCATTAAAATCCGGCCACAAGGTATCAATAAACACTAATTCTGCATAGGCTGCCTGCCATAAAATAAAATTACTAATACGATAGTCACCGCCCGTTCGTATCATTAAATCGACCTCTGGCTGATCAGACATACTCAACTGCTCACGAATGTCTTCTTCTGTTAGATCTTCAGCTTGAATTTCACCTTTGGCGACCTGTCGGCTTAAGGTTTGAGTAGCTTGTAATACGTCCCATCGCCCTCCATAGTTTGCTGCAACATTCAAGATCAAGTCTGAATTTTCTGCAGTTTTTTCTACAGCCTTATTAATTTGTTTTTGCAAACGTTCAGAGAAGCGCGAGGTATCACCGATAATATTTAACCGGACGCCATTTTTATGCAGTAATTTAATTTCTCGCTGCAACACGGTGAAAAAAAGCTCCATTAACAAACTGACTTCTTTGTCTGGCCTACGCCAATTCTCACTTGAAAAAGCAAAAAGAGTGAGTGACTGAATTCCTAATTCACGTGCGGTGCTTACGGTTCTTCGAACTGCTTTTACACCGGCTCTATGCCCCATGACGCGTGGTTGCCCTCTTCCTTCAGCCCAACGTCCATTGCCATCCATGATAATGGCAACATGCTTAGGTATCGATTGTTTTAACAATTCGATTAACTGCTCGGGTAATGCCCCCTTACTTTGGTCAGCATGTGTGCTAATTACAGACTCAAAATCTGCATCTGCCCCTAACTCCCTTGTGGATGACATCAATTCCAACCCCTAAAAACAAACAAACGCCGTGTAGTATAACCCTACACGGCGTCTTAACTCTAGCACTTCAAGCAGTTGCTTAGACTTCCATCAAATCTGCTTCTTTTGCAGTCAATATTTCATCAACTTGCTTAATATGAGCGTCAGTGATTTTTTGAATATCATCTTCGCCACGGCGGACATCATCTTCAGTACAGCCTTTGTCTTTCTCTAAGGCTTTAAATTCAGAGTTGGCATCACGACGAACGTTACGAATGGCGATACGACCGTTCTCAGCATCAGCACGTACAACTTTAACCAAATCTTTACGACGCTCTTCAGTTAATGCTGGCAATGGAATTCGAATCGTTGCCCCTGCTGACATAGGATTTAAACCTAAATCAGAAGTCATGATCGCCTTCTCTACTGCTTGAGTCATACTACGATCAAACAAAGTAACTGCAAGTGTACGTGCATCTTCAATCGTTACATTTCCAACTTGGTTAAGCGGCGTCATAGTGCCATAATAAGATACTTGAATATTATTCAATAAACTTGGATGTGCACGACCAGTACGAACTTTAGCCATTTGAGCTTTTGTCGCTTCTACACATTTTTCCATACGCTCAACAGCGCTGCTTTTGATCTCTTCAATCACAATAAATGTCCTTTAAGTTCAACTCAATAAAATACTGTTAATAAATATACTTTCAACAAAATAATGCGAGTTACTTCGGTGGATTGTTACGAATAAGTGTGCCTTCTTCTTCGCCCATAATCACGCGGCGTAAAGCACCTGGTTTATTCATGTTAAAAACTAAAATAGGTAAGTCATGATCTCTTGCTAAGGTAAACGCCGCAAGATCCATAACTTTTAATTCTTTCTCCAACACTTCATCATGCGTCAGTTCGTCATACTTAACCGCTTCAGGATCTTTCATCGGATCAGCCGAGTATACACCGTCTACTTTGGTGCCTTTTAAAACAACTTCAGCTTCAATTTCAATGCCACGAAGGCAAGCTGCTGAATCGGTAGTAAAGAATGGGTTACCTGTACCTGCTGAGAATATCACCACACGACCAGATTTCAATAAGCTAATCGCTTCAGCCCAGTTATAGTCATCGCAAACACCATTTAATGGAATCGCTGACATCACACGTGCGTTAACATATGCACGGTGCAGCGCATCACGCATCGCTAAGCCATTCATCACCGTTGCTAGCATTCCCATGTGGTCACCAACAACGCGATTCATACCCGCTTTAGCCAAACCCTCACCGCGGAATAAGTTACCACCACCGATAACGACGCCAACTTGTAAGCCTTGTTCTACCAGCTCTTTGATCTCTTGAGCCATACGATCAAGCACTTTAGGATCGATACCGAATCCTTCATCGCCCATTAAGGCTTCACCACTAAGTTTTAATAATATACGACGGAATGCAGGTTTAGGATTGGTGCTCATGTTTTTATCCTGTTGGTTATCAGCGTTAACATTTGTTCATTTAGAAGTAAATAAACAAATGTTAACGCTCAATTTAACTCAATATATCATAAGACCGCAGCAAGCCGCGGTCTTAAATTCATCAAAAAGCGAAATAATTACGCTTGTTTTGATGCTTCGATTTGTGCAGCAACTTCTGCAGCAAAATCTTCTTCTTTTTTCTCGATGCCTTCACCTACTTCTAGGCGAACAAATGCAGAAACGGAAGCGCTTTTCTCTTTAAGGAAGTCACCAACAGTTTTCTTAGGCTCCATGATGAATGCTTGACCAGTAAGAGAAATCTCACCAGTAAACTTCTTCATACGACCAATAACCATTTTCTCTGCGATTTCAGCAGGCTTACCTTCGTTCATTGCGATTTCAACTTGCAGATTTTTTTCTTTCTCTACAACATCAGCAGGCACGTCTTCTGGGTGAACAAACTCAGGCTTTGAGGCAGCAACGTGCATAGCAACGTGCTTAAGCGTTTCTTCATCAGCGTCACCAGCAACAACCACACCGATACGCTCGCCGTGACGGTAAGAAGCTAGTTTAGCACCTTCGATGAATTCAACACGACGGATGTTCATGTTTTCACCGATTTTAGCAACTAATGCAACGCGAGTGTCTTCAAACTTCGCTTTAAGTGCTTCGATGTCTAACTTTTCAGCTAATGCAGCATCTGCTACTTCGTTTGCAAAAGCAACGAAGCTCTTATCTTTAGCAACGAAGTCAGTTTGGCAGTTCACTTCAACTAATGCCGCAAAACCTTCGCCTTGCTTAATGATGATAGTGCCTTCAGCAGCGATATTACCCGCCTTTTTAGCCGCTTTCGCTGCGCCACTTTTACGCATGTTTTCGATAGCTACATCGATGTCACCGTTTGTTTCAGTAAGCGCTTTTTTACAATCCATCATACCAGCGCCGGTACGATCACGTAGTTCTTTAACTAGGGCAGCAGTAATTGCCATTGTTAAATCCTCTATAGAAAATGAGATCAGAATGTCTTTCTAAAATGTCATCTTTTTACGAAAAGGATGAATTTCAGGCATAGAACAGGGGCCGCATGGCCCCTGAAACCAACTAATTCAATTGGTTATATAGGGATAACCCTATTAAACAGCTTCTACGAAACCGTCTTGTTCAGCTTGCTCAGCAATGTCTTGACCACGGCCAGCTTTTGCTGCTGTTGCAGCTGCTGCAGTGTAAAGACGGATTGCACGCATTGCATCGTCATTACCAGGAACGATGTAGTTAACACCGTCTGGGCTAGAGTTTGTATCAACGACTGCAACAACTGGAATACCTAAGTTGTTTGCTTCTTTAATCGCGATGTGCTCGTGATCAGCACCAATAACGAAAAGAACGTCTGGAAGACCAGCCATGTTCTTGATACCGCCAAGAGACTTCTCTAGCTTTTCAAGCTCACGAGTACGCATTAGCGCTTCTTTTTTAGTTAGCTTGTCGAAAGTACCATCAACTGCTTGAGTTTCTAGCTCTTTAAGACGCTTGATAGATTGACGAACTGTTTTCCAGTTAGTCAACATACCGCCTAACCAGCGGTGATCAACGTAGAATTGGTCACAAGAAACGGCTGCTTCTTTGATCGCTTCACTTGCCGCGCGCTTAGTACCTACAAACAATACTTTACCTTTCTTAGCAGCAATGTTGCTGATGAAAGCAAGTGCGTCGTTAAACATTGGCACTGTATGCTCTAGGTTGATGATGTGAACACCGTTGCGAGCGCCGAAGATGAATGGCTTCATCTTTGGATTCCAGTAACGTGTTTGGTGACCAAAGTGCACACCAGCTTTTAGCATATCGCGCATAGAAACTTGTTTCATGTTTTTACCTTAAATAAAATAGGGGTTGTATGTCGTTTTTACCTTTTGTAAAGCAGACATTCCTCCATGCATCCCATTTAACCGACCTGATCCAACTTTGAGTTCAAGCACCCCGGAAAATGTGTCGATGCATGTGTGATTTCGTATTTAAATAAAATGCCATGTATAATGGCTGCCATATTCACTTTGATGAATACAAACTATTTTTTAGTGTTCAACAAAACGCCAAAAAACGATCCATCAATAAAAAAGTTAAATATAACGGCGCGCTTTATACCATAAACAAGTCATTTAATGCAATAATTAACTGGTAAAGTCGCCTCAAATGAATCGTTATAAACCTGTGAGAAAATCTGCATGAGTATTGTCATTAAGACTGCTGAACAAATTGAAAAAATGCGTGCTGCTGGGAAGTTAGCCGCGCAAGTACTAGAAATGATTGCACCCCACGTCAAAGTTGGAGTAACCACCAATGAACTTAACGATATTTGCGCCAAGTACACTGAAGAAAAAGGTGCCATTTCCGCACCGCTCAATTATCACGGCTTTCCTAAGTCAATTTGTACATCTGTCAATAACGTTATCTGCCATGGTATTCCCAACGATACTCCGCTAAAAGATGGCGATGTGGTCAACCTTGATATTACCGTTATCCTTGATGGCTATCATGGAGATACTTCAAAAATGTTTTTGGTGGGTGACGTGTCACCAAAAAATAAACGCTTATGTCGTATTGCACAAGAAAGTTTGTACCTCGCTATTCGTAAAGTTCGCCCTGGAATGAAGCTTGGCGAAATCGGTACAACCATCGAAAAATTCATTAAAGCCAGCAAAACCGGACTCGAAAAATATTCAATCGTTCAAGATTACTGTGGTCATGGTATTGGTGAAGGCTTTCATGAGTCGCCACAAGTAGTACATTACAAAAACAATGATAAAACTGTGTTACGTGCAGGCATGTGCTTTACCATTGAGCCTATGATCAACGCTGGCCGTCATACCTCAGTACTTGACAAAGACGACAATTGGACTGTGCGCACTTCTGACGGTAAAAATTCTACTCAGTGGGAACACACACTGTTAGTCACAGAAACCGGTGTCGAAGTCCTAACGTTACGTGAAGAAGAAGACTTCCCGAGAGTCATTAACCATAAGTAAAAATAAATAATGAACGCCGCACTTGAAGTTAAATCAGCGCTTATCACCCAAAACGAGTTTCTACTTGATTTGTTCAAGCGCAAGCAGGACATTCTCAAACTCGTTCACAGTCGCTGTGAAACCATCGATAATACCTTAATCGATACATGGAATAAGTGCGGCCTCGCCGATACAGAGCTCTCTCTGCTCGCCGTCGGTGGCTTTGGTCGTGGTGAGTTACACCCACATTCAGACGTTGACATCTTGATCTTGACTGAGTCAGAGCTTAACGATTGCTTTCATTCTAAGCTGAGTCAATTTATTGCTTATTTATGGGATGCTGGACTTGAAATCGGTCATAGCGTACGTACCATTGAGCAAAGTATCGAATGCGGCCGAGGTGATATCACCATCGCAACCTCATTACTGGAATCCCGTTTACTTATTGGTAACGAGTCGTTATATCAAGAATTACAAATTTTGATCAACAGTCCAGATTTCTGGCCCGCTCAAGCCTTTTATAAAGCTAAACATGACGAGCAAAAAAAACGTCATGACAAAGCCAGTCCGTTCGATTTGGAGCCGAACGTTAAAAGCTGCCCCGGTGGATTACGCGACATTCAAAACATTACTTGGGTCGCGATGCGCCATTTTCAGGCGCAGAATATTGAAGAATTAGTACTGCAAGGGTTTCTGCAACAACAAGAGCTGAATGAATTAGTCGAGTGCAGAAATTTTTTATGGAAACTCAGATTCGCCTTGCATATCATCGCGAAGCGCGATGAAAACCGCCTTTTGTTTGATTATCAGAAAGACGTTGCTTTATTAATGGGCTACCAAGATGCAACTCAACTCGCGGTTGAACAAATGATGAAACAATACTATAAAACCATTCGTAAGGTGATGGAACTCAACGAAATGTTGCTGCAATTGTTTTATCAAGCGAGCTTAAAACAACATAAGTCATTAGAAATCCGCCCAATCAACGAAAGTTACCAACGTCGCGGGAGCTTTATTGAAGCGCTGGATGATGCGCCGTTCGACGACCCCGTAAACATAATGACCTTGTTCCACACCACCTTGCAGTATCCAAGTATTAAAGGCATTTTTGCAACAACATTACGAGCACTCAGACAAACCAGAAGAACCTTGACTGAACCGTTAATGAACCATGAAGCTTGCCGCAAAATATTTATGAGTATTTTAAAGCACCCACGCTGTGGCTCAGCATTATCATTAATGCACAAACATAATATTTTGAGTGCGTACATTCCCGCGTGGAAGAAAATTGAAGGTCAAATGCAATTTGACTTATTCCATGCTTTTACCGTTGATGAGCATACTCACCAATTACTCAAAAATATAGATCGATTGTATCTGCCAGAAAACAAAGATGAATTCCCATTAGCATCCATCGTTGCTTCCCAATTGCCAAAACAGTATTTGCTGACACTAGCGGCTATTTTTCATGATATTGGCAAAGGCCGAGGTGGCGATCATAGTTTGCTTGGCGCACAAGATGCACTCACTTTTTGTCATCGTCACCAGTTGAGCCAACACGATAGTCGACTGGTTTCTTGGTTAGTCGAGAATCACCTTATTATGTCAATGACGGCACAACGACGCGATATTTCAGATCCTGAAGTCGTGGCAGAGTTTGCCGATAAAGTCAGAGACAGCGATCATCTTAATTATCTATACTGTTTAACGGTTGCAGATATTCGCGCAACCAATGAAAAAATCTGGAATAGCTGGAAAGATTCGTTACTCAAAGATTTATTTTTTGCCACTCAACGCGCATTATCACGAGGAAAAGAGAAGCCAATTGATATCCGTGCACGCGTGCGCGAGCACCAAGCCAAAGCCAGAAACACATTACTCGATAATGGCGTATTAGAGCACGACATTGATACTCTTTGGCAAACCTTTACTGCAGACTACTTTTTGCGGCATACACCTGAACAAGTGGTCTGGCACACTCAAGCTATTATCAAGCACGACGCTACGCAGCCGTTAGTATTAATATCAAAACACATGAGTCGTGGCGGAACTGAACTTTTTGTTTATTGTGAAAACCGCCCACTCCTTTTCTCGAGTGTCATGGCGGTATTAGATAATAAAAATCTAACCATTAATGATGCCAATATCATGACATCGAAAACCAACCATGTTTTAGATACTTTTATTATTCTTGAGCACAATGGCAAAACGTTAAATAGTGCCTCGCGTATTCAATCGCTACAGAAGGCTTTGATCAAGCAGCTTACTTTAAAGACCAACCCGTTACCGAAGTTCAAAAAATTATCACGAAAAATTCGCCCTTTTAAAGTAAAAACCAAAGTCACCTTTTTACCCAGTAGTCGCAATGGCACAACAATGATAGAGTTAATTGCCTTGGACAGTCCCGGCTTGCTTGCCAAAGTTGGTGATGTATTTTACAAATGTAATGTCACAATTGTTGGCGCGAAAATTACCACTATCGGTGAACGTGTTGAAGATTTCTTCCGTGTTCGAAACCATCAAGGCGGTCCTTTAGATCAACAGCATCAACAGATGTTGAAAAAAGCATTAATTGACGCACTAAAAAAAACCAAATAAAACATTTCTAGGAGATTTCAATGGAGGCGTTACGCCAACGTATTGAAGCGGCATTTGAAAACCGCAATGACATTTCACCAAGTTCAGTTTCACCAGAGCTAAAACACGATATCGACAAAGCGATCTCTATGCTCGATAGTGGTGAAGCCAGAGTCGCTGAAAAGCTCAATGGCGAGTGGGTGGTTAATCAATGGCTCAAAAAAGCGGTATTGCTTTCTTTCCGTATCTTCGACAACCAAATAATTGAAGGCGGCGAAACTCGCTTCTATGACAAAGTACCAATGAAATTTGCTGACTATAACGAAGCGCGCTTTAAAAACGAAGCGATCCGCGTAGTGCCACCAGCAGCGGTTCGAAAAGGCTCATTTATCGGTAAGAATACCGTTCTTATGCCTTCTTATGTCAACCTTGGTGCTTTCGTCGATGAAGGCTCCATGGTCGATACTTGGGCAACCGTTGGTTCATGCGCTCAAATCGGCAAAAATGTCCATCTGTCAGGCGGTGTTGGCATTGGTGGCGTATTAGAACCGCTACAAGCAGGCCCTACGATTATTGAAGATAACTGTTTCATCGGTGCACGTTCAGAAATTGTTGAAGGTGTTGTTGTTGAAGAAGGCAGTGTTATTTCGATGGGAGTTTACATCGGTCAAAGTACACGTATTTTTGATCGTGAAACCGGTGAAATTCATTATGGGCGTGTACCAGCTGGCTCTGTTGTAGTATCAGGCACCCTGCCTTCAGCTTGTGGTACTTACAACCTTTACGCAGCCATTATTGTTAAAAAAGTTGATGCAAAAACGCGTGCTAAAGTTGGCGTCAATGAGTTATTAAGAATCGTTGATTAACTCTATGTAATTATTTCAAGCAATCAATCTTTATTGATTGCTTGATTTTTCAACAAGTAACAAAACAGGTTACCTCAATTTCGCTAACATTTATCCCAAATAAATTCTCTGAAATGTTTACGACAAACCGATTCATAGCTTTCATTACCACCGATGGCTACCTGCTCACCTTCGCTCATGACGTTACCATCACCGTCTAGTCGTACAACCATGTTGGCTTTGCGGCCGCAATGACAAATCGTTTTCAATTCGACTAACTTATCCGCCCAAGCTAATAAATAATGACTACCAATAAACAACTCACCTTGGAAATCGGTACGTAAACCATAACACAACACCGGAATGTCCATATTGTCGACCACATGCGTCAACTGCTTCACTTGTTCACGGCTTAAAAATTGACTTTCATCCACCAAAATACAATGAATAGACTCTTTATCTGCCGCTTGTTTGATAAGTTCAATTAAATTTGAATCAGCTCCGAAAATACTTGCTTCGGTTTCTAAACCAATTCTTGAAGCGACTTTTCCAATGCCATATCGATCATCAATCCCCGCAGTTAGCACTAACGTATTCATACCACGTTCACGATAATTGTATGAAGATTGTAGCAAAGATGTCGACTTTCCAGCATTCATTGCTGAGTAATAAAAATAGAGCTGAGCCAAAATATATTTCTCTCGAATTATTATAATGACTCAATCATAACAACTTTTTCATTTAGCCAAAACTACAAACATTATTTTGCGCATGGAGATAACATGATTTACTTATTCATTGTCGGATCAGAAAAGCGAATAATTGGTTCTTGTTCCAGAACGATAATAGAATCATTGGCAGGATAACTCGCTGCTGGATCGTCCTTTTCTAAAGTAGCAGAAAAACCATCATCTGAAATATCGCTAAGATATCCCGTTTGAATATTGGGGTATGAACGACTAATCCACCTAACACGATTACTATTTGGGTTAATGCCCCCATTGCTCACGCTACTCATATTAAAATCACTCAAGTTCCCTATGTTGAAGTTTCCATCGGTAGCATATGTTTGTAATTTGACCCGACCATTATCATTGATATCTTTTATTACATAGAATTTACTTTCTCTGTAAATGGGTGCGTTGCCAAATTGAGTATAAGTCGGTCCTTTCGTCATCAATAAAAGCAACGGGGTTGAAGTAGGAGTATAATTCGCAGTAAATCCTGTAGATAACGGTTGACAGCTTTTTCCCGATTTTTTATCACAAGCAAAAATACTAACAGAATACCACCCAGATTTAGGGTGACTTTGCCAAATATTATCACTAACTTGCATGATAGTCGGAGTAAAACCAATCACTGACCCTGTCATTTTCTCTATAGGATCGATTAACAAACTGAAACAATTTTTATCGAATTGCAAGCTACTATTATTTTTCGATATTGTTTTTCCTGTTTCATCATAAACCGAAAAATTTTTAAGCCTCCATTTTTCAATTGATTCTTGTATACCTGAATTTTCACTACAAAAAGCTATTTTCAAAGCTTGTTGAGGCTGAAAATTCGACAAATCAACATCAGTAAAATTCAAACCTCTTTCAATAAAAATGGTTAATGGATCAGTTTCATCTCCTCCAGCCCCATGAAACTCTACTTCAACGGCATTGCTTGCAACCAACTTTGCTGAAGACGGACTTAAGGTTCCCCCAGAAGAGTTTGCAAGGTAGAGCAGATAATCATTCACACCAGGTGGGAATATCTCATCAACATTATGCAGCAAACCTGTCACGCCAGCTTTAAAAATTACACGATTAACAGGGACCTGCGGCCGATCCATATCATTGATATCAGTAAGAATGTATTGGTAATATTGTTGAAAGTTTACATACAAGGACTGCTGAGTATCGGGTTGTTTGATAAGAAAACCATTCCAATGATAGATAAAGTCTATGGGTGTTTTAAAAAAGCCTACATCATTTTCCAGTGTAATTTCTAAATTAGAATAAGGTGTTTTTTTCCACTCCAAATCCAAGGGCACAGTATTATCTGCAAGAACATTGCCGCAGACAGTGGCTAAGACAAGAATCATTAAACATGAAAGATAATCATTAAACATGACCACACCCGCTCAACAGCATTACCAGACTGTTGATAATAACCATTTGAACGCAAAAGCCGCTAAATCAAATTCATCTATCTTATGATACGCCTATAAATTCTCTTAACTCTTGAAAGTGACTATTCAACTAGCATAAGTATGACTACGTCTAAGGTTGGGTGGTTTTTATTTTCATCAAGCAAACAATAAACACAAATATGGCTGAACAAGTCATTAATCCATACGAAACTGACTCGGTAAAACCAAGTACTAAATAACCAACTAAGCTAATCCCTGCCGCAATCAGTGCATAAGGCAGTTGCGTTGTAACATGATCAATATGATGACAACTCGCTCCAGTTGACGACAAAATAGTGGTATCTGAAATCGGCGAACAATGATCACCACAAACTGCACCAGACAAAACGGCAGATAGCATAGGCAACATCATTCCGATGTGGCTTCCCATTGCCATATCAGCAGCAATAGGAAGCATAATGCCGAACGTTCCCCAACTTGTACCCGTTGAAAATGCTGTTATCCCAGCCAATGCGAACATCACCGCTGGCAAAAGTGCAAAAGGAATACTTCCCGTTGCTAGATTAGCCATATATTTCCCTGTTTCGAGTTGACCTATCACAGCAGCAATCGTCCACGCAAATAATAAAATATAAATGGCGGGTAACATTGATTTAGCCCCTTGAAGCAAAGCAAGCTGAATATAACTTGCCCGAACTTGTTGCTTAAACACCTGTACTAAACTGATCGCAAGTCCACATAAAGCTCCTAACACCAGTGATAGACCTACGTCTGTCATTTCAAACGCTTTAATGAATGTAAAATCCATTGGCTTTGATGCAAGCGCAGATGCACCAGTCCAAAACATAAAACTTATAGTCGCGATAACTAAAACTGCAATGGGCAAAAACAAACCAGCAACACTGCCATTATTTTCTTCTGGTAATTCATCGACACTGCCTGGTGGTGTCCCTTTAGACTCATCATATAACTCACCTCGCTTAGCATTGTTCTCATGTTTACGCATGGGGCCAACATCCAAACCAAACCAACAAACAAACATTAAAAGCAATAACGAAAACAGGGCATAAAAATTCATTGGGATCATTTCAATAAAAGTACCTAAATAACTTTTATTTGCGATGCCATGTGTTGTTAAAATGCCACCAATCAACGCGATAATATAAGCCCCCCAACTTGACACAGGCGAAATAACACAAACTGGAGCTGCGGTAGAGTCAAGCAAATAAGCAAGTTTAGCTCGTGATATGTAATACCTATCGGTGATAGGACGAGCAACGGTACCCACAACCAAACTATTAAAGTAATCATCAATAAAAATGATAATGCCAAGAAATACCGTCAGTACTTTGGCATCACGTTTACTCTTTACTCGCCGTCGGGCCCAATTTGCAAACGCGTTGGCGCTACCGCTAACGGATATCAACGCAGTGATCATTCCCAATAACAACAAAAAAAATAAAATATATAAATTCCATGTATTTATTGTGCCGTCTGCCCAAAACAAAGCTGATACGGTATTGACCAAATAATAACTAGAATCGATGATTGAAAATTGAGTTAATAATAAACTGCCAACAAGTATACCAACGCCCAGAGACAGTAGGACTCTGCGTGTGGTTATCGCTAGCACAATTGCAATAATGGGAGGCAATACAGTAAATACTGAGTCAGAATAAGAAATAATATTCATAGTGTTATATTAAAGATAAGCAACTAATCCATGAGCATATATTTTTAGAGAGAACAAAAATAGTACACAAAGATTAATTATTCATAGCCCGCGAAAAGATAAGTAAGCCGCGTATGAAAACAAAACGGCTTTGAAATTACTATTCCAAAGCCGTGTTACGTGATCAGAGTCACTGATGAAAGAGTTAAATTTACGAAAGGCGTTCGATTAATTCTGGTAATACAGTGAATAAATCAGCTTCTAGACCGTAGTCTGCAACTTGGAAAATCGGCGCTTCAGGATCTTTGTTGATCGCCACAATCACTTTTGAATCTTTCATTCCAGCAAGGTGCTGTATTGCACCTGAAATACCCACGGCAATATATAAGTCTGGCGCAACAATTTTACCTGTTTGACCAACTTGCATGTCATTCGGTACAAAGCCCGCATCTACCGCTGCGCGTGAAGCACCCACTGCCGCACCGAGCTTATCAGCCAGTTGCTCAAGAATCGCAAAGTTCTCACCGCTACCCATTCCACGTCCACCAGAAACGATGATCCCAGCGCTTCCGAGCTCTGGTCGCTCTGATTCTGTAAGTTCTTGGGAGACAAATTCTGTCAATGCAGCATCAGCATAGGTGAGTTCAACTAATTCAGCCGAACCATCATTCGCCACCGCATCAAAAGCACTTACGCGAACCGTCATCACTTTTTTATCGTCATGACTTTGCACCGTCGCTAACGCATTACCCGCGTAGACGGGGCGAACAAAGGTATCTTCTGATACCACAGCAACAATTTCTGAAATTTGCGCCACATCAAGTAAAGCCGAAACACGGGGTAATACATCTTTACCTGTCGTCGATGCTGTCGCTAAAATATGTTGATAATCTGCTGCAACATCCAAAATAACCTTTGAAACATTTTCCGCAAGTTGTTGTTGATATTCTGGAGAGTCAACCACCAATACTTTCGTTACACCTGCCAATGATTGAGCAGACTTTGCAGCTTCTGTGCACTGATGACCAACAACTAATACGTGGACATCATTGCCGATAGCGTTAGCGGCAGCAACCGTTTTAGCTGTATCCAGCTTTAGGCTAAGATTGTCATGTTCTGCTAGTACTAAAATTGCCATTTAAATCACCTTCGCTTCATTTTGTAGCTTTTCTACTAACTCTTCCACTGAAGAAACCATAACGCCCGCTTCTCTGCCAGCTGGAGCATTCACTTTTAACGTCGTCATGTGTTGCTTGAGTGAAAGTCCCAAATCAGCAATTGACATAACTTCAAGTGGCTTACGCTTTGCCTTCATAATATCGGGTAATTTGGCATAACGAGGTTCATTGAGACGTAAATCCGTGGTAATAACGGCTGGTAATGGCATAGCAAGGGTTTGTAAACCACCATCAACTTCACGAGTTACGATCGCTTTGCCGCCCTCGATTTTAACTTCTGATGCAAATGTCGCTTGCGGCATGTTCGTTAATGCAGCAAGCATTTGGCCGGTTTGGTTATTATCACCATCAATCGATTGCTTTCCAAGCATCACAATATCAGCTTGCTCTTTCTCTTGGACAGCCTTAAGGATTTTAGCTAAAGATAGAGGCACCAATTCTTCGTCAGATTCCACTTGAATGCCACGATCTGCACCTAAAGCCATTGAAGTACGAATTTGCTCTTGCACCACTTTAGGGCCAATACTTACCACCACAATCTCAGAAACAACACCTGCTTCTTTCAAACGAACCGCTTCTTCTACTGCAATTTCACAGAACGGATTAATGGCCATTTTTAGGTTAGCAGTATCAACTTTAGAATTGTCAGCACTAACCCTGACTTTAACATTGGCATCAACGACGCGCTTAACTGGTACCAATACTTTCATAGGGCATCCTTTATAAAGCATTATTATATGATGCATTGGCGAATAACCAATGCGGATTGGCAACACTTTACTGCTAGTTAACGTAAACGTCAACCTACAGTAAAGTGCAAATTGATTTAGTGAGCTTTGTTGGTGTAGCACTGCCCAAAAAAGAGTAATCTATGATTAAAAAGTGCATATGGTATTAACGTTAAAAACAAAAGCCGGACAACCAGCAGTTACAACGATTTTAATTCCCCTCAGATAACACTTTGATATAAGCTGTGTCCGTTGTATTTACAATATATCGCCTAAGCAAGTTAGAATAATAAACAAAGTATGCCTGCACTTGCTGTAGTTTACCTGCATCACTTTCTGTGGAAGTGAATATTAAATTAATACCATTAGGTGTAGATGATAGAGTAAAATTATCAGGTAAACTATCTACGGTATACGCTCTACCATTGATTCTAAAGTTAGGGATAGAATCCGTATTCGCAATAGTAATAATTAATTTCCCTTCCTCATTTGCGTGAATTGTTCTAACAACTGGCTTAATTCTTAGCACTCCTACTGCTTCGGTTGCAGCCATACTACGAAAAGGCACAAGCATAACAAAAACGGTCAACATCAATAGCAAGATATCTTTATTCTTAGTCAAAACAAAATAGGAAGTTAATTGCATTTGCGAACCAGACTGTCTAAATGAGAGTTTGATATTACGCTTCATTTTTCTATATAAAAACAAGATTAACAGAGTTTAATTTTTTACATGACCATTCTCACTCTCTCAGTCATAACTAACCGACTGAAAAGTCATATAAATTAATGCTGATAACCATAAATTGACACTAAGACGAACAGCTACGTAATTGTTCCCAACAAGGCAGACTCAACTGCTTTGGTGCATTTCTAATCGAGTACTGCCAAAGCGGACAAATTTGAAAACAGGAAATAAGAGCCGGTTGATCATCAAAGAAAAAATGTGTTTTCCGATCATTACCGTTAAACAAAGGACGCATATTTTGCAGCCCATTCAAACTCGTTAACATTGTGTTACCGCTAATGTTAATCGTTGTTACTCTCGCGAAAAAGCTATTTAGCACATCAATTTTTTCTAAATTTAAATTGCCGACAATGTAGACTTTGATGTTGCTTCCGTCAGCGACAAAGTCTACATCATCCATTGTTTGCAAACTCTGATTATCAATAACAGCAAAACCTTCACCTAACTTTAGTTTATTAGGTAATTGCTTTAAGTTAATTAATTGAAAGTTATCTCTAATAATAAGCATTTTACCAATACGTTTAAGGCTCACCAACCCCATGATAGATGTAAGATGAGGGTTATTTTGAACCACTAAGTGACCATGTACTTTTACCAAGGCATCTAACCCATTCAAGCTTTGCAATGCTTCATTGCCAATGATTTCCAGATTATTTTCTACGAGCGAGCTAAAAGTTGAAAACGGTCTTATCTCAGTTAGGTTATTTAGCCCTGTTAAGTCTAGGAGCTTCGGGTTATTATTAACTTTCAATAGCCCTAGAATTCCAACATATCTTAACCCTGAGAGTGAGCTTAAGTTTGGATTATCACTTATGGTCAAATCTTCACTTTCCATTCTAGACAATGGTGAAAGATCGGTAATATCTTGGCCGCTAACTGTAATCGCACCCTTGTACTCAATAAACGCACAATCTTCATAGTCATTAGGTAAGGTATGAATAAATTCATTAACCATCTCTTGACTCGTTAAATTCACCTCATTGATTGCAATATAACTACAATCGGCCCATGCATTACCGAAGAACAATGAAAACATGAACGCAATATTCAATCTGTTTAACATCACCTATACCTCACTCTATGTGGTACGCTACCACTACATCAAATGGTAACTTTCGCATAGTAATGAGTTCCGCCTGAACATCGACTGTATTATTCTCAGTCTCTATCCTTAAACAAACAAAACTCAATTATTAGAGTTGTAATATTCTTGAGTATTAATCAATACCATGTTTACTATTAATTAAAAACGTTTTATCTCATGTTTTGTTATGCAAGAAAGGAAAAAGGATTGAGAAAACTAGATTAATACATTGAGGCTAATTACTATTCATATTAATTATTAATTTTACTTGGCTACAACAATATTGATTTCTTTAAGTGAACACGATATTGTTTAATTAATTGAATTAATGGATAAATGCATATGAACGACTTTTTAACTATTTTAACCCATGGTCGCCGTTTTAAAGCGGCTGTAAAAGAGCTATCCGTAGAAGAACTAAAAGAGCTTGCCATAAAACTTGATAAAGTTATTACCGAGCGTGAAGAACTTGATGCTGAAATGGCAAAAATTAATGCTGAACGAGATGCGAAAATCGAAGAATTACGCAAACAAATGGAAGCATTAGGTGTTTCTCCTGAAGATCTTGGAGAAGTGAAAAAAGTACAAAAGAAACGTGCTCCTCGCCCACCAAAATATGAAATTGAAGTGAATGGCGAAATGATCCAATGGACAGGTCAAGGACGGATGCCAACCGTATTTAAAACACAAATTGATAATGGCCGCTCAATGGACGACTTTTTAATTAACGTTTAAATGAATTACGTTAACTGTTCATTTAAGGCTTATCTCATCGATAAGCCTTTTTCTTTTCTAACCTCTGTTATAAATTTCGTTACAAAATAACTTCTGCTCTAACAGTCTGTTGCGGTATGCTAGCGCTACCCTTTTACTTACTGTGCGCACATGGAAATGATAAATATTAGTAAAGTGGCTGGCTCGATTACCTTTGCACTGTCTGCTGTAACCTTGCTTGCTCCATCACAAACGGTTGCAAGTGTCCCTATCGTCCAACCCAATTCAAAAGTCACGGCTTTCACTCATGCCAATATCTACGTATCTCCTGAAAAGTTTGTAAAAAACGCAACCTTATTGATCCAAGACAATCGAATTAAAGCCATTCTCGACAATGACGACATCCCAAAAAATGCATTAAGCATTAATCTTTCCGGTTATACTATTTATCCAGGGTTTATCGATCCATTTTCTCAATATGGTATTGAATATAATTATCCTACGACGAAAAAGAAAACGCCCATTTATGATATTGAACGTGTTGGCGGTAATGCTGAAAATAGTGCGATTCATTCCGAAAGAGAATGGTTTTCTTATATCAAACCAAATAAAAAATCAGCCAAAAATTGGATTGATAATGGCTTTACTAGCGTTCAGTCCGCAAAATTAGACGGTATTTTTCGTGGTCGTGGTGTCGCTTTGTCGCTAGCAGAAAATACACCTAACAATGTAATTTATCAGTCACGAAGTCGACAATTTATGGCCTTTAACAAAGGCACATCAAAGCAAGATTACCCACGTTCATTAATGGGTAGTATCGCCCTAATTCGACAAACACTTGCAGATGCAAAATGGTATAACGAGAATTACTCGAAACCAAACGCAGAAAATCATTTAAATAATGTTGAATTTAATGCTGCACTAGAAAAACTCAATAACATCGATAAGCAACAAATAATTTTTGAATCCAAAAATCTCAATAATCAATTAAGAGCAGCACGTGTGTTATCCGAATTTGGATTAACGGCGACACAAGTCGCAAGTGGTCATGAATATGCTCGTATTGATGAAGTTAAAGCGCTTAACTATTCATTAATTGTTCCCCTGAATTTTCCTAAAGCACCTGATGTTGTTGATGCCGATAAGGCACGCGAAATTAATTTATCAACACTAAGACACTGGGAACGTGCGCCATCAAACCCAGCGGAACTTGCCAAGGCAGACATTAACTTTTCGTTCACGATGAATGGCATCAAAAGTAAAGATTTTTGGCCACGGATCCGTAAAGCTGTAAAAGCCGGTTTACCTGAATCAGTGGCGCTTGCCGCACTTACGACCAATCCAGCCGAACAAGCTGATATTGACAACATCGCCGGAAAACTTGAACCCGGTTTCATGGCCGATTTCGTAATATCAAAAGGTAACTTATTTAAAGACGGTGAGATATACAGCGTCTGGTTACAAGGTAAAGAAAAGGCACTAAAAGATCTGAGTGTCGATCATATCATTGGTGATTATCAGCTAACCATAGATCAGCTCGATTTAGACTTAAGCATCGAACGAGATAAAAAACTTAGTGCAAGTATCAGCAGCGGTGAAGATCAAATCACGCCAAAAAACATTCGCTTTCATAACGGTCGATTAACCTTTACCGCCGACATGAGTCATGCAGGTTATCAAGGCACTAACCGCTTCGTATTGTGGTTGGACAAAGATGAATTAACGGGGCGAATGATCACCGCGCAAGGTGAAACCGTTGCAATTGCAGCAAAGCGTAATCTTAAGCAAGCTGAAAGCATTAAAACCGTTTCTTCGGTGAATAGAGAAGAAGGTAAAACTCAATCTTTTGTAAGCCAATTAACTCAGCCCAATATTGCTTATGGCATAACCTCAAAACCAACAACGGATGATATTCTGTTCAAGAATGCAACGGTCTGGACCTCAGAAAACGATGGCATACTAAAGAATACCGATGTATTGATTTCTGATGGCGAAATTGAAGAAATCGGCACTGACTTATCAGCGCCTAGAGGCTATAAAGTCATTGATGCAACAGGCAAACACTTAACGGCCGGTATTATTGACGAGCATTCTCATATTGCCATTAACGGTGGTGTTAACGAAGGCACCTATTCGGTTACCTCAGAAGTCCGTATCGGGGACGTTATCAATCCAGATGACATCTCTATTTACCGTGCATTAGCTGGCGGTGTAACAACTGCACAGTTGCTTCATGGCAGTGCCAATCCTATTGGTGGTCAAGCTCAAACCATTAAAATGCGTTGGGGCGATAACGCTGAAGCCTTAAAATTCAAACAAGCGCATAAGAGTATTAAGTTTGCACTTGGTGAGAATGTTAAGCAAAATCATTGGGGTGATAATTTTAATCGTCGCTTCCCAAAAAGCCGTATGGGAGTTGATGCGCTGTTCCGTCAAACATTTGATGCTGCCAATGATTACCAAGTTGCACATCAGCAATGGGATGATTTACGCCGTAGTCAAAAGCGCAAGCGTGTGGCACCAAAAACTGACTATCGCCTTGAGGCAATCAGTGAAATTTTAAATCACGATCGTGATATCCATATTCATTCTTATGTTGCCTCAGAAATTCTGATGTTCTTAAAAGTGGCTGAAACCTATAACTTTACCGTGAAGGCATTTACCCATGTGTTAGAAGGTTATAAAGTTGCCGATGAATTAGCAAAACATGGTGCTGGTGCATCGACTTTTTCTGATTGGTGGGCCTATAAATTTGAAGTTTACGATGCCATTCCACAAAACACCTGTTTAATGAACCGTAAAGGTGTTGTCACTAGCATTAACTCCGATGATTATGAAATGCAGCGCCGTTTGAATCAAGAAGCGGCAAAATCACTGTTTTATTGTGACATGTCAGCGGCAGATGCTTGGAAAATGATCACCATTAACCCTGCGAAACAATTAGGTATTGATGAATTCGTAGGCTCAATTAAACAAGGTAAGTCTGCCGACTTGGTATTGTGGGATCACAACCCCCTATCAGTTTATGCAAAAGCAGAAAAAGTTTGGATTGACGGCAAACAATATTTCGACCGAAAACAAGACCAACAAGCACAACTAGCTGTAGCAGCAGAACGTGATGCATTAATTCAAAAAATTCTAGGAAGTGATGCAAAAGCTAAGGCTGGTGACACCATAATTCCAACAAAAGAACCTCAATGGCATTGTGATACCGATTACCATGCTTGGAACCACAATAACCATCACAGTCATTAAGGAGAGAGTGGAAATGAAAATGTTAGTTAATAAAACCTGTTTCCAACGTGGCTTAGCATTATCGCTTTTCGGATTGCTATCCGTTAGTACTCAAGCCAGTGATATTGTTCCTGCTCCCAAACAAGCGCAGGCAATCGTGTTTCAAAATGCGACCCTTCATACCGTAACAAATGGTGTGATCGACAAGGGTCAATTGAGAATCGAACATGGTAAAATTACCGCTATCGGCAATCAAATCAATATCGATAATGCTAAAGTGATTGATCTTCAAGGTAAGCATGTTTATCCAGGGTTAATCGCCTTAGATACCAGCCTTGGTTTAGTGGAAATTGGCGCAGTACGAGAAAGCGTTGATAAATACGAAATTGGGACTGTTAACCCACAATTAAACACTAAAACCGCTTACAACGCCGATTCAGAAATCATTCCAACAGTGCGTTTTAATGGCATAACCTATGCCCAAGTTGTGCCGTCGGGTAGCGGAATTGCTGGCCAGTCAGTGCTGGTTAACATGGATGCTTGGAACATTAATGATGCTCTGTACCCTTCGGAATTACAGATGCATCTATATTGGCCCAAAATTCGTTGGAAATCATCCGATCCCAAGCGCTATAAAAAACAATTACAGCAACTTCGCAATCAAATAGCGACGATTGATTCAGCCTTTGAAGATGGTTATCGCTATTACCTTGCAGATAAAGCGGGTCAAACGCCCACAGGTAAGCGTGCACTTGCTTCAATGATTCCCCTTTATCAAGCAAAAGGTCAGTTATTTGTTCATTGTGAAACTCAAGCTGATATAGAGCAAGCCATCGCCTTAGCAAGACAATACAAGTTCAAGTTAGTCATTGTTGGTGGTTATGATGCTTGGCGTGTCGCGTCAGAGTTGAATGAAATCAATGCGAAAGTGATTTATACCCACACCTTCGGCTTGCCAATGCGAGCCGATGAACCCGTTGATCAAGCTTTTAAAATACCTAAGTTGCTCAAGGAGTCAGGCGTTCAATTTGCGCTTGGATATACTGATGATGCCAACAGTCGAAATCTAGCGTTTTCAGCAGGTCAAGCAGCCGCTTATGGGTTAAGCAAGCAGCAAGCTTTACAATCAATCACCTTAGATGCTGCGCGCATACTAAATATTACTGATTTAGGCGCATTGCAAACAGGTTATAAAGCCAGTTTAATTATTTCGAAAGGCGATATTCTTGACCCAATGACATCTAAAATTGAACAGGTTTATATTGAAGGCCGAAAAGTAGACTTAAACAATCGTCAAAATCAGTTATATCAAAAATATCTGAAACGTTAGTAACACCAAAGCTTCACAATAATCACTCTCTTGCTTCATGTTTCGGAGCAAGGGAGAGCCTTTTCAGCTAATTCATCGATCCACTGCTCAATTTTTTGTTCAAATTTAACATCGACTGGCAAACACTTAATCGTATCTATATCTAATTTTTTGCGCGTATATGGATGAGTTGCGTTATTCGCTAGCCACATCAGCATAGGTCTTCGACTGAAATACGTAAACATTTCTTTGTCTGTATAAATTCTAATTGGCGACATGAGCACGGATCTTGAGATTGGGCATACAAACTGCTGTGGAATGTCGATTTCGGCAAGTAATTCATTATAATTTTTAGTGTGGTCACGCTTAATTTTGAGATCCTTTACCTCGCTGTGTGGCAATACCTGTAAAATCATTTTGACGGTAAGTTTAAGTTGATTAAATATATCTCTATTATGCCCGGCAGTGATTAATATCAGCTCATATTGTTTTAATTTTTTTCCCCCTGAACTAAATTCCGCTTTGGTTGCTAAATAGCTAGCGATATTTAAATCTGCAAATAAAAACTTTACCAATTTCGGGTTATAAACGAGCAGTTTTAACATTATCATTCTTGGCTCAACATAGGCCAGATAATGGCTAGGAAGTTGATTCGACTGACTCTGTACGGTTGGCAATTTGAGTTCACCAGCACAGCAGAGTAACTGCTGCAAATGCCCGCTTTCCAACATCGGACGATAATCCATAATATGTAGCCAACCGTTAAATGCCGTGACATTTTTCATTCTGCCTTTGCAAAAATCACAGTACGATAAGTCAAGCAACCACATCGCTTGAATAACACCACTGATATCTGAAGCAAGTGGCATGATATCATTGACCCTTAATCTTGTTGATGGCTCAGCTGATTTAATTGCAGACAATGGCAAGGGAACACCACGCTTCCTATTCAGATCGAATATCACCAATTGTAAAACATCCGCACTGTTCACCTTTTTCTGGCACACTGCTACAAATAACTGGTTGGCTATGTCCTGATTTCGATGTCTTAGGCAAGGGGTTATCGCGGTAGAGCTACCAATCAACGCATCGACTGTTTTTTTATCTGCTACTCTGGTTAACAGCCAAAACATCTCTCTTAACGATAATTGACTACGTAGATTTTGAGTGCTGCAAACTCGCTGGCTCAGTAAAGGAAAATCCCTTAAAAATTGATTAAGCGCTCGCGATGGCATCCTAACCTTACTATAATCAACCTTCATCTTGCGACACAGCTTCCAAGCAAGGTGCATACAGCCAATTTCATTCAACGCAGTAATAATATGCAGTCTCGATAACGCGCGATTTTGACTAACAAATAATAATACTTGTTCTAGCTCTTTCTTTCTCAACAAATTAGAGCTAACTTTCGGAGCAACACCCTCCCCATCTATATAAAATTTAAACTCACGCCACATGGTAAAAACTGATTGGAATATTATGAGGTTGCTTATAAGACTCTCTCTTTCATTGTGATTAAGGGCGACGCTAAAATTCAAATTTTGCTTTGTTGCGAATGCCTCTAATAATCTAGATGCTCGTAACGATTTACATTGTTTACAAGCCCCTATCAGCGATGAAATCGTCAATATCAGTGTTGATCTAATGATCTCCTTAAACTTTTCCTCACAAGATTCCTGATGATTAACATCATGAAAAATAATTAGAATGTCATTGATTGAGATACCTAAACTTAGAAGAATATCATCCAAATTTTTTCTAACAATTCTGAGCCCCATTAAAAACCCACTCAAATCAGATAGATATGATCTAATAGGCTCTGTTAAATTTATCTCATGTTCTCTAGCCCATTGTTCAACAATAACACTCAATTCAGAACCTAGAATACCATCATTGACTTTCACCAGCCTATTACAAACCTCAGCTAGGGAGATGTCACCAACAAGAAATAAGCCTTTAAATAACCGCTGTTCGCACTCTGTTATTTTCCATTGAAAGAAAGTTTTTAATTGTAATTCACTGACACCAAGAGCAATTGCAAACGGTATTGCATCAACCTGTGCTTCAAAGCCTGTTAATAGCTCAAGAGCGACTTGCACATGTAATGGTTTAGCTAACTGCACTTGCTCTATTTCATTGAGGTAAGGGTTTGTTAAATGGGTTTTACCTGAACTCGTTTCTAACCATTTCACAATATTGGGAGGATGGATTTGCTCTAACGGATGGACACAATATTGCGCTGATAAACCCAATCTACGCAGGTTCAAAGAACTGACTAACCTACGTTGGGGTATAATAGTTCGCATGCTTGCTAAAGAAGCACTTACTGGTAATGATGGCAGCATAGAACTCCATTATAATCTTGCGCCTTATGAAAGGCTTAGTTACCATGTCGTGAATTTGTAATAATGTCAGTAATAACTTAATGAAGAAGCTTATCTTAATCCCATTGATGCTCGGGCTCAATGCATGCACAAGCAGCTATACATTTAATAGCAATGTCGATTCAGCAGCTATTAAGGAGTATTTTAAGGCATCAAATGTAACCTTATTCGAGCGAGGACAGTTCCCGTCCAAAAACTACCAACAGTTAGGCTTAGTTGAAGGTGAGTCTTGTCAAATCGCAATTAATGACAAGCCTGCCGAGTTATCACAAGCAAGAACAAAAGCAAGACGTCATGCTGCCGATCTCGGTGCAAATGCTCTGTTAGTCAAACATTGTGCCGTGATCAACACTCGCAGTGCTGAATGCATTACTCAAGTCATTTGCAGTGGGTTAGCAGTTAAAATTAATGACTGACTTTATACAACAAATTGAGGCTATTGCGATTTGTCGTAGTCCATATAAACAAAAATTTGGCATTCCAAGACAACCAGGGCTGGTTGATGGCCATGGTTTCATTGAATTCACCCGCAATTATAATCATCCAGATTTTGTTGATGGTATCGAACAATACTCTCACCTGTGGCTTCTCTTCAGCTTTCATGAAAATCTTGAGCAAGGTTTTAAAGCTAAAGTACGGCCTCCTCGGCTTGGTGGCAATGAAAAAATTGGCGTGTTTGCCACTCGCTCAACATTTCGTCCCAATGGCATTGGACAATCAGTTGTAAAGCTTCATCGGGTAGTTAATAAAGGCAAGCAAGTTAGTTTAGAGATTTCCGGAATGGACTTGGTTGATGGCACGCCAATTATCGATATTAAACCCTATCTGCCTTTTTCTGACAGCATTCCTCATGCACAAGCTGGGATCGCGCAAGATGCCCCCAAGCTCACTCCCGTGATATTCAGTGAAACAGCACTGGCTCAACTATATCTATTACCAAGTGCAACTGAAATTAAGCGATTGATTGAGCAAGTCTTAGCTCAAGATCCTCGACCCGCTTATAAGAAAAATAAGCCCGATCCAAAGCAATATTTTATCAGTCTTTTGGAGATGAATATTGGTTGGAGAGTGAATGAAAAAAATGAAATTATCGTTAAAAGTATTGCGTAGCCTAGTTTGACTTTGGCGCTATGCGTTTCGACATAATCTATAATAACGGACACAGTTTTGACTGACATCAATTACCAATCTCAACATAAAAAGCGTTTATCTTATATGCCTTGGCTTTACTTCACTTTAAAGCCAAAACACAAAAGTTGGGCGCTGTCATGGCAGCAACAAGTGCAAACTGAATTAATGCAACTCGAAACCATTTTGATTGGTGAACGTTGTTTTATTGCACCTGAAGCAAACCTTTTTGCCGAGCCCAATCGCACTATCCACATTGGCGATCAATGCATGATTGCCGCTGATAGCTTTATTCATGGTCCACTTGTGATTGGCGATGAAGTTGCGATTAACCACGGTTGCTCCATTGATGGAGGTAAATCAGGCATAAAAATAGGTCACCGAACCCGCATTGCGAATAGTGTCACCATCTATGCGTTTAATCATGGTATGGCACCGGATATGCCCATTTATCAACAAACCAACTCATCTAAGGGAATCATCATCGGTGAAGACGTGTGGATTGGCGCACAAGCTGGCATTGTTGATGGTGTATCAATTGGCTCCCACGCTGTCATTGGCATGGGGGCAGTTGTCACCAAAAATGTTCCTAACTATGCGATTGTCGCAGGAAACCCAGCAAAAATAATCGGTGATCGACGGGAAAAGTAAACGACTCGACACCTAATAAACACCCATTATTCTAGCTTCACCTCAACCCAGCCTGTGTTATCGTCTGCAGGATCAGCTTCTTTCACCCTATTCTTATCGCTGCAGTTAGCAAGTGCTTAATCATATCAGATTGAGGTTGCTTTAACGCTGCATCCACTAACATCGCCATCGCATCTGCTTCTTTCATCCATAGCGCAGCCGCTATCGCTTTATCAATTAATGTTGTAGAGTCACTTCGAACTAAGCTTTGAAAATCTTGTAGATTATATGTTGGTTTGCTTTTAAACCAGCCTTTCTCCATAAAAAGGGTTGTAAGTCAAGCCCACTGTTTAACAACTTGGCCAATATAGCCTCATCCCGCGGGCCTTTGAAACGTTCGAAAAAGTAGTTTAAAAAGGACATATTAGTTTTATTTCTATGTACTGGACTATCCACCAATACGCTCAACGCGGTTGCATCTATCGCCATGAGCTCTCCCAATAAAATTTATTCGTATCTGAAGTAAGTCTAATATTCCAACAAAATATCCGTCCTTAGATATCCAGAAATTAATGAGCTATCGCTAAATATTAATCTTTGAGTGACAAGCTATGACTAGATGTTAAAATGTCGCCCATTCGAATTTTTTGGACCATGGTAATGCGAGTCAGCAAATATCTGCTTTCAACACAAAAAGAAACACCTGCAAACGCAGAAGTTATTAGTCATCAGCTTATGCTTCGTGCAGGGCTTATCCGTTTAAATGCTTCAGGTCTTTATAGCTGGTTGCCTACTGGCTTAAAAGTACTTCGTAAAGTTGAAGCAATTGTACGTGAAGAAATGGACAAAACTGGCGCATGTGAAATGTTAATGCCAATGGTTCAACCGGGTGATTTGTGGCAAGAAAGTGGTCGCTGGGAAGAATATGGCCCAGAATTACTGCGCATCACTGATCGCCATAATCGTGATTTTGTTTTAGGTCCGACCCACGAAGAAATCATTACTGATATCGTTCGTAAAGAAGTTAACTCATACAAACAGTTGCCATTGAGCGTTTATCAAATTCAAACAAAATTCCGTGACGAAGTGCGTCCTCGTTTCGGTGTTATGCGTGGCCGTGAATTTTTGATGAAAGACGCTTACTCATTCCATCTTGATCAACAAACGATGGATGAGACTTACCAAGCAATGCACAATGCTTACAGCAATATTTTAACACGCATAGGCCTAGAATTCCGTCCGGTGCTAGCCGACTCAGGCTCTATCGGTGGCAATATGTCACATGAATTCCATGTTCTTGCTCAAAGCGGTGAAGACTTAATTGCCTACTCCACTGAAGGCAATTACGCCGCCAATATTGAACGCGCTGAATCCCCCATACCAACGGAGCAAGTTAGCGCACCTACTGAAGAAATGCGTTTGATTGATACGCCAAATGCAAAAACCATTGCAGAATTGGTTGAGCAGTTTGATGTCGACATCAAAAAGACAGTGAAAACCTTAATTGTTCATGGTGCTACCGAAGAAGCACCATTAGTTGCCTTACTGGTTCGTGGCGATCATGAACTGAACGAAATTAAAGCAGACAAACTTGAAGCCGTCGCGACACCACTAACCTTTGCAACCGATGAAGAAATTCGCGATGTTATTGGTGCGGGACCTGGCTCTCTAGGTCCTGTAAACATTGCAATGCCTATCATTGCTGACCACAGCGTTGCAGTAATGAGTGATTTTTCTGCGGGTGCTAATATTGACAATAAGCATTATTTTGGCATCAATTGGCAACGTGACTTGCCAGCAGCACCAGCAGCTGACATTCGAAATGTGGTTGAAGGCGAAAGCGCTCCTGATGGCAAAGGTGTTTATGCCATGGCTCGTGGTATTGAAGTGGGTCATATTTTCCAGCTTGGCACTAAATACTCACAGGCGATGAACGCAAATGTGCTTAATGAGCAGGGTAAAGCTCAGGTATTATTAATGGGCTGTTATGGTGTAGGTGTAAGTCGCATTGTTGCTGCAGCCATCGAACAAAACCACGATGATCGCGGTATCGTGTGGCCTGATGCCATTGCTCCGTTCAAATTAGGTATTTTACCGATGAACATGCATAAGTCTCATCGCGTTCGCGAACTGGCTGAAAAGCTATATCAAGATTGTTTAGATCTTGGTATTGATGTAATGTTCGATGATCGTAAGGAACGTCCGGGTGTGATGTTTGCTGATATGGAATTGGTTGGGGTACCACACACGATTGTTATCGGTGATCGTAATATTGATAACGGCGTACTTGAGTATAAGAATCGCCGCACAGGTGAAAAACAAGACGTCGCTATGGATTCCCTGATGGATT
>JBMYXI010000010.1:0-62972 GCA_049608225.1 Parashewanella sp.
ATATCAAAAAAGCGCGCTCTTTTTTGATCTGCAAGTTTTGTAGTTCAACCAACGGTCGCAAAAAACTAAAAAAAGCTTGTTTTTTTAGCACCACATTTTGCATATTTACAAAATCAGGTAATTTACTTGAAGTTGGTTTGTTTAACGGTACCGGGTTCTTTTTAATTAACCCAACCTCTTGTTCTGGTCCTATTTGATTAGGTAACAAATAAACTCTTAATCCATAAATAATGATTATTACCAGACCAAGAGCAATCGTAAGTTTACCAATTCTACCCTGTTTCAATAAGGTGTCCCTTTTTAATCGTTAACTTTTTATTTACCTAATAAACACAATGAAGAAATAAATACACTGTTCCTGCATTATATTGGAATAACTGATTTAGCTCAAAGGATCTCAACTTGTTTCGCCTACTTTTTATTGGTGGTTTAACTTTTACAATCTATAATAAGTTCTCGCGTTTATCAGAAGGGATAACTGATAGTGGTTATAAATAAATCTAAGTTACCATCAAACTGCGCGGTTGTTGCAATCGGTGGCGGTCATGGTCTTGGTCAAGTTCTCAAATCACTTTCCTATTTAGACAGTAATTTATCAGCTATTGTCGCCACTTCAGACAATGGCGGTTCTAGCGGTAAACTGCGTCAAATAAATAACAACATTGCTTGGGGTGATATCAGAAATTGTCTGTCTCAACTGACTGCTGAAGATTCATTAACCAATGAACTATTAGAGTTTAGATTTAAAGGGTCAACCGGCTTAGGTGGCCATAGTATCGGCAATCTATTGTTAAACGCGTTAGAGCATTTAGGTAAAGAGCCACTTGAGGCGTTGGAGTTGTTAAGGTCTATGCTTGGTATCAAAGCCAACATTTATCCAATGTCTGAACAGCCGACCGATCTTGTGGCTGTAACAGAACAAAAAACGACCATCTTCGGCGAGGTTAGCATTGATGCCAGCTCATCAGAAATAAATGATTTATCCTTAACACCTTGCGTTGAAGCCGTTGCACCGGCTATTGATGCAATTAGTAAGGCAGATTTAATCATTATCGCTCCTGGTAGCTTCTATACCAGCATATTACCTAGTTTATTAATCAAGCAATATCAAACTGCGATTAACAACTCGAAGGCAAAATTAATTTTTATCGAGAACATTACTCAAGAGAACTCAATCGCAAGCCATTTAACTTGCGAGCACAAACTAAACTGGATCGAAACTAAACTTAATATTCGTCCCTTTGATCTGGTCATTCAGCATGGCGACCAGTTAATATTTAACGACAATCGGTTAACCTACCCGTTTAAGTGCAAAGATAGCTCCAGTATGCATTGTGAAAAATCGCTGGCAGATGCTATTTCAAGCTGCTATTCACCCTTACTTTCGATTGCCTAGCTCGTAATAACCTGCATGATGTAAATTGCATTTTCCAGTTGGTTGATGTAAATAAGATGTATCTTCTATGTTTATTACGGTGCTCGGTATGCGGATCCGATCTTTAGCATTAAGTGGTTTAGTTTTTTCAACCTTAATAGGTTGTGGCGGAGGTGGGAGTGGCGCTTCATCCACCCCATCTAGCGATATTTTAACTTGGAAAAAAGGTATTTTTGCCAATCAAACAGCATTTGAATCTCTTTGTGTAACACCAAGACCAGGTACCAATGATAGAGCTGGTAGTACACAACATGAAAAAATGTGGTTACGTTCATGGACGAACAATACTTATCTTTGGTACCGAGAAATTGACGATATTGATCCAACACCGTTAACCGTTACGAATTATTTCAATAAACTAAAAACCACAGAGCAGACGTCCAGTGGTAACGCCAAAGATAATTTTCACTTTTCAACCAGTACCGAAGAGTGGAAAAAACGTACAAATTCTGGAATCTCATTAGGCTATGGAGCAAAATTCCAAATAATCAAATCTACCCCGCCCAGAAATGTCACCATTGCTTATGTTGAGCCAAATAGCCCTGCGCAGAAGTTAGGCTTAATGCGTGGCGATAGAATCACTACGATTAATGGCGTAGATCTAATTAATTCATCTAGTCAAAACGATATTGACTTGATCAACTCAGCAATATTTCCTAAATCGCCCCAAAATGAATTTAACTTTCAGTTCACTAGAGAAAACAGTCAGGATATTAGTGTTTCAATGAAACCTACTTCACTTAAATCCACACCAGTACAAAATGTGATAACAATAAACACCGACAATGGTACAGTAGGATATTTTCAATTTAACGCTCATATTAAAACTTCTGAGAAGCAATTAAAAGAGGCCATTGACACTATTAAAAGTCAGAATGTTGATGATTTGGTCGTTGATTTAAGATACAACGGTGGCGGCTTGTTAGATGTGGCCAATGAACTGGCTTACATGGTCGCTGGACAAGACAAATCGAAAGACAAAATATTTTCAAAACAACAATTTAACGATCAACATCCGAATACCAATCCAGTTACAGGAAGACCACTATCGCCATTTGGTTTTCATCGCACTTCTCAAGGGTTTTCTTTAGGTGCTGGACAACCATTACCCAGTTTAAATCTTAAACGTGTTTTTGTTCTTGCGACTGCCAGCACCTGCTCTGCAAGCGAAGCATTTATTAATGGTTTACGAGGCATTGATGTTGAAGTTATTTTGATTGGCACAAAGACCTGTGGTAAACCTTATGGCTTTTACCCAACAGACAATTGCGGCACAACTTACTTCAGCATTCAGTTTCGCAGTGTAAATGACAAAGATTTTGGTGATTATTCTGATGGCTTCGAGCCTAGCGACCGCTCTGTCATCAATGGCACACAAATAAAAGGCTGTTCAGTAGCTGATGATTTTTCCCATCAACTTGGTGACAAAAACGAAGCCATGCTTAATGCCGCACTTGTTTATCAGGCAACCGGAAAATGCCCAATACAAGCAGGCTCAACAACCGCTACTGTTTCTTTGCAAGGTTATCGTCAAAGCAAGGCAGAAAAAGCATTAGCGATTGGACCAAGTAAGAATTCTCTAGACTGGTTTATAGAGAATAACAATATCATTACCCCACAACAGTAACTTATGCATTCTCTCTTTCCTCTTTTAAAACATAATAAAGAGGAAAGAGAGCACCAGACGTATGAATAATATCTATCTTTTTACCTCAAATCGCTGGATTAATGACCGAAACACTCCGACGGTTTTTTCAAGATTCTCCGATGCTTGATAGGACTGCTCTGAAGCGTTTCGCGTTTCACCAGCCCCATCTGCAATATCAATAATTTGTTTATTAATATGCTCTGCTACTGAACTTTGCTGTTCAACTGCTGTAGACATTTGAAGCGTCATATCCGTTATTTGTTCAACTGCAAGTTTGATTTCATTTAAAGAATTTCTAGTTCTATCGACAACAGCAACTCCTTCTCCAGCAACGCTTTCTCCTTGTTTTGCCGCTTGAACAGCCAAGCTTGCTCGATTTGAAAGTTGTTGTACGATAGTATGAATTTGATCGGTTGAGTCACGCGTTTTCGAAGCTAAAGCACGAACCTCATCTGCCACGACGCTGAAACCTCTACCATGTTCGCCAGCCCTTGCCGCTTCAATAGCAGCATTCAATGCCAATAAATTCGTTTGATCAGCAATTGAGGTGATTAAATCTGCAGCTTGTCCAATTTGCGATGTAGAGTCTGCCAATTCCTCTATGGTCGCAGAAATGGAGCAAACGGAATCATTCAGGTTATTGATCACTGTTAATGACTCAACCGCGAGTGAGGCACCAGAATCCACATTAGTGATCGCCGATGCTGCACTGCGGGCATTTACATCAATTTTCTCAGCGACTTCTTGAATAGCTTGAGTCATTTCAGTAATGGCTGAAGCAATTTGCTGTGTTGCCGCACCTTGTTCTTCAACAGCAGCTGCGGTTTTTTGAGCTTCTAACTTGGTCACACCCGTAAGTCCATCAAGGCTCGCCACTGAATCATTAATTCTTGTCAGTGCGGTTCTGTTCCGTGCAATTTCAGTTGCTAAAACTAATTTGGCTCTCGCCAAAATTCCTTTTTCAGAAAAATAAGTTTGAGCGACTTCCACATTAGAATAGGAAGCAGGGCTAATATCCATCAAGCTTGACCATTCTTGGGTTCGTGTGTACTGAACCCAGCCAAATGATATCATTCCACAAGCCGCAGAAACTAGCGCTGAAGATAAGGATTGATTAACCCAAAGATAGCTGCTTAAACCGACAGTCGGAAGCAATATAGGCAATGACTGTAAGCTAGTATTGATGCATGATTCCAGCAATGAAACCGAGTTTTTCCCATTAGATAATCGAGCATATGCGCGTGTTGCTCTGTCGATTTCATCTCTTGTTGCTGCAACTCTGACCGATTCATAGCCAATAAGTTGTTGTTTTTCATAAACAGGAGTAACAAAAGCACTCACCCAATAGTGATCACCATTTTTTCTTCTATTTTTAACTAGGCCCATCCACACATTACCGCTTTGCAGCGTGCGCCACATTTCTTGGAACACTGGCTCAGGCATATCTGGATGACGAATAATATTGTGCGGCTGCCCGATCAATTCATCTTTAGTGAATCCACTCATTTCAATGAATTCGCTATTACAATGAAGAATATTGCCTTTAGTATCTGTTGAAGATATTAGCCGAGAATCACCAGTAAAAGTAAATTCCGTATTCGTAATTGGTAAATTCTCACGCACTTTACATTGCTCCTTGTGTGCTTGTATCCGTTGTAGGGTTCAGTAACTAGCATCGGTGACATAGTGACGTTAAAACTCACTAAACTTGATAGCATTTTTATTGTTAAAGTAACACCCAAAAATCATATGTCGTTATCAGAGTTTAGAAAGAATATTATCACACTCTTATCGAGTTTCATCGATAAATCAGTAGCGAAAAGCAACTGTCTTCAGCAGAATCCTCGGTAGATTAACTATGAATGTTTTTAGCTCCCAATCACCATAGTCAAGTTGACAACCTTAAGTTGTTTTTCGCAGCATTATAAACCATAAATTAGTTATATAACAATTATCTAACATATCGCCAGAGTGATGTATAATGAACTGGAATAGAAACAGATGAAGAGGCTTACAACAAATGATACATGCATGCCACAACTGAAGATCATGTCAATTAGGTCGAAATGGAATTTGCAGGAAAGAAGACTTAAATTCTAAGCACTTCTTTCACGAAAGGGATAGTTAACCTACGCTGATGTACCATTGATGCTTTATCAAGTTTATCAAGCACATCGAATAAAGTACGTAAATCTCGTACTAGACGATTAAGTAAAAACTTCCCCACATCCTCTGGTAGTTGTAATCCGCGCATTTCAGCTCTTCGCTGAAGAGCTGCCAACTTTTCGTTATCCTCCATAGGTTGGAGTTGATAACTCAAGCCCCATTGCATCCGCGAAACAAGATCAGGAAGAATAAAGCCAGCATCTTTCACAGGAACACTTGAACTGACAATAAGACTAGTATTTTTGGACTCTAATGCGCGATTAAACAAATCAAACACAGCCTCTTCCCAAACTGGGTTGCCAGCAACCGCGTCAATATCATCAATACAAATTAAGTCAACGGATTCTAAGCCTTCAAATAATGCTGTAGAAATGCTAGCAAAAATACCCAATGGTACATAGAAGCTTGTTCGGCCATGATCATTAGCATAAGCACAGGCGGCATGAAGTAAATGTGTTCGACCTGATTTTTGTTTTCCCCAAAGAAATATAGAACCAGAGTCTGTGCCCTGCCCCAAAGCGCGCAATTGAGTGATCAGTTCATCATTACCCGACGTCGGGTAATAACTGTTAAAGGTCTCATCATCAGGCAAATAAACAGGCAATGACAATTGTAGAGGTGAGTTTTGTGTCACTCAATAATTCCCAAAACAAACGCTTTTATTGCGGCATTGTAACACGCAGCTCAGTAAAATCTATTAGCTCAACCTCCATTCCACTGGTAATTGCTGCTTTTTGATCCGACTTGAAGAAAATCCGAGTTTTGTTGGCTACTGACTTTAGGATCAAGAGCTAAAATTCGTTGTAGATCCCCTTGTGAGCCATATAAGGTTAATTCTAATCGCAGGCGGCTGCCAGATAGACCTGCTATAAACGCTGACTTAACAATCGATAAATTATTAATATACTTTTCGACCGACATTGCTTGTTTTAAATTGACTATGTCATCAAAAGCAATATTAATCTTAGATAATTCATCATTGCCAGTAATAGAGAAAGTTTGAGAATACAAGTTACTCAGGGCATTAACTAAGAATATACTCAGCTTCTGATAGCTTTCTACCTGACCACTTTTAGTTAAAACAGGACGCCTTACATCATCTTGCTGTTGAGGATAGACATTGAGCTCAAAGTCTATTCCATCAAATTTTTCTGAAACCGACAGCAATACGAAATATTCGGCTTGATAGCGACTTGAAGCTTGGGGGATCTTATCTAAAAACAGCCCATTAATATCCGCAGCCGAAATTGAAGTGATTTCATCAAAATCCATTAACGGAAAAGCAATAGGGATACCTGAACTATCTGCGGTTTGCTTAAGTGCATGAATAAACTCATTACTGGGATCATCACTTAATATTGTCGACTCATTTTGGTTTTGTTGCACTATCCAAAATATAGTTTGAGGTCGTTGATTACCCCAAATAGGCACACCTGCATGCTTTAACAACTCAATAATTTTTTGGTGTACAAATGCCACTTCCAACATCAAATTATCATTGCTTCCAACAAATGAAAATTGGCTGATATAGGGCTCAGGCTTAGCTACTGCTTGCTTGATTAGTGTATTATCGAAAATTGACTCAGATCCTGAATTCTTTAATAAAACTTGCTTCAAAGCAGTTTTATATCCGAATTTTCTCTGTGAGAAACTTTGAGAGTTGACTGGAACACTTGCACGGTCAAGACCATTTACCGATACAGCACTCACGCTTGTAATTTGCGCCAATAATAAAAAACAAAAAGTGCTAACGTTCAGCAGTAAATTTTTCGACATTGAAGTTTGAAGGTTAAAAAGTAATGACTAAGTCTATCATATCAATTTGTATTATCGATAAAAAGTAGCCGCATTTATTGAGCGGCTATTTGAACTTTTACTAGTAACTTATCAACAAGTACTTACAGGTTACTCACTCGGTTCAGTTCTGAACTTATCAGCGGTTTCTTTGATGATAGGTTGTAATTCACCTTTTTGGAACATATCAACGACGATATCACAACCGCCAATCAACTCACCTTCAACCCAAAGCTGTGGGAAGGTTGGCCAGTTTGCAAATTTAGGTAATTCAGCGCGAATATCTGGGTGCTGCAAAATATCAACATAAGCAAATTGCTCACCGCAATTAATCATGATTTGAGCAACCTGAGATGAAAAGCCACAACTTGGCAACTTAGGGGAACCTTTCATATACACGATAATTGGATTCTCTGAGATTTGCTGCTTAATTTTATCTACTGTTTCCATAAATTTTCCTATCTACCACACTCTTCAATTTACTCTATTGTACTTCAGCTGAATGAATAACAAAAACCTATTATTTCTAGGGGCTTTATAGCAAAACAAAAATCTTTAAATCAATTATAATATTTAGTAAAACCGTGATTCACATCAACAAAATAATCGGTAGAATATACGCCGTGAGCAAAATCCAATAATCGGAGAAAAATAATGTCATTTACATTACCAGCACTACCATACGCAGACGACGCACTAGAGCCACATATTTCTAAAGAAACCATTAGTTATCACTATGGTAAGCATCACAACACTTATGTAGTTAAACTAAACGGCCTTGTAGAAGGAACGGATTTAGCGAATAAATCATTAGAAGAAATAGTTAAAACGTCTAACGGTGGTATTTTTAATAACGCTGCTCAAATTTGGAACCACACCTTCTACTGGCACTGCCTTGCACCTAACGCAGGTGGTGAGCCAACAGGTGCGATTGCAGATGCAATTAACGCAAGCTTTGGTTCATTCGAAGCATTTAAAACTGAATTCACTAACTCAGCCATTAACAATTTCGGTAGTTCTTGGACTTGGTTAGTTAAAAAGGCTGACGGTAGCTTAGCAATTGTGAATACTAGTAATGCTGCAACACCACTAACTGACGAGTCAGTAACGCCATTGCTAACTGTAGATTTATGGGAGCATGCTTATTACATTGATTACCGCAATGTTCGCCCAGATTATATGAATGGTTTCTGGCAATTAGTGAACTGGGAATTTGCCAATAATAACTTCGCGGCTTAATTTCAGTTTTATACAAAAAAGGATGGCAATGCCATCCTTTTTAATTGAGCGTTAAAAACAATTAATGCCCTTCACTCACCATATTAATGGTGTACTTTGGGATCTCAACCACCATATCAGTATCAACGACTTTAGATTGACAAGATAAGCGACTTTCCGGCTCTAACCCCCAAGCTTTATCAAGCATGTCATCTTCTAATTCGTCACTTTCTGCAAGTTCATCAAAGCCTTCACGAATAACCACATGGCAAGTAGTACAAGCGCAAGACTTTTCACAGGCGTGTTCAATATGAATACCGTTTTTTAAAGCAACATCAAGTACTGTTTCACCAACTTCAGCTTCAACAACAGCACCATCAGGGCAAAGGTCTTCATGTGGAAGAAAAACAATTTGTGGCATGGTATTAACCTTATATATGTAATACTATTTAAATCTTTTCATTAATTATTTAATGAATGAGCTTACAATTTATCGACTGACTGACCCGTTAGCGCAGCCCTAATTGAATTATCCATACGCTTAGAAGCAAAAGACTGAGTTTGTAAATCAATGGCTTCAATTGCTTTGGTGATTGAATCAGTGTCATCTTGTGACGCAATTTGTGCTAACGTAGCCATACTTGATTCGATGTCGGCACGCTCTTGTTCTGTTAGCAAATCGCCGTCTTGTTCAAGTGCCGATGTTAGCCCTTCTAAAACACGACTGGCTTCAACCTGTTGCTCAGCCAGCATTCTTCTATCAATGTCAGCTTTGGCATTGATCATAGAATCTTTTAACATGGTCGCAATTTCAGCATCTGTTAACCCAAATGAGGGTTTCACTTGAATGCTCGCCTGAACTTGTGACGATTTCTCCATAGCCGTTACACTTAGTAAGCCATCAGCATCGACTTGGAAAGTGACTCGAATGTGAGCAGCGCCTGCTGCAAACGCTGGAATATCAGTTAGGCTAAATTTTGCTAGAGAACGACAATCAGCAACTAACTCACGTTCACCTTGAACCACATGGATCATCATCGCTGTTTGACCATCTTTAAAGGTGGTAAATTCTTGTGCTCTTGCAACTGGGATCGTGGTGTTTCTAGGTACAATTTTTTCGACCAAACCGCCCATGGTTTCGATCCCAAGAGATAACGGAATAACATCCAATAATAACAAATCCGTATCTGGTTTATTGCCAACTAAGATATCTGCTTGAATTGCCGCACCGATGGCTACAACTTTATCAGGATCGATTGACGTTAACGGTTGTTTCTCGAAATAACTTTCAACTTGTGCACGAACCAAAGGTACGCGAGTCGAGCCCCCGACCATCACAGTTTCAATCACATCTTGTATTTCAATGCCTGCATCACGCACTGCTCTACGACAACTCGCAATTGTTTGTTTAACCAGTGGCGAAATTAGACGTTCAAAATCCGCTTGTGTCACTGTGATTTCATGCTCAGTGTTATTATCCAGAATTAACGTGGCATTAACGCTATCATTATCAGTAAGTGCTTCTTTTACGCGACGAGATTCATTTAACAATCTGCGTGACTCTGTTGAATTTAGCGTGTTCAGTTGCCATTGCTCAACTAGATGCTGTTTAAGCAGGTGATCAAAATCATCGCCACCGAGCGCAGAATTACCACCCGTGGCTAATACCTCAAATACACCTTTGTTTAGGCGTAAAATAGAGATGTCAAAGGTGCCGCCACCGAGATCATAAACCGCAATCACGCCTTCTTGCTGACTGTCTAATCCATAAGCAATGGCTGCAGCGGTAGGTTCATTCAGCAGTCTCAGCACATTAACGCCTAACAAAGCTGCAGCATCTTTGGTACCCTGACGTTGCGCATCATCAAAATATGCAGGAACAGTGATCACTGCACCCTGAAGTTCGCCACCTAATGTTTGCTCCGCTCGTTCAATCAGGGGTTTTAATATTTCGGCAGACACTTGAATAGGGTTAACTTGACCTTGTGCAACGTTAAAAACCGGAAGACCTTGCTCACTACTTTGTAAATCATAGGGTAAGTCAGGATAATTTTTATCAATATCAGCAAGGCTGCGCCCCATAAAGCGTTTAACAGAAATAATGGTGTTGGCCGGATCTTTCGATGAAAAGCTCGCGGCATCATATCCCACAGCAATGTCATCACTTAAATATCGAACAATGGATGGTAATGAATGGCGACCTAAATTATCAGGTAAAGTAGCCGCTTCGCCACTTCTTACAGTAGCAACTAGTGAGTTTGTGGTACCTAAATCAATACCAACAGCAAGTTTGTGTTGGTGTGGCGCAGCGCTCTGGCCAGGTTCAGCAATTTGCAAAAGTGCCATAATTTCTCAACTTAACTGGTTAGTGCCATTACAAATCAAAAATGGCATCTTCAATACGGATCAACTCATCTTGTAATTTTGCCATAAATTTCAGTTTACGTATCTGTTCGGCTACAAGTTGGTTATCTGAGCGGTTATTTTTATCCAAACTACTGGTTAATTCAGCAAAAATTGTTTTCTTATATTCATTAAAAGAAGCTGCTAGATGATCAATTGCCGTGTGTGGGTCGGCATGTGTTTGAATGTCTTCGATATCTTCACGCCATTGCATTTGCTGCATTAAAAAACTGGTATCTTTAACCGTCGTTGTTTCGTGGCTAATATCAATACCCCGTAATTGCAGAATATGCTCCGCGCGGCAAATAGGATCTTTTAAGGTTTGATAACCGTCATTTATCTGAGCAGTTTTTTGAATGGCTAATAACTTTTCTTGTTCACTATTATTGGCAAATTTATCTGGATGTACCAAACGTTGCAGCTCACGATAACGTTCAGATAATTGAGTTTGATCAATTGAATAATCGGTATTAAAGCCAAATAATTCAAAGTAATTCATCGTGTTATCTTTTTCTCAATAATTTGTGATAAAAAATAAAAATGCTGCCACTAACGGCAGCACTCTTATTTAAGATCATGTTTTAACGTTAAACGGTAAAACTTTCACCGCAACCACATTCACCCTTGGCATTTGGATTATTAAATTGAAAGCCTTCATTTAAGCCTTCTTTAACAAAATCCAACTCAATTCCTTGCAAGTAAATAAAACTTTTCGCGTCAATAATGATATTAACACCATCGATTTCATACATTTCATCGTCGTCATTAAGACTATCAACAAACTCAAGCACGTAGGACATGCCGGAGCAACCTGTTGTTTTAAGACCAAGTCTCAGACCGATGCCTTTACCGCGATTCTGCAAAAAGGTTTTCACTCTCGTAGCAGCAGCAGGCGTCATTGTAATAGCCATTTCTACTCCAAGAATTAAGCGGTTTGCTTAGCCTTATAATCATCTAAAGCCGCTTTAATTGCATCTTCAGCAAGAATTGAACAATGGATCTTAACGGGTGGCAAATCCAACTCAGCTGCGATTTTCGAGTTGGTAATTTCCAATGCTTGATCAATACTCTTGCCTTTTACCCACTCAGTAACAAGTGAGCTTGATGCGATCGCGCTACCACAACCATAAGTTTTAAACTTAGCGTCTTCAATAATACCTTGTTCGCTAATCTTAAGTTGCAGCTTCATCACATCACCACAAGCTGGTGCACCCACCATACCTGTTGCAACTGATGGGTCATTTTTGTCCATTGAACCTACATTACGAGGGTTTTCGTAATGGTCAATTACTTCTTCACTGTAAGCCATGATACTACTCCGTTAATCTTTAGTGGTGAGCCCATTGAACAGTGTTCAAGTCAATACCATCTTTGAACATCTCCCACAAAGGAGACATATCTCTTAATCTGTCTATCGATTTATTGATAACATCGATGGCGAAATCAATATCTTCTTCAGTCGTGAATCGACCAATAGAGAAACGAATTGAACTATGCGCCATTTCATCATTTAAACCTAGTGCACGTAGTACGTAACTTGGCTCTAAACTAGCAGATGTACAAGCTGAACCTGATGAAACCGCTAAATCTTTTAATGCCATCATTAATGATTCACCTTCAACAAAGTTAAAGCTAACATTCAATGAACCACAATAACGTTGTTCTGCATCACCATTGATATAAGTTTCTTCAATATCTTTAATGCCATTCCAAAGCTTATCGCGTAAACGACGGATACGTTCATTGTCTGAATCCATGTCTGCTTTAGCCAAGGCGGCAGCTTCACCTAATCCAACAATTTGGTGAGTCGCTAATGTGCCACTGCGCATGCCACGTTCATGACCACCACCATGCATGGTTGCTTCTAAACGAATGCGAGGTTTACGTCGAACATATAATGCACCAATGCCTTTCGGGCCATACATTTTATGGCCTGAAATTGAAATCAAATCCACTTTCATCGTTTGTACGTCGATTGGCATTTTTCCAGCACTTTGTGCAGCATCAATATGGAAAATGATTTTTTTAGAGCGACAAAGCTCACCAATTGCAGCAATATCGTGGATCACACCAATTTCATTATTGATGTGCATAATGCTAACGAGAACGGTATCTTCACGAATGGCATCTTCGATGCGAGATAATGGAATGATGCCGTTTGCATCCGGCTCTAAATAGCTTACTTCAAAGCCTTCACGTTCAAGCTGACGACACGTATCTAATACCGCTTTATGCTCAGTTTTACTGGTGATAATGTGTTTGCCTTTCTTGTGATAGAAATGAGCTACACCTTTAATTGCAAGGTTATCTGATTCTGTTGCGCCAGATGTAAAAATAATTTCTCTTGGATCAGCATTGATAAGCTCTGCAACTTGATTGCGTGCAATATCAACGGCCTCTTCTGCCTGCCAACCATAACGATGTGAACGTGACGCTGGATTACCAAAAATTCCATCCATGGTCATGTACTGCATCATTTTATCAGCAACGCGCGGATCTACCGGTGTTGTTGCTGCGTAATCTAAATAAATAGGAAGCTTCATTTCACACTCCGTACAAGGTTGCCACTTCTTAGTGTGACGACAAGGTACAAACACTTTTTTATATTTAAATAGGAACTACAAACTAATTCTGTGTTCCTGCTGCATTTTATCTTGTTTAACCGAAATGAACTGAACATCTCGCTTTAACATCAAACCTTCTAAACTGATCCCATCTAAGAAATCAGATATTTGCCGACTTAAATCATCCCATAATGAATGAGTTAAACAGCGAGAGCCACCTTGGCAATTGCCTTGACCGTGACAACGCGTCGCTTCAACTGACTCATCAACCGCAAGCACCACCATGCCAACTGAAATATCAGATGCAATTAAGCCCAAACGATAACCGCCACCAGGTCCACGAACACTGGCAACTAACCCTTTTTTTCTGAGTTTTGCGAAAAGTTGCTCTAGATATGACAAGGAAATTCCCTGTCTCTCCGAAATGTCCGCTAATGGTACAGGCCCTGTTGCCGAATGTATCGCAACATCTAGCATGGCTGTAACCGCGTAGCGACCTTTTGAGGTAAGTTTCATGAAGGAACCCGTTCCCAATATAATATGTCTTAATTTAATCATACCCGAGTATTTTAGTCAAGTATTTAACCTAGTGATTAAATCAAGTACTCAATTTTAGAACGGAAAATAAAATTGTCTTTCGTTGGCGGCGTATTTAACCCTTTTATCCACAAAAATTCAATGCTAAATCGTAATTTAGCATTAAATAATTATTGGGATAAATATCTTAAATCATTGGATCGAATTCATCTAACGACTTCCTGCGTTTTTCTGCTGCGGCAAGCTCTTCTTCAGTGAACTCTGCAAGTTCAAGTTCTGGTAGTTCTTTGGTGCAAACTTCACCGCCCATTTGCTGAACTTCATGACACACTTCTTGTAGCTTTGAATCCATTAAATGCATGTGATCCAACAGCTGACCAATCGCATTGGCAACTGGATCTGGGTTGTCAGGCGCAACGGCGTAGGCATCAAATCCATATTTTTTTGCCATCGCCGTTCGTCTTTCTGCATTGGCTTTATCTGATTCATCCGCTTGCGCAACAATCCGTCCAGGAATGCCAAGTACAGTTCTGTCCTTCGGAACTTGTTTGACGACAACAGAGTTTGAGCCAACTCTTGCTCCGTCTTCGATAAAAATAGGACCTAATACTTTTGCTCCAGCACCCACCACAACGTTATTACCCAAAGTAGGATGTCGTTTACCAGATTTCCATGTAGTTCCGCCTAAAGTAACCCCATGATAAAGCGTACAATCGTCACCAATTTCAGCGGTTTCACCGATCACAACGCCCATGCCATGATCGATAAAGAAACGTCGACCTATCGTTGCTCCAGGGTGTATCTCAACGCCTGTTAACCAACGAGAAAATGTTGAAATAAAACGAGCTAACAGCCGCCAATTAGCATTCCACAGTTTAAAACTGATGCGATGCAGCCAAATCGCATGCATTCCCGGATAATTCAATAGAATTTCCAGTGAATTGCTTGCGGCGGGATCGCGATGGTAAATCGATGCAATATCTTCTTTTATTCTTGAAACAAGGTTCATGCTATTACTTACCTACTTTTTCGAGTCAGTAATTTTTTCAATCGAAGTTAAAATTCCACGTAGTATATTCATTTCTTGTGTTTCAATTCTTGCTTTACTAAATAAGCGTCTTAGTTTTATCATCACTTGGCCTGGGTGATTTTTTACAATAAAGTTCGTACTTAGTAATGTACGTTCTAAATGTTCGAAGAAACGCTCTTGATTTTGCTGTGATGGATACAAGTCTTCATCAATACTTTGCAGCGGTTCTTCTAACTGCTCAAGCTGAGCCATCCGCGTTTCATAGCAAACAATTTGTACTGCTTGCGCTAAATTCAACGAGCTATAGTCTGGATTTGCCGGAATAACAACATGATAATTGCACTTTTGCAGTTCTTCATTGCTCAAACCATGATTTTCACGACCAAATACAATGGCGACATTACTGTTTGCAGCTTCACTCGCTAATTTCTTCCCTGCACTTCGGGGATCAAGGATCGGCCAATCTAAGGTTCGGCTGCGTGCACTGGTGGCGACCACCAAACTGCAATCCGCAATCGCCTCATCAAAAGAGTCCACTTTAGTTAGATGCTCAAGAATATCCGACGCTCCTGCAGCTAATGCAATCGACTGGCCATCTGGTTCTACTCTTGGCTCAGCTAAGTATAAATTTGACAGACCCATTGTTTTCATTGCTCTTGCAACTGAACCTATATTTCCAGGATGAGATGTGCCAACTAACACCACGCGAATATTTTCTAACATCGAATTATTTCTTCATACAAAAATTTTAGGACAGCGATACTAACATAGTCGATTTGCCATCATCAAAATAATCTATCACTACAATTGCACTTAGGCATTTGCTTACGTATAATCCGCGCTGCTATTTTTTCGTTCTTTAACATCCAGGGGATCTCAATGCATCCGATGCTGACTATCGCTGTGCGCGCTGCTCGTGCCGCAGGCCAAACTATTATGCGTGCTTATACCGAATTAGACCGTATCGAAGTCTCTGCCAAAGGCATGAATGACTTTGTTACTAACATTGATAAAGAAGCGGAAGCGGCAATCATTTATCAAATCCGTAAATCTTACCCAGATCATACCATCGTAGGTGAAGAAGCGGGTGAAGATCGCGGTAGCAACAAAGACTACTTATGGATAGTTGATCCTCTTGATGGAACCAATAACTTCGTCAAAGGCATTCCACACTTTGCAGTTTCAATTGCTCTGCAACACAAAGGTAAAACAGAAGTTGCTGTTGTCTATGATCCAGTACGTAATGAACTATTCTCTGCCGAACGTGGTAAAGGCGCTAAATTAAACGATTACCGTTTACGCGTTGGTAATTCTAACGACCTTAACAGTACGATTATCGCAACAGGTTTCCCATTCAAAGCTCGCCAACACACTGAAACATACATGAATATTCTTGGTGATGTTTTCACCGAGTGCGCTGATATTCGTCGTGCGGGTTCTGCTGCTTTGGATTTAGCTTATGTTGCCGCTGGCCGTGTTGATGGCTATTTTGAAATTGGTCTTAAGCCTTGGGACATTGCAGCGGGCGATTTGATCTGCCGTGAAGCTGGCGGTACCGTAACTGATTTTACAGGCAACCACAATTACTTAATCTCAGGTAACATTGTTGCCGGTTCGCCAAAAGTAACCACTAAATTGGTTAAGATCATGCGCCCTAAGCTTAATGATGCATTAAAGCGCTAATGCATTGCTGAGTTGCTGTTCATTTAAATGAGCAGTAACTCATTTTTTAGCCTCAAAATACAATATGTTATAGATGCATTATCCTACTCCATTTTTTGGATTTACAGGATAACTATGTGTCACCCCTCCCATAGCCCGCGCTTTTTCTGTATTAGTTCTTTCTCTAGGACTCTTTTCACTCGTAGTCAATTGATCTTCTGCTGTTGACTTACTAGGTTTTTTAAAAGATGTGACTGAATCTTGCTGCGTTAAATGATCAGTATTACCTTCAACAATACTTCTGGAAGAGGATGTATACAATCCTTGTAAACGTTGTGCGAAACTATCATTTGTGAATCTTCGAGTGGGAATGCAACCACAGAAATAGCTACTGATGCTTTCATGTAGAAAAGTTAACTTTCCATCGTCTTGTTTAGTAATCACAAATACCTGCTCATCACTAAACGCTATCGTTGATTTCTTTTTAATCTGAGCGTTCTCAGAAATTGCATTCTTAATTTCGTCATACTGGGAACGACTTAATAATGAGCCCATATTGAGAGCGCTTAGCGGAAAACTGAGTTGTGTTACAGCCATTTCTTTTCCTTACATGAATAATATTGTTCAGTTTAAAATCAACATATTTTCAATGTAGAGAGCAAAGTTTCAGAAAGATCTTTTGGATATAATTTATACAGGAAAATAATGAAGTATCATTTTTTAGAATAGCTAGTCGAGTTGCAAACATATAACTCACGAACTAGCCAAATTTAAAACCACTGCAATGCAGTGGTTAAAGGAAAACTAAACAGGCCAACTTTCAGCTTCAACTTTTGCCAATGCAGCCGCGGCTCGCTGAAGTGCAGGTAAGAAATGTAATACATTTTCAGGCTTTAAGCGCATGATCGGTGCTTGGATTGCTAAGCAAAGATTGGACTTACCAACAGGTGATGGCACCATTACAGCAACGCATAGTAAACCTGGCAAAAATTCTTCATTATCGATTGCATAACCAGCATGTTTAACATTAGCGAGTTCATCTTCAAGCGCATCGAACGAGGTTATGGTTTTTTCAGTATATTGACTCAAGGGAGCATGAGCTAATAAACGTTTTCTTTGGGACAAGGTCATTTGAGATAGAAAAAGTTTACCACTTGCAGAGCAATGAACGGGCACTCTTGAACCCGGTTTTAGGTAAAACCGTAAAGGCGCTGCTGTCTCAATTCGATCTAAATAAATAATTTCACCGCCAGATAACGCAGTGAGATTACAATTCTCTCCAACTTCTTCTACCAACTGACGAACTATAGAGCGTCGAGCGCTATGGGTAGTATTATTTAACAACACTTGCTCAGACAGCCTTCGTAAACGACCACCCGTACTATAATGGCGTTCGTCACCATCACGTTGAATAATACCTGCTGACTCAAGCTGCTGTAACATTCTATGCACGGTTGGTTTAGGTAGCCCGGTTTCTTCAACTAAATTCTGCAACGAAAAGAACTCATCTCTCTGTGCAATGACTTCAAGTAATGAGAAAAGTCGCAACGTCGGTGTATCACCATTAACTTTAGTAGTATCTACTTGTTCAATTTGTGCTTCTTTCATATCACCTCGCATCATCAACATTCATTTTTTTCGCTATTATAACGAAATAATTTGATATTTTATTGACCTAATTACTAAAAAAACCATAAAATCGCAAAATATTCTACTTTATGAAACAAATTGTCTCATTAGTTTGGTTTGTCAGTTGGAGAGTTTTGTTAAAACTATGTCAATTCCTTACCTCTAATAACACAATAATAAATAAGAGCAATATTATGAAAGTAATGGATGGGATAATTGAACAAGCGCGTAAATCTCCGCGTAAAATTGTTCTTTGCGAGACGGAAGACTTACGTACGATTAAAGCGGCACTTAGAGCCAACTCCGAGGCAATCGCACATATCATTTTGGTTGGTAACAGTAACAATATTTCTATGCTGTTGGCAGAATGCAGCCCTGAGCCCAAAACCGAAAGTCTACTTCAAAACATAGAAATCATTGATCCAGAAACGTCCCCGTTGATCGAACAACTGATCCCTGCTTTAGTTAAAAAACGCGAACATAGAGGCATGACGCCTGAAAAAGCAGCCATTGCTTTAAAAGATCCATTATGTTTTGCCAACATGTTGGTAAGCATTGGTTATGCTGATGGCTCCGTTGCCGGCGCAGTCAATACCACTGCAGATGTTGTTCGCAGTGCCATTCAGCTTATCGGTCTTGCTCCAAACTCAAAATTAGTATCTAGCTTTTTTATTATGATCATGTGCCAGCCTTTCCATACTCTTAAAGGCGGCATGATTTTTTCTGATTGCGGTTTAGTCATCAATCCAAATGCAGAGGAATTAGCTGACATCACTATGTCGGCATCTAAAAACGCACAAGCCTTATTAGGTGTTGAGCCTAAGGTCGCTATGTTATCGTTTTCTACCAATGGCAGCGCTAAACATGCTGCGGTAGATAAAGTAGTTAATGCGGCCAATATCGTCAAATCTAATATGCCTGATCTTGCCATTGATGAAGATGTACAGCTCGATGCTGCACTGGTTGCTGATATTGCTGCAGCCAAAAAACCAAATTCAAGAGTGAATGGCGATTCCAATGTATTAATTTTTCCAAATCTAGAAGCTGGGAATATAGGTTACAAGCTCGCTGAGCGCATGGCTCAAGCGACCGCAGTCGGACCATTACTCCAAGGCTTAGCTAAGCCTGCCAATGATCTTTCTCGAGGTTGTAATGAAAGAGATATCTTTTTCGTGATTGCCGTCACAGTCGTGCAAGCACAGACAGTTTAGCAGTTATTTATTAAGTAGCTGCTTTTTCGGCAAGGATGCCGATCTTTTTAATTAGCTCTAACAATAGCCATCAGCCGATGCGATTTTTCGTTATCGGTTTTGTCGTTTCAGCTTTCACTTATTTATGGACTATTAATGGAAATCTTTATTTTGCTGTTGCTGATCATTGCCATCGGCACTTATTTTCAAACCGTAACGGGTTTCGGTCTCGGCATTATCGTCACAGGTCTTGCGACTGCTTTTAACTTAGCAGAACTTGCTTTCATCGCTGCTGTCGTTAGTTTAGTTACCTTAGTTAACTGTTTGGTTGCCATACCTAAATCAATTAAACAAATCGATTGGAAAATCGTTATTTACTCAGGATTACTCATTATTCCCGGTGTCGTTTTAGGTGTTAGCTTACTGTCACTATTAAGCGACGTTGCAACTCATCTACTGCAAGCCCTTTTAGGGATCATGATCATCATCAGTGGCTTAAGTTCAGTGAAAAACGTTGATGCATCAGCAAATAAAAAACAAAGCTCATTATTTTCTTTTAGCATCAGTGGCATGTTGTCAGGCTTTACTGGTGGCTTATTTGGAATGGCTGGACCACCATTGGTATTTCACTTTTATCGTCAACCTTTCAACATCGCAACTATAAGAAGTATGCTACTGTGCTTATTCGCTTGCACTTCTGCCGCACGCACCAGTTATGTGATGTATCAAGGGCAGTTAACCCAAGAGATATTACTCTTATCAACCCTAGCACTGCCCTTAGTGTCATTAACCACTGTTTTGGCGGCTAAATTTCCTCCTCCAATTAACACTGCGACTATGAAGAAGATTGTATTTGCTATTTTGATGTTGCTTGGTGGCTATTTACTCATTAAATCAGCTATTTTCTTGATGTTATAAGATCAATCACACTTCTCAACAGAGTAATATCAAACTTTTCAAGATCAATGCCTAAGTTTTTTGAGTAATATGGGCTCAAGTCAATACCGACGCCGAGCCCCACAATTTCAATCCCTTGCTGTTGTTGCGTCAACACTACTTGTTTTAGATGATTATCTAAATAGAACTGATCATTGGCTAAGTTCGTTGCGTTATCCATTGGGCTGCCATCAGAAATGACCACCAATACTTTCCTACCCGCCTCAACTTGCTCCATACGCTGACAAGCCCAATTTATAGCTTCACCATCAATGCCTTCTCGGAACAAATCTGCCTTTAACATGGCAGCCATCGACAAGCGCGAGCGTTGCCAGCTTTTGTTGTGTGCCTTAAATATCATATGACACGTTGAGTTCAGCCTGCCAGGATTTTCAGGGCAACGTTGCCGACGCCACTTTCTGACTACTTGACCACCATTCCATTCACCTGTGGTGAAGCCTAATAGCTCTGTAGAGCTGCCTGCTTTGTCGAAACTTCGCACTAGCACATCTAATAAGGTACTGATGGGCTTGATCAAGCCTTTCATAGATCCGGAACAATCAACAAGAATACTAATATGGGCATCAACTTTGGGTTTAGAGCCCACCTGATAGAAAATACTGCGATCACTGGGCGAGCTGATCACTGATGTAAGCTTAGTACCATCAATCAAGCCTTCGTCAAGTTCAGAGAGCCTGCCTTCCGGTGTTGACTGGCTTAAGTTACGGGTGATCTGTCTGATCAAAGCAGTAATATTAATTTTACGTTTGATGATTTCTGCATCCAACTGTTGCCTATACTCTTTTAGCAGTTCAGGCCGTATGCGATCAGCTGGGGTAATAATACGGTCAAATTCAGTACTGAAAATTCGATACTTTTGCTCTGCTTGCTCGAAAACTCGACTGTTACCTGTTTTGGCCTTACTGACGTTATTGGTTTCCTCGATATCTTGATTCAATAAAATAGAAAAACCTTTTACCACTTTTTCTAATTCATTGACTTCATTATCAGTACCGTCAGCAGTGCACTCCTGCTCAATCATAGCTTCGATGGTCTGAGCCGTTTCAAGTGCAAAAACAGCAAATACGGTTTGATCATTACGATTACGGCGCATGCCAGCCAGTTGCTTGCCAATGGCACTGGCAAGTCCAACACGCGTATGCTCAATTAAATCCTCGGTTTCTGCCAACACTGGTTGAGCAAATAAGCGGCTACGGCACATTTGAGCAAGAGTGAATAACAAAATCCCCAAGCTTGACTCTGTAAGGCCTGAATAATAAAACGATTTCGCCCAATGGATAAATAAATGATCGGTATTTAGGCGTATTCCCTTAAAGTGATCAGGAGTAATACTTTCAACTCGAAACTGTTCCAGCATTTCGAACACCAGCGCAGCTATATCTGATTGCGGTTTTACCGCCAGATGAGCCGTTAAGTCCGAAAACGCCAAACGCATTGCAATCGCATCGATTTGACCTTTTCTATCAGGCCGTTTCGAGATCGATTCTATATCAGAATCAGACATATTGTCAGTATCTTGCCAATAGTTTTGCAAATGAGGCGCGTGAAAAGGCAACTGGCCGATATCAGCAAACAATTTAAAATTGTGATAGCGCAGTTGCTTGAAATTAACTCTTTCATGCACTAATGAGTAGTTAAAACTATTAAGTAGTGCGGTGTAAGTTTCGTCAGATAAATCATTTGCTAAGTGTTCAATATTGTCAGCAATCATGCGTTCTACCTATTGAGCAAGCGGTTGATCAAGTTCTTTGGCAAAGCATCGCTGGAAATATTCAGCTACTAAGACTCTTTCTTCTTGTTCGCATTTATTGAAGAAGGACAGTTTAAAGGAGAGATCGATATCATCAAAAATGAGGTAATTTTCAGCCCAAGATATTACTGTTCTAGGCGACATCAGGGTAGACAGTTCACCCGTTGCAAAACCTTGTCTTGTTAACGTAGCTAAACCAACCATACTAGCAACCAAATCTTGCGCATCATTTGATAACTCAGCAACTTGATCCAGCACCATGCTTACTTCCTTATCATGGGACAAATAATTTAATGATGCAATGATATTCCAGCGATCAATTTGAGCATGATTTAATACTTGCACACCGCGATATAAACCAGAAAAGTCGCCTTGACCGATAGTATTTGCTGTTGAGAATAAGCGAAACTTGGGATGTGGGCTTAGCACTTTATTTTTATCCAGCAGCGTTAATTTGCCATCACGTTCCAATAAACGTTGGATCACAAACATAACATCTGGCCGACCCGCGTCATACTCATCGAAGATCAGAGCAACAGGACGTTGCAACGACCAAGGTAAAATGCCTTCTTGAAACTCAGTCACCTGCATGCCATCTTTGATTGCAATCGTATCTTTACCGATCAAATCTAAGCGACTGATATTGCCATCTAAGTTCACTCGCATACATGGCCAATTAAGCCTTGCTGCAATTTGCTCAATATGGGTTGACTTGCCAGTTCCATGCATCCCTTGGATCATAACTCGGCGATTATGTTCAAATCCTGCCAATATCGCGAGGGTCACGTCTTTATCAAAGTGATAATTCGGATCAATTTCTGGTACATATTCGTTCGATTCACTGAATCCGGTGACGTATAAATCTGAGTCTATTTTAAACACTTCCCTTACCGAGAGTTTAATTTCGTCTGACGTTTGAATTTGATCAAGCATTTCTATACCACTCTATTTTTATTTTTATCTATCAGTTTGATTTAAAACTGTTTTTACCAAAAGCAAAACTTTAAACGTGTGTTTAACATTTTATTTCCATTACTTAATAGATGCGCTCAATTTAGCAATAACACCCAATATTTAAAACAAATCATACCAATTTTTTAACAAATTGTGTTTGACATAATAACAATTTACTCATAACGTAGCACCAGATAAATTAATGGAACAAAAGATTCCATAAATGCTTAGCTGTTAATACTCATTAAAGGAATTACTAATTATGAGCAAACAAAATGACCGTACCTACGCCCAAGGTCCAACTAAGATGACCCCATCTGAAGCCTTCGTGGAAACTATGGTAGCCAACAATGTAACCGATATGTTTGGGATCATGGGATCTGCGTTTATGGACGCAATGGATATCTTCGCTCCTGCCGGTATTCGTCTTATCCCAGTAGTACATGAGCAAGGTGCTGGTCATATGGCTGATGGCTACGCTCGAGTGTCGGGCACACACGGTGTTGTAATTGGACAAAATGGCCCAGGGATCAGTAACTGTGTTACTGCAATCGCTGCAGCATATTGGGCACATAGCCCAGTGGTTATCGTTACCCCTGAAACAGGCACAACAACAATGGGTCTAGGCGGTTTCCAAGAGTGTAACCAACTACCAATGTTCCAAGAATTTACTAAGTATCAGGGTCATGTAACGCACCCTGGTCGTATGGCTGAATACACAGGTCGTTGTTTTGATCGTGCATTAAGCGAAATGGGTCCAACTCAGTTAAACATCCCACGTGATTACTTCTATGGTGAAAGCGTATGTGAAATTCCAAAACCTGCTCGTTTAGACCGTGGCGCTGGTGGTGAATCAAGTTTAAATGAAGCAGCAGACTTACTTGCTGAAGCAAAGTTCCCTGTGATCATCTCTGGTGGTGGCGTAGTAATGGCTGGCGCAGTTGAAGAGTGTAAAGCTCTTGCTGAACGTCTTGGCGCACCCGTTGTAAACAGCTACCTACACAACGATTCATTCCCTGCAAGCCATGAACTATGGTGTGGTCCATTAGGTTATCAAGGTTCGAAAGCAGCAATGAAGCTAATTGCACAAGCAGACGTAGTTGTTGCTCTTGGTTCTCGTTTAGGTCCATTCGGTACCCTTCCACAACACGGTATGGACTACTGGCCAAAAGAAGCCAAGATTATTCAAATCGATGCTGACAATAAGATGCTTGGTCTCGTTAAGAAGATTTCTGTTGGTATTTGTGGTGACGCAAAAGCAGCAGCAATTGCACTAACTGATCGCCTAGCGAACCGTACTCTTGCTTGTGATGCGACGATTGCTGAGCGTAAAGACAAAGTAGCCACTGAAAAAGCAGCTTGGGAAAAAGAATTGGATGAGTGGACGCACGAAAAAGATGCATTCAGCTTAGACATGATCAAAGAAAATGCAGAAGAAACACCGTTCTCAGGTGGTGAGTATCTACATCCTCGTCAAGTGCTACGTGAACTTGAAAAAGCCATGCCAGAAGACGTAATGGTTTCAACTGACATTGGTAACATTAACTCAATTGCAAACAGCTATTTACGCTTTGAAAAACCACGCTCTTTCTTCGCGGCAATGAGCTTTGGTAACTGTGGTTATGCATTCCCAACCATTATCGGCGCTAAAGTTGCTGCACCGCACCGTCCTGCGATTTCATACGCTGGTGACGGCGCATGGGGCATGAGCTTAATGGAAACTATGACGTGTGTTCGTCATGACATTCCAGTAACGGCAGTTGTATTCCACAACCGTCAATGGGGTGCTGAGAAGAAGAACCAAGTTGATTTCTACGACCGCCGCTTTGTTGCTGGTGAACTTGACAATCAAAGCTTCGCTGAAATTGCACGTGCAATGGGCGCTGAAGGTATCACAGTTGACCGTTTAGAAGACGTAGGTCCTGCGCTTAAGAAAGCGGTAGATATGCAAATGAACGAAGGAAAAACCACCATCATCGAAATCATGTGTACTCGTGAACTTGGTGACCCATTCCGTCGTGATGCACTGTCAACACCTGTTCGTCACTTGGAAAAATACAAAGATTTCGTCTAACTCCCTGACGATAACAAGCCTGACTTGATGTTAAGTCAGGCGATATTTTCCAATAAAGGTTGAACATCCATGAGCACACAACAACAATCACTATCCCAAAATGCGCTCAGTAAAATCCAGTTGATTTTACCCGGCTTTATGCTTTGTGCAGTCATTGCCGCTGCCGCAAGTTTTATTTCAGAGCATTATGGTGGACCCAAGTTCCTTTATGCCCTTCTTTTAGGTATTTCATTTCACTTCTTAGTTGATAATCCAAAATGCGTAAAAGGCATCGAAATTTGCGCCAAAAAACTGGTACGAGTCGGTGTTGCATTGTTGGGTGTTCGCATTGCGATCAGTGATATTAGTGATCTTGGGGTATTAGGTGTAGTTGCCCTAGCTGGCGGTGTAATTTTAACAATTTGTTTCAGTATGCTGCTCTCACGTGCCTTAAAACTGAACTATATGTTGGGCTTACTCGCAGGTGGTGCAACCGGTATTTGTGGTATTTCTGCCGCGATGGCCGTGTCTTCGACATTACCGCAAAACGAACAAAACGAACGTTTTACCTTACTGACAGCAATTGGTGTTGCCGCCTTTTCTACAGCTGCGATGGTACTCTACCCGCTTATCGTCGAAGCCTTCAGTCTAACTACTGCTGAAGCTGGCTTATTCTTGGGTGGTTCTATTCACGATGTCGCTCAAGTTGTTGGTGCCGGTTACATTATTTCGCCACAAGTGGGTGATGCTGCAACCCTTGCCAAGATGTTCCGAGTTGCCATGTTAATGCCTGTCGTTATGTTTTTAGTGTTCGCACTTAGAGCAGAACGTGAGAAATACGATGGCAAAGAAGGAAAGAGACAACCGCTAATTCCGTTCTTCTTAGTTATGTTCGCACTGCTTATTGTGATTAACCAGTTTGGACTTATCCCAGAAGTTGCGGTCGCTGAAATTTCAAAAATCTCTAGCTGGTGTCTGGTTATATCTATTGCAGCGTTAGGCGTTAAAACCTCATTTGAGAAATTAGTTGGACTGGGTTGGAAGCCCATTGCCCTGCTCTTCAGTAACACTATGTTCATCGCACTTTATATGCTGGCCATGGTTTATTTAAGCAGAGTAATAGCAAGTTAACCCACTAATAATATAAATAAAAATGTTGTACTGCGTTTAAAACTGAACAATTTACGTTCAACGGATGAAAATACTTAAGTTTTGAACGCATTAATAATTGCCAGAGGTTAACAAATGAGTTACAAAGTATCTTCATTTTGTTAAACAATGGAAGTCGGTTTACCTGTTTTAAACCGCATAAAAATAATAATTAGGAGTAAACAAAATGACTAATCAAGTAACCACTGAATTCTTAGACGTATTCTCAAAAGCTTGGAATGACCACGACATTGAAACGCTAATGAGCTGCATGACAGATGATTGCGAATTCCACGCACCTGCCGGCCCAGATCTTCTAGGTGCAAGCTTTAAAGGCTATGACGATGTTAAAGCTGCTTTCCAAATGGCTTGGAAGAACTTTCCTGACGCAGCGTGGCTTGATGCTGAACACACTATCATGGGCGATACTGCCATTACAGTTTCGACTTTTTGTGGAACTAATGCAGACGGTAGCCGTGTTGAAGCACGCATGGTTGACGTTTTTACACTTCGTGATGGCAAAATCCAAGTGAAAAACGCGTTCCGTAAAGCACGTCCTGCACTTTAGTTGCTGACTGATAACTCAACATTTCAGTAGACTGAATTAAGGACGATTTATGAGCATCAATTACGACGCGTCAGACTTACAATTTACTAAGCCTGAAGCAGAAGCACGTGTTCCTTACAATCCACAATATGATCCACTAGTTCATGCTCATCCAGGTCAGGGGCAACAATATGCCCCAACCTATTGGATTGGCACAGCTGGTGCGCCACCCGAGGACGATGGCCCTGTAACAGGTGATATGTCTGCCGATGTTGTAATTGTCGGCTCTGGTTATACTGGCCTATGTGCAGCAATTTATCTTGCCGAGAATTATGGTATTAAAGCAACGGTTCTCGAAGCTAACCATAGCAGTTGGGGTTGCAGCACCAGAAATGGTGGTCAAGCTCAATGTGCATCAGGCCGTTTAAAGCGTTCACAATGGATAGAACGCTGGGGGTTAGACACCGCACTGAAAATGCACCAAGAATGTCTTGATGGCATGCAAACCTTTAAAGATTTGATCAAAGACATTGATTGCGAACCGCAAGCTGGCGGTCACATTTATGTGGCACATCGCGACAAAGTTATGCCTGATCTTGAAAAAGAAGCTGAGCTACTCAGAAAAACTTTTAATTATGACGCGCAAATACTCGACGCTGATACGGTTAAAAATCAATATGTTGGTGACCAAGAAGCCTGTGGCGCTATGCTTGAGCCTGAAGGTATTGGTATTCATGCTGGCAAATTGGCCTTTGGTTATCTTAAAAAAGCACGCGCCTTAGGCGTAAAAGTTCACACGTCAAGCCCTGTTCTCGGTTGGGAAACCCGCAACGGTGAACATTTCCTTAAAACACCCCATGGAACTGTCAGAGCTGGTGCTGTTGGTATGGCGACTGGTGGTTACACTTCGCAGAGCTTGCATAAGTCAACAAAGAATCGTTTATTGCCCGTTCTTTCAAACTCAATTGTAACTCGCCCGTTAACGGCAGCTGAAGTCGAAGCATGTAACTTTAAAACCAACCAAATTTTAACCGACACCCGAATTCTTCGACACTATTATCGTCTGCTTCCAGATAATCGTGTGCAAATTGGGAGTCGCAGTTCCATTACAGGACACAACGCACCTAGACACAAATATCAACAATTTTTAGAAAATGATTTAGCCAAGAAATTCCCTGCTCTGAATGGCATCGGCATTGATTATTCTTGGTGGGGATGGGTTGATGTCAGTCACGACATGATGCCGCGCATCTATCGCCCAGATCCAAAAGAAACCATTTACTACGCTATGGGTTACGGTGGCAATGGCGTTATGTATTCCGCCCAAGCAGGTAAAAGACTCGCGCAATGGATTGCAGGGGATGAAACTGAACTAGATTTACCGATTTTCCAGTCTAAGCTCCCCTTCCCTAATGTTCGAGAAGTTATCGAATCCGAAGTATTTGCACCATTCAGACGAATGGGACAAAGGGTGTTGTACAACTGGTATCACCTTAAAGATGAAGTCCTTTAATTTGATGCAGAAAAACCTTCAAACACATAATTATAAAATGAGGAAAGACACATGAAATTCAACAAAGGCGCAATTTTATCGCTCGTAACGAGCATTAGTTTATTGGCTGCTGCACCTATGGCATCAGCCAAAGATTTTAAAATGGCATTGGGGGATGCTGCTGGCGGGACTCAATGGGAGCTCGGTAAGCACTTCAAACAATCGTTAATGGAAAAAACAGGCGGTAAAGCCAAAGTAAACATGTTCCCTAATGGCCAATTAGGCAACGAGCAAGACACAGTCAACAATGCTTCTTTAGGCCTGCTTGATTTCTCGGTACTTGCAATCAATAACGTAACCCCATTTTCACCATCGGTTGGTTTGTTAACCATGCCATACGTTATCTTGAGCCCTGAAGATGCAAAATCGTTAACTCAAGGTGAAATCGGTCAAGGTTTGGTGAAAAACACTATCCGTGATGCTGGCGTTCGTATTGTTGGTTGGGCGTATTCAGGTTTCCGCGTACTCACTAACTCTAAGCGTCCAGTTAAAACTTTGGATGACTTAAAAGGCTTGATCATTCGTGTACCACGTAACGAGATCATGATGTCAACTTACCAAGCATGGGGTGTAAACCCAACACCAATGGCTTGGTCTGAAACCTTTACTGGTTTACAGCTTGGCGTTGTTGATGGTCAAGACAACCCTTACATCACCATTGATGCGATGAAGTTTAACGAAGTTCAAAAGTATGTAACCAATATTCGTTATATCTTCTCTATTGAGCCATTAATTATGAGTGAAGCTGTATTCCAAGATCAAAAACCAGCCATGCAGAAAGCGATTCTGGAAGCAGGTAAAGAAGCGACTGAGCACAGCTATAAATTCCTATTAGCTTCAGAAGAGCGCATCAAGAAGTCACTGGTTAAGAAAGGCATGGTTATCCATACCCCTGCTGAAGCTGAAAAAGAGTGGATTGCAACGGCTAAAGAAAAAGTATGGCCGAAGTTTTATGACAGTATTGGCGGTAAAGTCAAGCTTGACGAAGCGCTAGCAACACTTGGTCGTAAAGCAAACTAAGTCATTTGTAAGAATTCTAACCACAGGGAGTAGTCGTGGTTAGCGATTCCTTAAACACTCTTGCAGTCTTCTTGATAAGAGTGTTTAAGGAAGCTAGAAAGTAGCGGGTGCAAATATTTACCCAAGTCCATAAATTAAATAATTAAGAGACTTGGAAGTCAGTCGGAAATCAATTTATAACGATAAAATCCGATAAGTATTAGCTAGCTCGCTTATATGTCAGTTGTATATTAGGGACTAATTTATGTCTATTAAGCGTCTATTTTTAAAGCACGTAAATAATGCTGAAGAATATTTCTGTGCTTTATTACTAGCTTTATTCGTTATGCTGTTGTTTGCTCAAATTGTGTTACGACAGTTATTTCAATATTCAATACCTTGGGGAGATGAAGTCGCCACTTACATGTTTGTCTGGTTTGCTTACTTAGGAGCAGTTGTTGCGGCTAAGATGTCTGCCCATAACCGAGTTACCTTCCACTTTAATTGGTTTCCTCCTATTGTTAAAACCGTTTGCGAAACCCTCGCAGACCTATTGTGGATTACCTTTAACGCCTTCTTTGTTTACCTCAGCTACGATTTTGTTTTCAATAAAATGAATTTGTTTTGGAAGTCCCAAACCACGGGCATTCCAATGAAGTACTTTTACATGATATTGCCCATCGCCTTTGCCTTGATGTCAGTAAGAATATTATGGAATTTGTATTTACGACTATTCAAAGGTATTGACGCTCTTGATCCTGAAGCGGAAGAGCTCAAAAAAGTCACTCCAAATAAAAACGATAATACGGAGGTTTAACGATGGAAGAGTATCTAACACTCATTCTTTTTGGCGGTTTTTTAGTGATGCTCATTTTGGGTGCACCTATTACTGTCTCTTTAGCTGGCGCAGCTATGGCTGCCTACTTAGTCCTAGATAAAAACCCGATTGCACTGGTTCAAATTGCATTCACTTCTGTGGGTAACTTCCCGCTCATGGCTCTCCCCGCCTTCGTTCTTGCTGGAGCGTTAATGGAGGCTGCCGGGATATCAAGGCGACTGGTTGACATTGCCGAACATATGGCTGGCCCTATTACTGGCGGTCTTGGCGCTGCAACCATTGTTGCTTGTGTATTTTTCGGCTCAATTTCAGGCTCAGGTCCTGCAACCACTGCTGCGGTTGGCATGTTGATGATCCCAGCTATGGTTAAACGTCAATATGACAAAAATTACGCATCTGCCGTTACTGCAGCGTCGGGAGGTTTAGGCATTTTGATCCCACCTTCAATTCCATTGGTTATTTTTGGTATTTCATCAATGGGATTAAAGCCACCAGCAGAGGCCATTGCTCTTCATGGTCAATTTGCCAGTGTGTCTATTCCTAAACTGTTCATTGCCAGTGTGATACCAGGACTTATCATTGCGGGCAGCTTGATCACCATGAACTATTTCATTTCAAAAAAGAATGGCTACAAAGGCTTAACTGATACTTGGTCATTCTCTGAAATTGGTGTGGTTATTCGCCGTGGTTTTTGGTCTTTATTAGCACCTGTGTTGATCCTTGGCGGTATTTACTCTGGTATCTTCACGCCAACAGAATCCGCTGTTGTTGCTGTCGCCTATTCCATCGTTGTCGGTTTCTTTATTCATAAGGAAATGAAGTTAAAACAGTTATTCAAATCATTATCAACAACAACTTGGATCACCGGTCGAGTATTATTGATTTTGTTTGCTGCAACCGTATTCGGACGTCTTTTAGTTGAACAACGTATCCCAGCAATCATCACTGAATCATTGCTCGGATTAACAGACAGCATTCAGTTGATCTGGCTCTTAATGATCTTCTTCCTGATCTTTGTTGGCATGTTCATGGAAACCTTGGCTGCGATCATGATCATCGTTCCAGTATTGCTGCCTATCATGTACATGTTAGGTGCCGATCCAACCCACGTAGGTATTGTTGTCGTAGCGGTTCTTTCTATTGGCTTTGCAACACCACCGTTAGGTGAAAACATCTTCGTCGCCTCTGGTATTGGTGGCGCATCCGTTGAAAAAATTACCGCACGTATTCATCCATTTGTTATTGCTTCAGTCATCGGCGTTATCGTGATTGCAATGTTCCCACAACTCACCTTGTGGCTGCCGTCTCTGGTTGGATACTAAGCCATTTTGTTTAATTTACGATTTAGGAATGCTGTATGAATAATAAATTAAAAGAAAGTCTATTTGTCGCAGGTCTCGCTATGAGCGTACCTGTCGCGGCTGATGTAGTGACTAAGGATCCTGCTATGTATGTAACTCATATCGAAACACAAGAAGAACTACGCGCAAAAACATTGCTCGCAAAATCAATCAAACATGTTGAGAAAAACGGTGCAGATGCGGTTAATGATTTTAACCAAAAAGCAGACTTTTTCGATGGCAACTTATATACCTTTGCTCTCACCATTGACGGTAAATTTTTATCAAGCGGCGGCGCATCATCAGTACTTGTTGGTGATACCGTGCTTGATACCTTTGATATGTACGGTAAATACTTTTTCCGTGAAATGATCCACAAAGCCGTTCAAGATGGAGAAGGCTCAGTTGAGTATCACTGGAAAAACCCAACCGATCGAGGTGCTTCACCTAAACGTACCTTATTTAAACGTGTAGGCGATATTATTATTGCTGTGGGCTACTACCCTGTTCGCGCAACGGCTTTTCAAGCAAAAGAATTATTGGGGCGTGCCACGGTTGAACTGCAAAAGAATATTAAATCTGCCCTATTCAAGTTTAATAATTTAGACGGTCAGTATGTAAATGGTGATTTATATATCTTCGTGGTAGATACCAAAACCAAGGAATATTTAGCTCACGGCGTTAGCCGCAGCTTTGTTGGTCAATCTGCCGATGTGGTATTAGATGAAGTTGGCAAAGAAGCCATGTATCGCATGCTTAATGCCGCTAAAGCGAATAAAGAAGGCGAGATTGATTATGTTTGGTTTAACCCAATCACGGGTCGTAAAGAACGCAAGCATACGTATTTCAAAATGGTCGACAACTATCTTTTAGGCGTTGGTTTTTATCTACCACTTTAATTAATAAGAATAAATTTTATCCAAATAGTATTTCATTCATAACATTTGAACTACCACCGTTAATTAACGGTGGTAACATTAAGGAGCAATCATCACATAAAAATACACACACTCAGTTTTAAATACAGAAACAAATATAGAACCACATAAAAAAATTAAGGCGATTAACAACTCTTTTTTAACTCTATGGTGTTATTTAGGGTGTGCTGTGTCTGAGTTATTAATCAATATAAAAAGGATAATAAAAATGATGAAAAAACCAACTGCACTTCCACTTTCTTTAACGGCGTTAAGCTTAGCTGCCATGGGTTTATCTACAACGGCCTTAGCTAATCATCACGATCAAAGTCTTGAAAAAAAGATCGAAAAATTAAATAAGCGCATAGAACAATTAGAAGGCGAAAAGTCGAGTTCACCATCGCAATTTAAAAACAGCAGCTTTACCTTATACGGAACGCTTCGACCCACTTTGCAATATAAAGCTGACAATGCCAAAGGAGATAAAGATTGGGATGTCGGTGATGCCTTATCACATGTAGGTGTGAGCGCATCGACTGAGCTAATGACTGGCTGGAAAGCCATCGCCAAAGGCGAATGGAGCGTTGACCTATCAAATAATGGTGATTTTGGTAAAGCACGCCAAGTGTATGCAGGTGTTGAATCTCCTTATGGTACCTTTGCTTTTGGTAAGCAGCGACCAGCTCAATATACCATCATTGCCGAATACTTAGACATTTTCAACCACGCTTCAAGCCCATTTGCCTTTGATAGTAATGGTCCATTTTTCGTTGATAACTTTGCGACTTATAAGTTGATCAAGAATGATTTCACTTTCATGGCTGCCTCTAAAGTCAACGGTGATAAAAATAGCCATTTACATAACATAGGCGTTGGTTACGATGTCAATGGGCTGCACCTTGGTTTAGCTTATTTAGATCAAGATGCGACCTACAAAAAAACCAACATCATGGGCGACAAAACAACGGTTGCAGGTACTGTTGCTTATTCATTCGATAGCGGTTTATATCTAGCAGCAAGTTATGCTGATGTTGATTATGATTTCGATAATGGTATGAGTAAGAGTGGTAGCACCTTAGATACTGCCCTTGCCTATCCATTAACAAAAAGTCACAAAATCAAATTGGGTTACTTTGATTATGATGATGATACATCTGAAAGCTACGATGGCTTCAATACCACTTTAGAGTGGAATCCTGTCGATAATGTGCGTCTCCATTTAGAATACTTAACAAGAAATTACGATACCATCGGTGATGATCGTATTCTTGCGGTAGGTGTTCGCTATGACTTTAAACTGAACTGGAAGTAATCCAAGTTAAGTTGTAAATTGAGCGATATTGTTAACTAGGACGCCCTAGCAATATCGCTCTTATTTTATCTATCATCCTGTCTGATTTTAACCATTCACAACTGAAGAAGTCCTCATTATGAACAAATCACGTTTCGCTCAAGTGTTATTATCTACCCTCGCCTTATCTTTCAGTACCAGCATATTCGCAGCCAATCAATGTAACGATATTAAAATGCAAACGCTTGGTGCAGGAGGCCCTGAAATAAACGATGGCTTAGCCTCATCGTCTTTTCTTGTTTGGGTGCAAGGCAAAGCTCGTATCATGATTGACGCAGGTGGTGGCAGCGAATTTAATTTTGAAAAATCAGGCGCGAGTTTTAATGACTTACAGGCGATACTCTTCACTCACTTGCATGTTGATCACTCTGCTGCCCTTCCTGCTTATATTAAGGCTGGTTTTTTTACTGACCGAGACAAACAGCTTGATATTTATGGGCCAAACGCAGGAGGCAGCTTTCCTTCAACAACGACGTTCGTTTCCGCTTTATTTAGCAATAAGCAAAAAAGTGCTTATCCTTATTTAGCGGATAACTTACACCCACAATCTTCCAGCGACTTTTTAATTAAACCGCATAATATTGATCCTAAAAATAAAATTTGGCAGAAGAAACTTGCCAATAACATTTCCATTTCTGCCATCAATGTTACCCATGGGCCAATACCAGCCTTAGCTTGGCGTGTTGACTATGGGAAATGCTCAGTGACCTTCAGTGGCGATATGAATGGTAGCAGTGGTAATTTACCTAAACTTGCAAAGAATACTAATTTACTTGTAGCAAATAACGCTATACCAGAGGATGCAGGACGCATTGCAAAACGTTTGCATATGACACCTTCTAAAATTGGGCAAATTGCCGAAAAAGCTAATGTTAAAAAACTGGCGCTAGCCCATTTTATGTTGCGAAGCGTTAATAAGACTGACGAAACAAAAACAATAATACAAAAATATTATCATCATGACGCAATGTTATTAAAAGAACTTAAGCGCTTATCAATTGCACCTTAATATCAAACATAGGCTAAGCCATTAAGCTTACACGACTATTTCTTTTTGAGACTCTTTCTCTATTATGCCATTGCGTCAATTTCAAACATAATGCACTGGCTAGTGAGGTTGATTCAAATTCATCTTCAGGGAAAACAAGAAATTGTAAAAAGTATTTGTGTTTCAACTGCACGACATTAAACGGCATTGAGTTGTCACTGGCATTTCGACTTAGCCTAAAAACCACTGTTTTTAGGCTATCTGTTGATTGATATTTGCAACTAATCTCTCTTTTATCAACATTCCCCAGCAATTTGTCAATAGCTGTATATTCATCCTCTTTTAGTTCATTTAGCATTCCATGTTGTTCACTTTCCCAGCTTATAATTAAGTCTGAAATATTAATTCTGCTTATAGCCATCTGTGCACCTCAACCTAAGCTATAAAATCATTTTTCATGATCTACATTAGAGAATTTTACAAAAATATAATTACAATACCTGATAACTACACTCAACTATTAAAAATTATGCTTAATATTGACGAACCTGCACATATGCAACCCAAGCTCGCTCTATTTCGTCTTGGTTTCCGTCCATTTTTCTTGTTCGGTAGCCTATTCAGTATCTTCGCATTACCTTTATGGATATTATCCCTCAAAGGTGAAATTCAATTTACACCCCATGGATCGTCGGTATGGTGGCATTCTCATGAAATGCTGTTTGGTTTTGTCGCGGCCATTGTTGTTGGTTTTCTGCTAACAGCGGTACAAAATTGGACCGGGCGGCCCGGCTTAAAAGGCTTTTCTTTGATGATATTATTTGTAGTTTGGTTATTACCGAGAATACTACTTTTAAACCAGAATTGGTTACCCTTATCTATTGTGGCAACACTCGATCTACTATTCTTACCTCTCGCAGCTTTAGTAATGGCAAAAGCCGTCGTCCCTATCAAGCAATGGCGCAATTTTGGCTTTGTGCCTATTTTACTTATTTTAACCTTAACCAATGCTTGCTCTTATTTAGGTTTATGGCAACAAAATACGTTTTTGATCAACTTAGCGTTTCATACTGCTGTGTTAGTTATCACCGTTATCGTGACTATGATTGGTGGCCGTGTGATCCCATTCTTTACCGATAAAGCCAGTAATTGGCAGCGTCAACCAGCAATTAATCTCATTGAAAAACTGACCTTCGCTTCTTTAGGCAGTTTAATCGTCGCGGTAATATTGCAACAGCATGAATTAATTCGACTAATGGCAGCAATTGCAGCAGTGACCATTTTTTGTCGTTGGTTTCGTTGGGGTTGGCAGCACACCTTTAAGACACCGTTGCTCTGGTCCCTTCATTTTAGCTATCTGTTCATTCCAATCGGATTGTTAATTATTGCTGTAGGTTTGCCTATATCTTCGGGTATTCATGCGATTACTGTTGGCGGTATGGGAGGTATGATCTTGGCAATGATGGCACGAGTATCATTAGGACATACAGGCAGACAACTGCAACCACCAAAAGCTGTCGTCATTGGTTTTGGACTAATGATTACCGCTGCTGCTTGCAGAACCTCGGCAAATATAATTCCACAATTTTATTTATCTTTAATCATTGCCGCAGCAACATTATGGGTAATTGCTTTTGCATGCTTTATCATTTGCTACGGGCCAATGTTATGCAAACCTCGAGTGGATGGTCGACCAGGATAAGCTAATTACCTAATCATAAGCATCTTAAGCAATAATGTTAAAAACGTTCTAATATTAATTATCTTATAGGTAATCGCCAAGGAAGACATTGAATCATGAAAGCGAGTGCCAAACCAATTAAAGTCGAACTTGAGCCATTAAAGGTGCTCATCGAGTGGCAAAGTGAAAATGGACTTCCAAGAAGCCAATCGGTGACTTGCAGCAGCATCACTGAATCCGCCATTTTTTTTTCATGTCCTTTTTCGTTCACGCTGGGTTGTTTTGTATCAATAACCTTTTTGCCGAACACAGACGATGAAAGGCAAATCCTAACAATTGTTTTAAATTGTACTCCGACGTTATCAGAGTCATTTGAGATCGAAGTGCAGCCTTTCCCGCCAACGCAAGAGTAGTTCAGCAACAGTTTCGCGATAATTTTTTTACTAAGACAGAATAGATTAACTATTTAAATTTATTTACAAATATGGCACATTTCACTCATCAATATCTACCTAGGGCATGCCCTAGATACTTTAGGGAAATTTCATGCGCTCTAAACGCTTATTAACAGCTTTACTGTTTACTTCATCGACATTACTCGCCCCAATTTCTCAAGTCGCCTCCGCCAACCAATCTGCTATTTACAGTAACTTAGCAACAGCACAACCTGTGTGGGCCAAACATGGTATGGTGGCCAGTCAGGAAGCACTTGCCAGTCGTATCGGCCGCGATATTTTGCAACAAGGTGGTAATGCAGTTGACGCAGCCGTCGCCGTAGGTTTCGCCTTAGCCGTTACTTTACCGCGCGCAGGTAATATCGGCGGCGGTGGATTTATGATTGTCCACATCGCTGATGAAAATAAAACCATTGCTATTGATTATCGTGAAACTGCACCAGCAAAAGCCCATCAAGATATGATGTTAGACGAACATGGCAATGTTGATAAAAAGCTCACCCGCGAGCACGGCTTATCGACGGGCGTACCTGGAACTGTGATGGGCTTATTACATGCGTTAGATAAGTACGGTAGTTTGTCGTTGAAAGAGGTGATCACTCCTGCCATAACACTCGCTAAAGACGGCATTATTCTTACCCCAGATTTGGCGACGTCATTGATCGCACTAAAACGTCGAATTTCTCAGTGGCCTAGTTCAGCCGAAATATTTTATAAAGCCGATGGCAGTAATTATCAAATCGGTGATCGTCTTAAGCAAACAGATCTGGCTCACTCATTACAACTGATTGAAAAAAATGGCAGTGATGGTTTTTATCAAGGTGAAACGGCGAGAAAAATTGTCGATAGTGTAAGGCAAGCTGGCGGGATCATGACACTCGATGATCTAAAGAACTATAAAGTAGTTGAGCGTCAGCCTGTAACAGGCACTTATCGTGGCTATAAAGTTGTCTCTATGCCCCCTCCTTCCTCTGGCGGTGTTCATATCATTCAAATGCTGAATGTACTTGAAAATTTCCCCATAGGTAAATTTGGTCACAATACTGCTCAAACGATCCACTTAATGGCTGAAACGATGAAAAGAGCTTATGCCGATCGCAGTGAGTATTTGGCTGATCCAGATTTTCATCCTGTACCTGTAACGCAGTTAACCAGCAAAAAATACGCAAAGCAACTTGCAGCTACAATAGCAATGAATAAGGCAACACCTTCTACAGAAATTAAAGCAGGTAACCTAGCCCCTTATGAAAGTGATCAAACTACTCATTATTCTGTTGTTGATAAATGGGGTAACGTCGTCACTAATACTTACACCCTCAATTTCAGTTATGGCTCAGGTTTAGTCGCTAAAGGTACAGGCATCTTATTGAACAACGAAATGGATGACTTCTCTGCCAAACCTGGCGTGCCTAATGGCTTTGGCTTGCTCGGTGGTCAAGCAAACTCGATTCAAGCTAATAAACGTCCATTAAGTTCCATGAGCCCAACAATTGTGTTTAAAGGTAACCAACCCTTTATCGTAACCGGAAGTCCGGGCGGTTCTCGCATTATTACCACAACCATGCAAATCATCATGAACGTTATTGATCATCACATGAATATTGCTGAAGCGACTAATGCATCACGGATCCATCATCAATGGTTGCCCGACGAAATACGAGTAGAACGCAACTTAAATGCTGACACCATACGTCTATTAAGAGAAAGAGGACACAAAGTAAAAGTAAAAAGCTCTATGGGCAGTACTCAATCAATTGAAATAACACCAGAGGGTATTTTTGGTGCTTCCGATCTACGCCGAGCAGGTGCTGAGACGGTTGGTTATTAGTTAATACGAGGCATATCTATCTTCATAAAAAATAAGCTCAGTTTCAATTCTTGACTGAGCTTATTTTTAAATGTTACTAAAATCGCTTATGCTCAGACCAATGCAAACTAAGATTCCAGCGAAACCTAACGTAATGAATAAGCTTGTGCTTATCTTTTCAACACTAAAGCAATTAATTTCTACCAGTTCTACCAATAAACCGTAATAAATAAAAGGGAATTGGTAACGGCCTCTTTATTTATTGCTCACTAAACGGTATCGTGGAACAAAATTTTTATAACTCACGGTTAGCATGAGCCGAACGACGCCCATTGTCCACAAAACAAGAACCCAAGTTGTAGTTGAAGTCCTAAGAGAAAGTTTATTATCAGGTGAGATTGCAGCAGGTGAGCCACTTAGACAAAGTGCATTAGCCGAACAATTACACGTAAGTCGTATTCCAGTCCGAGAGGCCCTGTTACAATTAGAAGCTGAAGGTTTAGTTAAATTTGAAGCTCATAAAGGAGCTAGCGCAACGTTTATATCTGTTGAACAAGTTCGAGAATTATTTGAACTTAGGGCTATGATAGAAACCGATTTGTTAGCAAAAGCCATCCCAAACTTAACAGACGATAATATCGCTGAAGCCGAAAAGGTACTTTCCGAATTGGGAGCTGCACTAAAACAAAGAGATTCTATCGCAACATGGAGTGAGTTAAATACCGAATTTCATACTTGTTTATATAAAGCCGCTAATAGGCCAAATACGTTAAAGGTGATACAGAGTTTGAATACCAGCTGCGATCGCTATATTCGACTTCAGTTATTATCCGATGATGGTATCCCGAAAGCAGAACAAGAACATAAACAGCTGTTACACTTATGTAAATCACGTCAGCTTATTCCAGCTACTGAGTTACTAAAAGCACACATTTTAGGCGCAGCCGACACCATTGAGCACCTAGTTGCCCAGCAAGTCAGATAACTTGCTTACACTTTGAACTATAAGAGAAAGAACTATGCAGAACGCCGTGATCACAGGATGGGGAAAATGCGTACCTCCTGCGGTATTAACAAACGAAGATCTCACTACCTTTATGGATACCACTGATGAGTGGATAACAACACGAACAGGTATTAAACAGCGCCATATTAGCCATGTCGGAACCTCTGAATTAGCGACGGTTGCAGCTAAACATGCCTTAGCTGCTGCAGGCATTGATGGTTCAGAATTAGATATGATAATCCTTGCTACCGCAACCCCAGATACTTTGGTGCCCAATATTGCTGCAACCGTCCAAGCTAACGTTGGTGCAACCTGTGCTGCTTTCGATATTAATGCCGCATGCAGTGGTTTCTTATATGGCTTAGGGTTAGCGAATGCTCAAATACAAAGTGGACAATGCAAGAAGATCCTAGTAATTGGTGCAGAACGACTTTCTTTCTTCTTGGATTGGTCACGCAGAGAGACTGCTGTACTGTTTGGAGATGGCGCGGGCGCTATGGTTGTAGAAACAACCGATGATACGAATACAGGTATTTTAGGTTATGAGCTTAACAATGATCCTGAAGGTCGTGAGTTTTTAAAAGCCAATTTCGGTAGCTCAATGGATAGATTTAATGAAAACTCATTAGATTTCTTTATTCAGTTTAATGGCCAAGAAATTTTCAAACGCGCCATTAATGGTATGAAAACATTAAGTGGAAAGGTACTTGAAAAATGTCAGTTGGATAAAGAAGCGGTTGATCTTGTCATTCCCCACCAAGCGAATGAGCGCATTATTGATACCTTAGTTGCTAAAATGCGCATTCCAAAAGAGAAAGCATTTGTTAATATTGCCAACTATGGCAACACCTCTGCCGCTACCATTCCGATTGCTTACTGTGATGCGTTAGAAAAAGGCTTAATTAAACCGAATCAACACATCCTATCCTGTGCATTTGGTGCAGGATTAACGTCTGCTGCATTACTCATGAAATGGGGTTCACGCGTTACCCCAATCAACAAAAGTGATGCACAATTGCCGCCTTGTGAGCAAAGTGCATTAGAGCTAGTAAAAACAGCCGTCGATTATTTCTATAAGCGTTAATTTCGTGCTTGGGGTTGGAATTAGAGGAAGTCCAGCCCTGCCCTCTAATATTTAATTATTTCTTATTCAATTAGCTCTAATTCCATTACAATAGCTAAGTTTTTCACTAGTTAGCATTATCTATGGCCATCATCAGTTCTGAATTTATCGATCATATTTCTGGGCAATTACCAGCACATTTATCCCTCGAAAGTTTCCTTGATTTTTGTAATAAACCATTGCGATTATCTATTCGCGTTAATACCCTCAAAATAAGCTGCGCGGATTTTTTAGCTTTAATACAACAAAAAAATTGGAAACTCACTCCAATCCCATGGTGTGACTCCGGCTTTTGGATAGAATTACCTGATGATATTCAACTTGGCAATTCCGTCGAGCATCAGCAAGGTTTATTTTACATCCAAGAAGCAAGCTCAATGCTGCCTCCCTTGGCGTTATTCTCAGATCTAGTCAATTGTAAAACTGTATTGGATATGGCAGCAGCACCAGGCTCAAAAACAACACAAATAGCAGCATTAATGGAAAATAAAGGGCTCTTAATTGCCAATGAGTATTCCTCTTCGAGAATAAAAATGCTTCATGCCAATCTGGTTAGAACTGGCGTCACCAATTGCGCACTTACCCACTTCGATGCCGAAGTTTTTGGTGAATATCTTTTCGAGTCATTTGATGCCATTTTATTAGATGCGCCTTGCGGTGGTGAAGGTACGGTAAGAAAAGATGTCGATGCGTTAAAAAGCTGGCAGTTAAGCGATGTACTGTCCATCGCGGAGAAACAAAAGCAGTTAATAAAATCTGCTTTTGAAGCACTGAAAGTCGGTGGTACTTTGGTTTATTCAACTTGTACCTTAAGTAAAGAAGAAAACCAGCAAGTTTGTTATGATTTAAAGACAAGCTTTCCTGATGCCGTTGAATTTGTCTCGCTCAATAATTTGTTTGAGGGCAGCCAGGAATCCTGTACTGAAGAAGGCTTCCTTCATGTCTGGCCGCAAACTTATGACAGCGAAGGTTTTTTTGTCGCAAAAATTAAAAAAATCGCAAAAATTCCACAAAGTAAATCCACACCCAAAAAACAGAAAAACTTTCCTTTTACTTCAGTGTCGAGTAAACAACAGGCTGAAATTCAACTCTGGTTGAACAATGCATTTAACATCACCATTCCTAGCAATTTAAAGCTAATGTGTAGAGACAATCAATTTTGGCTTTTCCCTATCGGTTTTGACGAATTTATCGGCAAAATGCGATTTCAGCGTATTGGATTAAAATTAGCGGAACAAAAAGGCAAACATTTAAAGTTAAGTCATGAAGCTGCGACCGCTCTAGCTAATCAACAATCTAACAAAATTGACATTACTCAAGCACAAGCTGCTGAATACCTTAAAGGGCGTGATATTCCGTTAACAGATGCAGTAACAACTAAAGGCGAAATGTTGGTATTTCATAATCAAACGGCATTGGGATTAACCAAGCACTTAGGAAGTCGATTAAAAAACAATTTACCAAGAGATTTAGTTAGAGATAACACACTGACTTTATAGAAGTTAATTGCACATTAGCAATAATTAATATTATTTTTTGGGCAAACCGTTTTTTTTGTTCTACGATTAATATTAATGAATTATGTACTGAAGTGATGTTTTTTACATTTCTTCAGGTGTTACCGAGTAGCGCACGGCTCGAAAGAGCCATTTCCCAACGCCCAGTCAAGCCATTGATCTGGGCTTTTTTTTATTTTCCCAAACATCATAACATTCCCCTAGTTGCATTTTACGCAACTACTCTACCTTTCTTTGCACTTTTTAAAACTATCAACAGCCTTTAGAGTGACATAAATCACTAAGGGAAGACCTTTGATTACATTGAGCTCAAATTTTTGAGTTTTGCAAAAGTCTACTGAATGCTGCCGAACGTCATTTTGTTTGTGCACATAATTATTAAAAGAAGAACCTTATGAGTAAAAATATAATCGTCGTTTTGAACATTTTACTGTATGTAATTTTGCTCAATACATTACCTTTCGAACCAATGTTGGTTAAAGGTTTGAGTCTTTTCATCTTCATCGCGATCCTTTGGCTAACAGAAGCCGTACCACTCAGTGTTACCGCACTACTTGTCCCATTATGCGCCACTCTCACTGGAATTTTGCCGCTTAAACAAGCCTTATCCAGTTTCGCAACACCAATTATTTTCCTTTTTCTTGCTGGCTTTACTCTCGCTGCCGCCCTTAAGAAACAAGGCTTAGACGTCGTGATGGCTGATAAAGTTGTTCATCTCGCGCGAGGCAAGCTACTTAATGCCGTATTATTACTGTTTGCATTAACCGCATTCATGTCAATGTGGATGTCAAATACCGCAACTGTCGCAGTGATGACACCACTAGCACTTGGTCTAATTAAACAAAGCGCAGAAAAACCATCTGCAAAAGTATATTTATTTACGCTACTCGGCCTTGCGTATTCGGCAAGTATCGGAGGTATTGGTACGCTTGTAGGAAGTCCACCTAATGCAATTGTTGCATTAGAGATGAACTTAGATTTTACTAGCTGGTTACAATACGGCATCCCAACAATGTTGATCATGCTGCCAATTATTTTAACCGTTCTTTGGTTTAGTATTCGTCCAGATTTAAATCACACCTTTAAGTTTCAACAACAAGAATTCAAGTTCACTCGTGAACGTGTACTCACCATTGCAGTTTTCTTTATCACCATTCTTTTATGGAGCTTTTCTAAACCGATATCAAAAGCATTTGGTGGAATAGCCAGCTTTGATGTCGTGGTAGCGTTATTCGCTATTGCTATGATTGGGATCACCCGTTTAGTCGAATGGAAAGACATTGAGAAAGAAGTTGAGTGGGGTGTACTGCTGTTATTCGGTGGTGGTTTAGCCCTGTCTGCTATTTTAAAAATTACTGGCGTTAGTGACTTTATTGCCGTTGCCATCAGTAACTCTTTATACGATGCATCAAGCTGGATTGTGATTGGCTCCATTGCATTATTTGTTGTGTTTTTAACTGAGCTTTCCAGCAATACGGCCAGTGCAGCTATTTTAGTCCCTATTTTTGTCCCTGTTGCCGAAGCACTAGGCGTGCCAGCGATATTCATGGCTGCCACTATCGGTGTCGCAGCTTCATGTGCCTTCATGTTGCCAGTTGCAACACCACCTAATGCCATCGTTTATGCAACTGGACATGTCCCTATTCCGCAAATGGTTCGTAAAGGTTTCATCTTAAATATCCTTTGCGTAATTATCTTGTTACTTATGGTTCACTTTATTTGGCAATAAATCACCATCGCCAAGCCCTGATATAAAACTGATACAGGGCTTTGAACATTTAGCAATAAATCAACAGCAAAGGAAGCAACAATGAAAAAAACACTACTTTCTCTATGCTTGTCAGCAAGTTTATTATCAGTGACGAGTTCACCCGCATTAGCACAGAGTGACTCTATGGCCGAACCATATGCACCAAACGTATCGGTATTCGATTCTGTAATTTATCGTGACTTATTTGGCACCCAAGAGATGCGCCAAGTTTTTTCAGACGAGAACTTGATCAAAAACTGGTTGCTGTATGAGCGTACTTTAGCAAAGGCTCAAGCAATGCATGGCGTTATTCCAGAAAAAAATGCTAAGGCCATTGCTGAAGCAGCTCAATGGAAAAATATAGACTTAGATTTCCTTCGTAAAGGTACCAACAAGACTGGACGTTCCATCTCGACTTTGCTGAAAAACATTCGTAAAGTCGGCGGTAAAGAAGTCAGCAACTATCTGCACTGGGGCAGTACAACTCAAGATGTTATGGATACGGCAACAGTCCTTCAGATCAGACAAGCATTAAAATTGATCGATAAGCAACTTGAAGATGTTATCGCATTAACAGCAGATATGGCTGAAAAACATAAGCGTACAGTCATGGTCGCAAGAACCAATGGTCAACAAGCAACACCAACCACCTTTGGTTTTCGGATTGCGACTTACATGGTCGAGCTTCATAACCACCGTAAACGTATTGCAGATCTAATGCCACGTGTCAGTATCGGCCAATCAACAGGTGCAGTTGGTACGCTTGCAGCAACAGGTCCAAAAGGATTAGAAGTTCAAGCTGAAGTGATGAAGCAACTTGGTTTGAATACACCGCTAATGGCTTGGAATGCAAGCCGAGATCACTTTGCTGAGACGGTTGTAGTTACAGGATTGATCCATGGCACACTTGGACGTTTAGCCACAGACATCAACAATTGGTCTCGCCTTGAAGTTGGTGAGGTTAAAGAAGGCGAAGGTGGTGCAAGCAGTACTATGCCTCAAAAGAAAAACCCACGAGCTTCAGAATTTATGGGCGGTTTAGCACAAATGGCGCGTTTGCGTATGTCTGGTGCACTTGAAATCACAGGTCACACCGATACTCGTACTGGTTCGCCTTGGATTGTTGAATGGTCACTAATCCCAGAAATGTTCTTAATTACTTCAGCCTCGTTAAATCGTGCTGAGCGTATGTTTACCAAGCTTGAAGTATTCCCTGAAAGAATGAAGCGTAACTTAACGCTTTCTGAAGGTTATTCAATGTCTGAAGCGGTCATGTATCATCTAGCATCTAAGATTGGTCGCAATAAGGCATTTAAAGCGGTCAAAAAAGCCATCAAACAAGCTCAGCCTGGTCAAACACTTCGTGAGATCATTCTAACAAATCCAGAACTGAAAAAGCAGATGGGTAATGATTTAGATAAGGTGCTCGACCCTAATAATTATTTAGGTGCTGCGCCTGAAATGGTAGATAGAGCAGTCAAAGAAGTTCGAAAAAGCATTTAAATTTATACATTTTCACAAGGGCTGCAAGTTGCAGCCCTTCTTTATTAATCTTTTTCATGGCATTTAACAAGTTGCTGACGCTATTAGTTTACTCACTTTCTTGCAGCATTGTCTTATCTTTCATCTTCTCAATATCACTTTTAAGCAAGGCAATAAAGTCCATCGCTGCTTTGGATAATTCAATCCCCTTTGGATAAAGAATACCAAATGACATCCAACGCTCAGGAACAATTGGTCGAGTCACAATATTGGTTTCGACGATTTTTGATGTTAACGGATCCGCAATGGTTATGCCTACATTATCTGCGACCAAACAACAGGCTAATTGAGACGATGCCACTTCACAAACAAAGGTTTTTTCAATGCCTGCGGAATTAAAAAAGTCTTCCATTTGGGTGCGTAGTAGCAAATTAGGTAACAGTGTAATCATGTTTTCATCTTTAAGATCTTCCGCACTGAGTACGCTTTTTTCTGCTAAAGGATGATCAAGCGGCAATATGGCTTCAGCACGTACTTTTAATAATACTTCGCTGTTTATATCAGGATGATTTATTGGTAACGGCCCAATCCCAAGATCATACTCTCGACCTAACAACCACTGCTCAGCATCACGACGAGTGCGGACATCAATACTTAAATGCACATCAGGATTATGAGAGAGAAAATGTTTAACTGTCGGAGAAACTAATGTTGGCGCGACTCTAGGCATTGCTAATACCCTAAGCCGTTGTGTTTGTGCGCCTCGAATATCATCCGCGATGCGCCTAATTTCATCTAAATTATCTAAAATGCGCCTTGCCTCCCGATCAAAGGCAATTGCTTGTGTCGTCGGGATCAACCGACGGCCACTGCGTAAAAACAAATCTAACCTTAACTCCCCTTCTAATGATGAAATCAATCGACTGATCGCAGATTGACTTAAATGCATTTTTTCAGAGGCTTTCGCAATTGAGCCTTCAGTCATAGTGATCCTAAAGGCTCTTAGTGCTTTTATGTTCATAATCTGATTTCTCGATTGCGTTTTTCGCAAGAGTATATACAACATTTGCACTTTTTGAAAATAGCTATTGGCTTTAGAGTTATATCATAAGGACATCCAAATAGTTAATGAGGGAAGAAAGTGAACAAATTCATGATTTCATTATTAATAATCACAATAGGTTTTAGCCTAACGTCCTTACCCTCTCACGCCAGTACTGATCCATTTCCAAATAGAAGTATCAAGATAATCGTGCCGTATAAGGCTGGTGGTGGGGTTGATAGTTACGCCAGAGCGATAGCTAAAACAAAAATTGCAGGGGAAAACAGCAAGTTCGTAATTATTAATCGAGCCGGCTCCGCTGGATTAAATGGTGCCGTTCGTATTCTAAAGAGCAAAGCCGATGGCTACAATTTACTTTTAGTGTCAGGCAGCTCACTGGTTTTATCTTCTTTAAGTCGACAATCTGTTGTCGATCCACTCAATTCATTCGAGTTTATTGCCCAAATTGGTCAGTTAAACACTGCGCTTATGGTTCCCAAAAGCAGTCCGTTTCATTCTGTTGGCGACTTATTAACAGCCATTAAACGAGATCCCAAAAAATACCGCTGGGGTCACTCTGGTAGAGGCAGCTTTCATCATATCAGCGGCTTAGGTTTCCTAAATGCCAATCATATTCAACTGCAAGACATTCCATTCAAAGGCGGTGCGCCAGCAAGAGCTGCCTTGATCAGTAAACAAGTTGATTTTGCCTTTATTGGATTGCAGCAAGTTAAACATTTTGAAAGACATTTAAGGGCACTTGCGGTTAATTCAGCCAATCGAGATTTGGTTTTACGAAATATTCCAACATTTGACGAGTTAAATATTCCCCATTTCAACTTAGGTTCTCCAGTGATTTTGTTGGCCCCCAAAGCAACACCCAAAGCCATCATTACCAAATTAACACGCACTTTTGCTGAAATTTCAAGCAATGAGTCATTTATTACGGCACTGAGTAAACAAGGGTTAGCGCCTTTATTTAAACAACCGCAACAAGCTAAATCTGAGTTAACCCAAATAACCACAAAGGTGAAGCCAATATTGTTAAAGCGGAGTTTACCTTAATAATTAATGTCCATTTTGGATCGATATACATCCTCTTAGGGAGATAATAATAATGAAAATTAACAAGACATTTGTACTAAGCAGTCTTTGCATTGCAATGTTTTCAAGCCAAAGCGCCTTAGCTGATACCACACAAAGCGAAATTGACGCATTAAAGTCTCGTCTCGCTCAACTTGAAAAGCAGCTAAAACAAAAGAAAAAACCAGCTGTCAAAGTGAAAGCGACGGGAGCAGGTCTACGAGTAAGCAGTAGTAAATCCAACCCTAGCTTCAAAATTAATGGCCGATTTCACTTAGATTATAACCAATTTGATGGTGCTTATAATGCGAAAAATAATGGTGAAAGTGCCAGTGATTTATTTATTCGTCGTGCACGTATTGGTGTTTCTGGCAATTTGAACCCTGATTGGGGCTACAAAATGGTGTTGGCTTTCGGTGGTGGAAGCCGTGCAGGTAAAAACCGTGAAGACGGTCGCTTACAAAATGCAGTTTTGAGTTATAACGGCTTTAAGCGTAATGGCGGCCCACAAATTCAACTTGGTAAACTAAAAGAAGATGTAACACTAGAGGCGGTAACCAGTAGCAATCACATTACCACAATATCGCGTTCGACGATTGTTAACTCAGTATCACCATTTTTTAATTGGGGTGTGCGTGTGAATCAAAGCTTCAAAAGTTCTGGTTTGCGTTACGCACTGGGTGTTTATCAAGCTGCTGATGGTAAAAGTAATGGCCGTAAAGACGGAAATGGTGACAATTTATGGGCTGCAACAGGTCGCGCGAACTGGGCTCCTTTCGCTTCAACGGGGGAAGTACTTCACTTTGGTGCTTGGGGTTCATACCGCGAAAATGGTGACAATGAATTAAGAAACCGTGCCCGCGGTGAAATCCGAAACACCAATATACGTCTACTTGATTCTAATGCTGGTGGTAAAGGCGTTGCGGTAAGCAAAATAAAAGAATACGGTATTGAATTTGCTGGTGTAAAAGGACCATTTTCTCTACAAACTGAATATATTAAACGTGATGCAGAAGTAACAGTTGCAGATACTTCAGCACCAGAGTTATCGGGTTACTATGTAACAGGCAGCTATTTCTTAACTGGTGAATCTCGCCATTATGACGCCACCAAAGGTGCGTTTAAACAACCAAAAGGCGTAAGCGGTGCTTGGGAAGTTTATGCGCGTTTCAGCAACGCCGACTCAACATTTGCAAATGCTGCATTAGCGAATAAAGTGCAAGGCACAGAATTAAACGTGTTAACCTTAGGCGTAAGCTACTATGTTAATCCACAACTGCGCTTCATGCTAAACTATCAAGATGCTGACGTTAAAGGCAGCAACGAAGCCATTAGTAAATTAGTTGGCGATCAAACAAGTGGTAACGGTTTCACCGCTCGTGCTCATTACATGTTCTAATTAAGCACTTGTTTCTTATGAACTCTGGCTATGCATGTAGATTGATCTATCTACATGCATTTATTACTTAACTCAGTTAATCTTGAAAGAAAATAAAAAATAATTATTATGATTTTTCAAGGCATCTGCATACTTCTCATTGGTCTTATCGGTATTTGGCAATCTTTTTTGATACCTGAATCACACGAAACTGAAGTCTGGACAGGATCTCTTCCGTTAACTATTTCAATTTTGCTCGTTGCAATTGGCATCACATGGTCGTTGAAAATAGGATTTACCTCCTCCGAAGCAACCCCAAAAGACACAATGCAGCCGATGCAGCATGCTTATTTTTTGTTGACCATACTTTTATTATTTGGCTATTACTTATTTATTAACACGTTCGGTTTCATTGTCGCGACCTTGCTGGTATCACCGTTGCTATTAACCCTATTTGGCGTACGTAGTATTGTTGTATCAATCATTTTTACCTTGATCGCATCTGTACTCGTGTATTTTGTTGTATTTCAACTTTTTCACATTGAAGACCAAATTACAATTTCAACTATCTGGACTTACGTAAGGGAGTTCAGCCATGGAATTCATTAATGCGCTTGTTGAAACCTTAACCAACTTTGAGCTACTCACACTTGTTCTACTGGCCTCAATCGTGGGCATCATTATTGGTTCAATCCCCGGATTAACCATTTCCGCAGCAATGGCGATTATTCTACCATTGACGTACTTCATGGATCCCTTATTTGCTATTTCCTTGCTTTACGTTATGGGCAAAGCAGGAAGATATGGTGGCTCAATTTCAGCAATATTGTTTAATACGCCTGGAACTACGGCATCGACAATCACCCAAATTGATGGATATCCAATGGCTCAAAAAGGTCAGGCAGAAAAAGCTTTGAAAATAAGCGCTGTCTCGTCTATGTGTGGTGATCTTATTGGCGACGTCCTGCTGCTACTCTGTATTGGAGTGTTATCTGCCTTTGCATTGCAACTAGGCCCTCCAGAAGTATTTTCTATCTATCTGACCACCTTTATTTTATTAGCTTTTGTGATCAATAAACATCCTTTGAAAGGTTTCGTTTGTATTTTGCTTGGCATGCTAACTTCAACCATTGGCATCGATCCTATTTCAGGTCAAGAACGCCTCGATTTTGATGTATTTGAGTTGCTTAATGGCATTACTCTCATACCGTTAATGATTGGTATGTTTGTTATGTCAGAAGTCATTGATCGTGCAGTAATGCAAGTCGATTCCACTCAATCTAACTCACAGCAACAGGCGCAGAGCAAAAACCTCGCCTATAGCGATATCAAGCGCTGTTTCAGCCCCATACTCTCAGGCGGCTTTATAGGTGCTATTGTCGGTTTACTGCCAGGTATAGGCTCTGCGGTTGCTGCATATTTGTCTTATCTCTTTTCGAAATCAAGATCCAACACACCAGAATGCTGGGGGAAAGGTGAAATACAAGGTGTCGCAAGCGCTGAATCTGCGAATAACGCAGTTTCTGGCCCGTCGATGATCCCTTTACTCACCTTAGGCATACCGGGTTCGACTATGGGCACAGTACTGCTCAGTGCATTGATCATTCACGGCGTCAATGTTGGGCCAACATTAATGATTGGCTCACAAGATTTCATTTTACAGATATTTATTTGCGGGATTATTGGTATTATTTGCTATGGATTGATTGGTTTTTTTGCTGCCAAACATATTGCCGCTATGGTAGACAATCTACCGCAACAACTAATATATCCAGCTATTTTTATCTTGTGCTTTATTTCTGCTTACTCAATCTCCGGCTCTAATTTTGATGTGTTGATCATGATTATTGCGGGTATTGCAGGATGGTTAATGAAGAGATTTCAATTTTCGCCACCCATTTTTATTATCGCTTTTATTCTCACTAAAGGTGCGGAAGAAAGCTTGATCCAAACTAAGCTCCTTTCCACTTTTGGACTCGATATTTTATTGGAAAGACCCATTGCTTTGGGTTTTCTCAGCTTTAGTGGTTTTATTTTATTGTTTCGTTTTGCTTTGTTATTACGTAAATCGAAACACAATACCGTATTTTAATTTTGGAAACTTGCATCATGCTCCATTGGAACAGTTACAATCAGCTTTTTTTTGATGACAACATGAATCGAATATGGAGTGAAGATTCAACCCTTGAGTACTGGCTGTATTTGGAGAAATTACTCGCCAAACACCAAGCAAAACTTGGGATGATATCCTCTGAAGCAGCAGCCTATTTGCAAGCTATTACTCTTGATAGCCTTGATCGCCATACATTATTCGATGACATGCAGTTGGTAGGCCGGCCGATCATTGGGCTCATCAAGCAAATACGCAGTCAATTACCTAATGAGCTGCGAGATCAGGTGCATTACGGGATCACAACTCAAGATATAATGGACACCTGTACTTGCTTACAAATACAACAAAGCATCAAGCAAATTAACGAAACAGTAAATGAAATCATTCGCAAGCTAGAAGTGTTTAAAGTTAACTCAACTGAGCTTAAAGTGATTGCCCGTACTAATGGTCAATATGCAATGCCCATTCACTTGTCACAAAAGTTCACAGTATGGCAACACGAGCTGCAACGTAGAATGGCCTCAATTAATCACTCCGCACAGCAACATTTGTGGTTGCAATTAAGTGGCGCAGTGGGTGATTCATCTGAATTAGGTATCAATGCCGATAAGCTAAAGCAAACCATTGCCAAGCAGCTGAAATTAACGATCATGCCACCCCATTGGCAAAATAGCAGAGATGGCATTGCAGACATCATTTCAGCTGTAGGTTTACTTTGTGCCAGTTTAACTAAGATTGCCCATAATATTAATTTACTTTCCTCATCAGATATCGCTGAATTTAAAGAGAGCTTCTCTTACGGCAAAGGCGCTTCGTCGACCATGCCGCATAAAAAAAATCAACGTTATTCAGAATTTGCAGAAGCCATTGCCCGCCTTGGTCGGCAACATGCAGAACAAATCAATGAGCATTGCTTACATCAACATGAACGATATGGTGGCGTTTGGATCAGTGAATGGTATGTGGTTCCACAAGTATTTATGTTTACTGCTGGTGCATTAAAGTGGACCAATAAAATATTTGAAAATTTAGAAATAAATACTGATCAACTTGCTGATAATCTGACTAAGTTTAAACAGCAAATCGATCAATGAACGCCCACCATTGGGCGTTTCACTTATTTTTAAACCCATTTATTCAAAAGCTAGCTTCTTTTATACGAGCTTTTTCGCACCTTTAAATAAGTTAAAGAAATTTTCGCCAGTGAACTTCGCCAACTCTTGATAGCTTTCACCGCGAAGTTCTGCAACAAACTCAGCCACGTCTCGCACAAAAGCAGGTTGATTTTCTTTACCTCGATGAGGAATGGGAGCCAAATAAGGCGAGTCTGTTTCCACCAGCAGTCTATCTTTAGGCACTTTACGGATCACGCTTCTCAATTCGCCCGCATTCTTAAAAGTTACAATCCCTGAAACCGAAATGTAAAAGCCTAAATCGATAGCTGCTTTTGCCATTTCCCAATTTTCAGTAAAGCAGTGAAGCACACCACCTACCTTATCTGCGTTACCATTTTTTAATATATCAATGGTATCTTGTCTGGCATCACGCGTATGAACAATCAGCGGTTTATCTACGGCTAACGCTAATTCAATTTGGCTTTCAAAACATTGTATTTGCTGCTTTTTTGTTTCATTAGAATAAAAGTAATCTAGCCCAGTCTCACCGACTGCAATCACTCGTTCATCACTGGCAAAAGTCGTTAACTCTTTAACTTCTAATCCAGCTTCAACGTCTAATGGATGCACACCCGCCGACAAAAAAACATTTGGGAAAGCTGCAACTTTTTCACGCATTGCTTTAAATTCTTGCTGTCGAACATTGACGCATAACATGTATTCGACATCACGCGCACGAGCGGCATCAACAATCTGCTGCAAAGAATGCTGATCCGGTGCGGCTTTCAATCGGTCTAAATGACAGTGTGAATCAATTAACACAATAATCCTCTAACAACATAGTTCCATGCTCTTTGTTTTATAAAGGCTCAATCCAAACAATTTGAGACCAAAACCAACAATACTGGAACATTAAAAATAGCAGCGAAGCATAACTATGGTTTAATGATAGGTCAAACTTTTAGCCATTGGCGATATGACGGTATTTAAGCATTAATTGCTGACATAGCGCAGCGGGGTTAACATTATTCATCATTGACAGTCGCTGCCGAGTTTCCATTACTTCATTGGCTAAGTTGATTATTTGAGCTTGATGTAATGCATCTGCAAACTTGCTTTGTAACACCAGTTGCCTAAGCACCAAATAATAGACATTTAACACATCAACGATTTCTTGTTCTGATATTTCAAGTAATTGACTATGAAGGTGCCCTTGCTGAATGCTATCACTCCATGCCTTTCGATAACCTAATAGTAATTGGTAATATCCAGAGTTAAGCGCCTGAATTAATTCAAGCGGACCACCAACAATCGGCATGCACCAACTCATATCGCTTTTTATCTGTGAGTTAGCTTGCAGCCAAACATTGATTTGTTGCTTACTAGGAATATGGACATTTATTTTCTGGCAACGACTACTGATTGTCGGCATCAATAAGCTTGGCGTGTCTGTCTGCAGTAGCAGTAAAGTGTCATCACCCGGTTCTTCTAATGTTTTTAATAACGCATTCGCCGCCGCAATGTTCATCTTTTCACTATGATAAATAATCGCAACTCGACGCCCGCCTTGCTGTGCAGTTGTAACTAAGCTATGACACAAATGACGAATTTGATCGACTTTGATCTGCTGACCATCGGGCTTAACAATGTGCAGATCAGGATGATTATTCGCTTCAACTAAATGGCAAGCTCGGCAAAAACCACATGGGCGTCCTCTCGAGGGTTTATCGCATAGAGCCAATGATGCAAAATGATTCAACAATAACTCAGCGCCATAACCAGCCTCAAGCCCAAGCAATTGAGCATGAGCCACTGAGTCAGATGCTAACTGACTTGAAAATATCTGCTGTGCCTCTTTTAACCAATCTAACTGACTTAGTTCATCCATGCTGTCGCCTGTAATACACTAATAATATCTTTATGGACTTCATTGATATTCTGGCTGGCATCAACCACGTGAATAGTTTCATCTTCAGAGGCTGCTGTTAAATATCGTGAACGTGCTCGTTCAAAAAAATCCAATTTTTGTTGCTCAATTCTATCGAGCGCACCACGATTTGCGGCACGCTTTAATCCTAATGACGGCTCAATGTCTAAATAGATAGTCAGATCCGGTTTAAAACCTTTCAACGTGACGTCACTAATGGCATCAACTAAGGTGGTTAATCCTCGGCCGCTGCCTTGGTATGCCAGCGAGGACAAATTATGACGATCGCCCAGTACCCATTGCCCCTTGTCAAGTGCCGGTTTTATCACATTGGCAATTAATTGAGCACGAGCGGCATAAATGAGTAAGCACTCAGCTTCATCACATAAAGGGTCGTTATCATCAGCAATTTTAACTAAGTCACGCATTTTTTCAGCCAGTGGCGTACCACCAGGTTCACGTGTGCAAATTAGACGAGTACCAGTATGTTTTTCAATATAATCACGGATCAAGGTAATCGCACTGGATTTGCCTGCCCCTTCTAAGCCTTCAATAACAATAAATTTACCCTGTACATCGTTCATTTCTGATTTCTCTGATAGCGGTTAACGGCGCGATTGTGCTGCTTCAACGTGATTGAAAACTGATGACTGCCGTCATCTTTTGCCACAAAAAACAAATAAGGCACATCGGCAGGATTTGCAGCAGCCTTAAGTGACGCTAAACTGGGCGCTGCAATTGGTGTTGGTGGTAATCCTTTAATGCGATAAGTATTAAAGGCGGTTTTGGTACGTAAATCTTTGCGGGTGATATTGCCATTATATTTGTCACCCATACCATAAATTACGGTAGGATCGGTTTGTAGTCGCATGCGTTTACGTAATCGATTAATGAATACCGCTGAAACTAGCCCTCGTTCACTAGCCACAGCCGTTTCTTTTTCAATAATAGATGCAAGTACTAACAACTCATAAGCATTGTTAAGTGGCAAGCCCACTTGTCTGTTCTGCCAAGCACTATCAAGTTGTTTCGACATTTTTTTATAGCTTTGATCAAGTAAGGTTCTTACCGTGGTCGACGCGGTATAATGATAGGTATCAGGAAAAAACTTACCTTCAGGTAAGCCTGAATTATCACCATTGGCAGATAAAACCTGCTCAAAAATATCATCCGCAACTTTCAATTTCGGCGCCCTTACTAACGCCTGTTTCCATTGCTTAATGGTATGCCCTTCGAGTAACGTTATGCTGTATTGCTTCACCTCACCCTTAGTCAACTTATCCAGTAATCGTAGCGGTGTATCTGTTACTGATATCTGATAAACACCTGCACGGATTTTGTTAAATTGAGGGTTCATCTTTACAAACGCCTTCAACTTCCACAGCTGTGTTATCACCCCTTGGCGCTCTAGTTTTAGCAATGTACCATTTAATGAAGCACCGGACTCAACCCACAGTTCTCTATCCTCGTTTACAATTAATGGCTGTTGTACGTATTGTTGAATATTGTACAAAACGAGGTAACTGCCAACGGCGATTATCAATAACAGGCTAATGAAGACAGCTAGAATGGTGACCCGCCATTTACTCATAGTGAAACCCCAAGAATATTGGTTAACTTTTTGGTTAATGGCCAAGGTGTTATTTTTTGTTGCTCAAGCTGTAACACGTCCACCAGTCCAAATAAACTGTTACTGATAACTGCATGACTTGCGTTCATTATTTGATCTTGATAGACGTCAGTTACTGCAACATCAAACCCAAGTTCTGCTAGCCCATAAATCGTATTTTCACGCATCACACCGGCAACACCTGCATGAGAAATTTTTGGGGTTAGCCATTTACCATCGATGAACAAAAATATATTCGCCATTGAAGATTCGATCAATCGCTGCTGATAGTCATAAACTAACCAGTCATCAAACCCCTGTGGTAACGGGAACGATTTGATAAGTACTTGCTCAAGTCGATTAAGATGCTTGATTCCTGCAAGTAATGGCTGAGAAGCAAGAGCAACAGTAGAATTGGCTAATTTTATGCCACTGCATTGCCAATGTTGATAATGTGCTGGAATAGAAAATACAGAAATAATTTCACAAGCGGTAAAATCGCTCGCGGGTTGATAGCCGCGGCCACTTACCCCACGAGTTATGATCAATTTCAACCCACGATTAGGATTCGATTGAGCTAATGATTTTAAATGTGTTACCAGTTGATTTGAGGGCTGCCACCAACCACTGGCGTGTTTCATTTTTAAACGAAATGCAGCTTGCGATAAACGTGCTAAATGAGACTCTAAAAATAAAATTTCACCTAACGGATTAACCCGCATGGTGGCAAAAAATCCATCGCCATAAGCTAAACCACGATCTTGAATACTGATCAGCTCTCCCTGCTGAGAATTTATCCAAGTTTCTGTCATGATTAGTCCTGACTGATCCGACTTGCAACTGCTTCTTGTTGATCTTTGTACTTAGCATTTTTACGCTTGTTGTATGGTTTAGCAACGGGCGAATTTAATCGTTCAAAGTTTAAAGCACCAATCGTCATTTTTGGACGCAGCGCCAAGGGCAATTTACCACTGTTATAAAATTCCAGTACAATTTTACCCTGCCAGCCCGGATCAATTCTATGTGCCGTTACATGTACCATGAGTCCCAAACGCGCTAATGATGAACGACCATCAAGCCAGCCGACAATGTCCGCAGGCAAAGTGACATTTTCATAAGTAACCGCCAAAGCCAGCTCACCCGGGTGAAGAAAGAATGCCTCACCGTCAGCAATATCTATTTGATCACTCATTACTCGATCCAATGCTTGCTGAACATCACTGCTGGGGCCGCTAAGATCAATGTATGGAGCAGTGTGATCTTTAAATACCCGAAATTGACTGCCAAGGCGCACATCCACTGAAACACCACTAATTGCCTCTTCATTAGGCATTGGAGAAATGATAATTTCACCATTGTGTAAACTTTGCTTTATTTCAATATCGGTTAATCGCATTTAATTCTCTGCTCCATGCACATAAGTTTAGCCTAAAAGATGCTGTATTCTTGTTTTCAGAATATCTGTAGCTATACGGTTTTTACCACCTCTAGGAACAATAATATCAGCATATTGCTTAGAAGGTTCGATAAACTGTAAAAACATAGGTCGAACAGTCTTTTTATATTGTGAAATAACTGATTCCATTGTGCGACCACGTTCTTCCACATCACGTTGTAAGCGGCGTAAAAAGCAAATATCTAATGGTGTATCCATAAATACGCTGGCATCGAACAACTCACGAAGTTTTGGATCGGTTAACAATAAAATCCCTTCAAGAATGATAACTTTTTTAGGGGTGACATGAGTCGATTCCTTGGTACGAGTATGTTCGGTATAACTGTATTTTGGTATTTCTACTGCTTTACCAGATTTCAGTTGTAATAAATGGTCACGTAATAATGCATGGTCCATTGATTTTGGATGATCGTAATTGGTTTTCACCCTTTCATCCATGGTCATATGGCTTTGATCGTGATAATAAGCATCTTCATTAATCACTGAAATTTGATCGGTACCTAAATCACGCTTTAACTCTTCAAAAATGGTTCTGGCAATTAAACTTTTACCTGAAGCAGAAGCGCCGGTTATGGCGATAATGACACATTGCTGAGAATTCATTTTTTATCCTATTACTCATCATCTGAAATACTGATAGACACACTGGCTTGTTGTTGCCCAGCAATTTGCGCTGCCGTTTTTTGTGCTATTTCTCGATACAAAGCACTGACATTAGAGTCAGGCGCTGCAATAATGGTTGGTTTACCGCAATCCATGGCTTCACGAATTTCCACGTGTAACGGAAGAGCTCCTAAAAATGGTACTTGATATTTCTTTGCCGTTTGTTGCCCACCATGGGCACCAAAAATATGTTCTTGCTGACCACAGCCACTGCAAATATGAAAACTCATATTTTCTATCAGCCCTAAGATAGGAACATTGACTTTTTGGAACATATTAATACCCTTGCGAGCATCGGCAAGGGCAATATCTTGAGGTGTAGTAACAATAACAGCGCCTGTAAGTGGCACTTTTTGAGACAAGGTAAGTTGAATATCGCCGGTACCTGGTGGTAAATCAACCACCAAATAATCAAGTTCTGGCCAATCCGTTTCGGTTATCAATTGACTCAATGCGCCAGCTGCCATTGGACCTCGCCATACTGCCGCATCTTCACTATCAATTAAAAAACCGATTGATTGCGCTGTTATGCCATGAGCCTTTGCGACTGTCATCTTTTTCTCACCAACTGCTTCAGGCTTAAAATCTTCAATTCCGAGCATGATCGGGATAGATGGCCCATAAATATCCGCATCGAGTATGCCTACTTTTGCGCCATTGTGGGCAAGAGCCAAAGCAAGATTAACTGACGTTGTTGATTTACCAACACCACCTTTACCAGACGCAACCGCAATGACATGTTTTACATTAGGTAACGATGGAATTTGATTAGATTTTGGTTGATTCATAAACTTAAGCGACAACGTATCTTGTCTAGTGAAAAATTTTGGGCAAGTGTACCAGAAAATCACTCAAACTTGACGCTTTGTATCACCATTAATCAATGTTTTTTAATGTAAGATAATTTTATTTAGTCATATTTATCTATTAAAACCAATCTTAAGCAATAATCATAGATTCAAAATAAGCGATACTCGATCCCTATCGTCAAATTGTTACTTTAACTCTTTTGTAATAAATACTTAACACATTCATATGAATCACAGCTAATCGCGATACCAAGAGCTGTCAAGCCAGATCGATTAGTCATTTGGAGTGATAACTTTTTGGTGTCCACTAAAACTTTCAAACAGTCTATCTTGTTCTCTTTTGCCGCTAAGTGCAATGCGTTGCAACCATCATCCGTTGTCGCCTGCAGATCCACCTCCTTTATTGTCAGTAAAATATTAAGGTGCGCAATTGCACCAATAGAGCAAGCCAGATGCAGTGGTGTGTATTTATGATTATCCGCAACATTCACATCTACACCCGAAACATTGAGTAGCATTATTAGCGGCTCTGTATTTGAACACAACATGGAAAAATGTAACGGTGTTGCACCACTAGAATTTCTTGTATTGATTTCAAACGCCCGCGCCATGATCACACGCTTTAAAAAGCTGATATTTTGAATCACCGCTACGTGTAATAATGTACAGCCTTTGCTTCCAGTAACACACTGATCAGCTCCAGCATTTATCAACTGATCAAATTTATTCTCATCATTACATTCTAGTGCGAGGTGTAGTGGCGTTATCCCACTTCGAGTTTTTGCATTTATGTTGGTACCATCAATCGATAATAAGGCATTAACTGCATATTCAGTCCCAAACCGCACTGCGAAATGTAACACTGTCCATCCTCCTTCTAATGCAATAGTCTTATCGATTATGCCTTTTTGAATAAGCGAGGATAGCGCAGCATCGTTTTGATACATCACCGCGATTTGTATTGCAGTAAAGCCTTTCCCGTTCGTTTGATACTTGTCAATTTTTTTAGAGTGTAAAAATAAAGAAAACGCTTGCTGTTTATGATGCATAATCGCTAAATGCCAAGCCGTATCTCCAGCTTTTGAGCGCAAATTATGATTAACTTTATCATTTTGTAACAACAGCAATAAATGATTAGTGTGTTCAAGCAAGGTTGCAAGATGCATCGTGCTCTGCCCAAAATCATTCACATAGTTTATATTTAATTTTTGTTGAGTTAATAAAATACGAAATAGTTGAACATTGCAGCTTAACGCGTACATAAGCAATGAGTTTCCAACGGCATCAACCTCGTTGATATCCGCGCCCAGCGTCATTAAATAAATGACAATTTTTATATGCCCACATTTGCAGGCGAGTAAAATCGGTGTATCTCCTACTTCATTGCGTTGTGATAAATTTATTCCTCTAGACACCCATTTTGCTAATTGCTGTACATTACCATTTTTGCAACTATCAAAAACTTGAGTGTCCGTCTGATTCAACCGCTTAACAACTATTCTAAAAAACTGCGAAAAATCATGTTTTGAAGGTATTTTGGGTTTGATTTCAGGCAGTTCGTTAGTTTGTCGTCTTCGAATGCTATACTTCATTGTTTTCGTCGACGCTGGTGATTCGCAAACACGATGAAATTGGCATATTGCTAGATATATATCGCCACCTAAATGGCTTTGCAAACTACATTTATAAGTAAATACAGTATTTCCTACAGTTAACTCTACATCAATGAGTTGCCCGCATCGAGCGGCGAGTTGAGTGAGGGTTTGAGTTGATATATGAATGTCTGTTCCAAACTGAAACAGCATTTGGATCGCACTTACTGTGGAATACTGAGAGTCTTTAATCATAATGGCTCTTAGGGTAACAAGATATGGCACCCAATAGCTTATTTTCACTGCTCTACATTATCGTCTACTTATGTGAAGCTCAGTGACGACCGTTTTGTATGTCGGTAGTAACCTCATCTCACGAACTTAGTCCTGTATAAAGAAGCCCTATGTCGCACTGTAAAATAAGTGCGTAAAATCGACATACCCTATAGGCTTAATTATTGCCTTCAGCTAATGAAAAGAAATCACGTATCGGTTACTATACCAAACAATATTTCGACCAATTAATTATTTGTAAAGAAAATGGCAGAAACACAACGCAAAATTCTTGTTACCAGCGCACTTCCTTATGCTAATGGACCGATCCATTTAGGTCACATGCTTGAATACATTCAAACAGATATTTGGTCACGTTACCAAAAACTTCGAGGTCATGAATGTCATTACATTTGTGCAGACGATACGCACGGCACACCCATTATGCTGAAAGCTCAGCAAATGGGCATTGAGCCAGAAGAGTTAATCGCGCAAGCACATAAAGACCACCAACAGGACTTTTCAGATTTCAATATCGCTTTTGATAATTTTCATACCACTCACAGTGAAGAAAATAAAACCCTCGCTAGCGATATTTATTTAAAACTTAAAGCAAATGGCCATATTAAAAGCAAAACCATTTCTCAGTTATTTGATCCTGAAAAAAGCATGTTTTTACCTGATCGCTTTGTAAAAGGCACCTGCCCCAAGTGTAAATCAGAAGATCAGTACGGTGACAACTGTGACGCTTGCGGCGCGACTTATAGTCCAACAGAGCTTGTTAACCCGAAATCAGCGGTTTCAGGTGCTGCGCCAATCATGAAAGATACTGAACATTTTTTCTTCGACTTACCTGCTTTTGAAGGTATGTTAAAAGAGTGGACCCATTCTGGTTCATTGCAACAAGAAATGGCCAACAAACTTAATGAATGGTTCGAGCAAGGTTTGCAGCAATGGGATATCACCCGTGATGCACCTTATTTTGGTTTTGAAATTCCAGAAGCCCCTGGTAAATACTTTTACGTATGGCTAGATGCACCTGTCGGTTATATGGGATCATTTAAAAACTTCTGCGATAAGCGTGATGATGTTAGCTTCGATGATTATTGGGGCAAGAACTCACAAGCTGAAGTTTATCACTTTATTGGCAAAGATATTGTGTACTTCCACAGCCTCTTTTGGCCTGCTATGCTTGAAGGTTCAGGCTACCGTAAACCCACCAGCGTTTATGCCCATGGTTATGTTACAGTCAATGGCAAAAAGATGTCCAAATCGAAAGGGACATTTATTAAAGCCCGTACTTATCTAGATAATTTAGATCCTGAATATTTACGTTATTATTACGCGGCAAAATTAAGCAGCCGCATTGATGATTTAGACTTAAACCTTGAAGATTTTGCTCAACGCGTCAACTCAGACTTAGTGGGTAAATTGGTTAACTTAGCATCCCGTACTGCAGGTTTTATCAAAAAACGTTTCGATGGCAAATTAGCTGTGATTGAAGATAGCAGCTTAATTGAGCAATTTGTTGCCCAAAAAGACGTCATTGCCGATTGCTATGAAAACCGCGAATTTGGTAAAGCCATGCGTGAAATTATGACGCTTGCTGACATTGCCAATGCCTATGTTGCCGAAATGGAACCATGGAAACTTGTAAAAGACGAAGAAAAACTGCCTTTAGCACACCAAGTTTGTAGTACTGCATTAAATCTGTTCCGCATTTTATCAACCTATTTGAAACCTGTTTTACCACGTTTAACTGCGGACGTTGAAGCATTCATGAATGTCAAACTAAAGTGGGAAAATCTAGCAGATGATTTTGGTAATCATGAAATCAATCAGTTCAAACCAATGATGCAGCGTGTTGAGATGGATAAAGTGAATGTTATGGTCGAAGCTTCGAAAGAAAACCTAGCGCCAACAAGCACTGAAGCAAAAGCTGACGATACTCAATCCGAAAAAGAGCAACAATCAAGCACCACAGTATCGCCATTGGACGATGACCCTATTTCAGACACTATCGAATTTGATGATTTTGCCAAATTAGATCTACGCATTGCTAAAATCACCAAAGCAGAGCATGTAGAAAAAGCCAATAAACTGCTTAAATTACAGTTGGACTTAGGTGGGGAAACTAAGCAGGTGTTTGCTGGTATAAAATCAGCCTATCAACCTGAAGATCTTGAAGGAAAGCTAACAGTAATGGTAGCGAACCTTGCGCCTCGTAAAATGCGTTTTGGTATTTCTGAAGGTATGGTATTAGCTGCAGGTCCTGGCGGTAAAGACCTATGGATTCTTGAGCCGCATGAAGGCGCTCAACCAGGTATGCGAGTTAAGTAACACACGTAAAACTATAAAAAAACCACTGTTAGTTGCAATGGTTTTTTTTATCAATAAGCTCACGTCAAACTTCCTAATGA
>JBMYXI010000011.1:0-61402 GCA_049608225.1 Parashewanella sp.
CCAGATATAGAAGAAGGAAAGCCCCTTAGTGTGTTTTGTTCTTTTACTTATATATGCCAATGAGCTTTAGCTGTGTTAAGTATTGAGAAATCAACTTAATAGCGACAATAATTTTGGCGAGAAAATAGCAGAAACAACGTGAAGGAACTGTGAATGACCAATCATACCAACCACTCTAAAAGTGGTGTTAATTACTTTATGGAGGGCTTTAGATTAATCAAGCGCCCAGGATTACGTAGCTTTGTATTTGTCCCGCTAGCCATCAATCTCATCTTATTTGCCACAGTATTTTATTTTGCCATTGGTCAATTACAGCACACCTTTGCTTGGGTAAATTCACAAGTCCCTGACTATTTAAGCTGGCTTAACTTCATTTTATGGCCATTGGCGATTTTAAGCATGTTGATCACCATGTCGTTCATCTTTAGTTCAGTAATGAATTGGTTATCAGCCCCTTTTAATGGGCTATTAGCGGAAAAAGTCGAACAAGTGTTAACGGGTAAACCGATGGACACAGGTGGCGCTGTAGATTTATTAAAAGATCTGCCAAGAATTTTAGGGCGTGAATGGAAAAAGTTTAAATATTACATTCCCAGAGCAATTTTAGTTTTACTGTTATTTTTTGTCCCAGTACTTGGGCAAACCTTATTTCCAATTATTTGGTTTTTATTTAGTGCATGGATGATGGCTATCCAATACTGTGACTACCCATTTGATAACCATAAAGTAAAATTTGAAGACATGAAATTCGCGTTAAATCAGACCAAAGGCAGTAGCTTTTCTTTTGGCGCAACGGCAGCATTGTTCTCTATGATCCCCATCGTTAATTTCATCGTTATGCCTGTGGCAATATGCGGAGCGACGGCAATGTGGGTTGATAAGTACCGCCCAGTTTACCGAAACAGCGCCATCGCGCCTGAATAAACGCAAATTTCTGGTTTCGCCAACATATTATATGAATAAAGTATCTATCGATATTTTATTCATATAAATCAACAGCTCAAGATCACCTTTAAATTTTAACCAAAGAAAATCAAACAGTTAATATGATTTGACGCTCGTTAATCATTCATTACATTATTTGCTCATGAGAAGTCATTTTAACTTCCCAAGAATTTACTCCTGCATCTGTCTGTACAGAAACCTGAGTATGAATGCCTACTTTTCATAAAGTTAGCAAACGGAAAAATGGGCATTTTTAATTCGAAAATAAACCCACCCAGATAACATTCCACTCAAGCAATATGAGTGCAAGTGTGACTCTGTTTCTGATTTTTTATGAGGAACAAATAATGAGCAAAAGCATTAAAAGAAGTAGCGCATTAATTTTTTTATCATACTTACTAGTACAATCAGCAGCCATTGCCGCACCATCTCCTGCTGTTCAGCAACAAAATAACAGCTCAGATGATCAAGTTGTCGTTACTCCTGTCCAAGCAAATAACTTCGCTTCATATGGCGCAGCAGCAAAACTGGTTTGTAAACTGCACCGTAGCCCTAAAACTTGTATACCTATTGTTGATGTCTCAATATTGCCCATTCGCGTTTCTTTTCCTGAGTCGAAATTGCATGACGTTATGCTCAATCAACTATCAATGGTAACCGTATACAATAAAACTGAAGTGAAAGATACGATGAAAATCATCGTTAAAAATGGGATCACTGGCAAAGAGCTTTTTAACGGCGATGCGAAAAACTACGTTGGCATCAAATGTATTTTAAATAAATGCAGTGACTTATAAGCCATCACAATGTTCCTATTACTTTAATTTCATCGCAGCATTCAGTGGTTAAGTATGTTAATTGATGAATGCTGCAATGATTTGTAACAATTCAGCGACAAATTAACCTCTCAATTCTGTCAAAATTGTCACTACAACAATCTCTATTTGTAATGGCAGTCTATTTTGAAAAAAATTCTTTTATCTTGTTTCACTCTTTTGGGTGCAAGCATAGCCAATTGCGCTATCGCTGGGACACCAGAAAACTTTAGTATTACTATTCCTACGCTCTCTCAAGCGGCAAACATTGATGGTGAGCTATCGGAGCCGCAGTGGCAAAACGCAGCAACAACCCATCTGACATACGAAACTCGCCCAGGTGAAAACACTCAGGCGCCAGTTACCACGCAAGCAAAAATTTATTCAACTAAAACTTCCATATTTGTTGCTTTTATCGCTGACGATCCAAACCCACAAGCGATACGAGCTAACTTAAGAGATCGTGATCAATCATGGGGCGATGATACCGTCGGCATTAAATTTGATACCTTCAACAGCGAACGATTAGCCTATCAATTTTTTATTAACCCTTATGGTGTGCAAGCTGACTCAATTGAAAACGAGTTAACTGGAAGAGAAAGTGATGCTTGGGATGGCATTTGGTATAGCGCAGGTAAATTAACCGACAAAGGCTATCAAGTTGAAGTGGAATTGCCACTCGCTATGTTCAACTTTGATGATACAAAATCAGTACAGCAGTGGGGAATTGAACTGATCCGCTATTACCCTCGTAGCGAAATTCACCGTATTTCTACTAATAAAATTGATAGAAGCAATAACTGTCAGCTTTGCCAAATAGGTCTTGCAACTGGCCTAAAAGGGGCTACTCAGGGTAGCGGTGTTCAAATTACACCGTCATTGGTTGCCAGTAGAAATAGTGAGCGTGAACTCGCACCAATCACTGACTGGAACAGTGATAACGAAGTTGAAGTTGGCTTAGATTTACGCTGGGCAATTACGCCTTCGACGTTATTAAATGCCACGATTAATCCCGACTTTTCCCAAATCGAAGCCGATGCAGGCCAACTAAACGTAAACAATACCTTTGCACTATTTTTTCCTGAAAAGCGTCCTTTTTTCCTCGATAACAAGGATTACTTTGATACTCAACGGAATTTACTGCATACCCGAAATATTGTTGCACCCGATTTTGGTGCCAAGATCACCTCTAAAATTGATGATCACACCGCAGCATTATTGATCGCTCAAGATTCAACCACGACCTTTTTACTGCCGGGTAACCTAAATTCAAGAGCAACACGACTCAATACCGACAGTACCAACGTAGGTGCCCGCTATCGCTACGATTTTTCTGAAAAGCTTTCCGTTGGTACATTACTTACTGCAAAGCAAGCAGATGATTATCATAACTACCTAGTTAGCACAGACATTAAATATCAACCTACTCAGCAAGATACCTTGAAAGTGCAATATGGCGTATCACAAACCCAATACCCAAATGATCTCGCTGAAAAAATCGGTTGCCGCATTAACGATTGCGAACTCAAGATACGTGTCGATCGTGATGACAGTTTTAATGGTGATTTTTACCGTATTCATTATCGTCACGCCGAGCGTAATTGGGATGCCTTTACCTTATATGAAAAGATGGGTGATGATTTTCGTGCTGACTTAGGCTTTGTTAACCGTGTCGATCACAACCGCTTTGTGATTGGTGGCGGTTATAAATGGTACCCGACAAAGAGTTTCTTTAATGTCGTTCGCTTAGGTGGCGATTGGGATATTAGTCATAATGACAAAGGTGAGTTTATTGAAAAAGAAGCCGAAGCCGCATTACGTTTAGTCGGCAAATATCAAAGCGAAATTGCCATTGGTGTCGTTACTCGTGAACGTGTCGGCATTAGACAAGATAAAAACAATCTTGCGATTGATGGCAATACCACTGTTTTTGATGAGACCTTTGTTTGGTTCGATGCCGAATTCGATCCAGTATCAAACTTCACTTTGGCATTCAACATTAGCTCAGGCGATGAAATCGTTTCCGCCAATAACGAGCTCGGCAAAAAGTTAAGAATTCGCCCAGGATTTGAGTGGGATATTTTAGATAACCTGTCTTTAGAGGTCGATCATAACTTCACCCGTTTAACGGTAGAAAAAGGCGAACTGTTAAACGCCAACTTAACGGATTTACGTTTAAACTGGCAGTTCAGCGTAAACAGCTTTTTAAGAGTATCCAGCGTTTATACCAACATTAAGCGTAACCCTGAATTATATAAACACCGTAATCCTAATAAGCAGTTCTCTGAGCTTAACAATGAAGTGCTTTACGGTTACAAGTTAAATCCGCTAAGTGTATTTTATCTTGGCTATTCGGACGGATTGGTTTCATCGGATCAAGTTGATGATTTAACCGCAAACGAGCGTCGTATCTTTATGAAGCTCAGTTACGCTTTCACTCTGTAATAACCACAATTACCAAGTCATCTCTTATATCAATAGATGACTTGGTAACACTCTATGATTAAGACATTTCATTCCATTCATGCTTGTAAGGCCCAGTTGGTAATGAGCCTGGCGCAAGCCCAAGCAAGCTTTTCACATGGGAAGTATAATGAGTCACATCTCTATCACAATCACATATTAATCCCATCAAAATTCTTGAGTTATTCTTTTGATAACTCAAAGTAATTGGTTCTGTATTTTCCACGAGCAAAGCCAAAGAAAAGCCAACCACACACAAACCCGTTTGTTCAACCAATAATGGTTTATCAAATTTTGATTTTAATAACTTAATTTTAAAATATTTCATCCCTCTATCATTGAGCATTTTCATGTCGAGACTTTTCGCGACATCAGTTGCAACATCAACAGATACATAAGTTAATTGTTGAGGTTTTGAACCTATAAAGGCTTTATTGATAAAGGCACTTTTATCTCTTGCTTCTATGATGACGGTTTGTTGTTCAAACAAGTTAATCGAAATGGTTGTCGCTGAATACTGAAGGTTTACAGGCAAAAGCATCGTTTCCTTTGCCAACGATATATAACGAACTAGCAGTGATAGCGTTAATAATCTTTCATATCGATTATTTGGTGATAATGCTTCAATATGCTGAATAATTTCAGGCGAAGTAAATATTAGAGGGTGGATTTGATGAGCTAATATTTTATCGCCAAATGCACCTGTAATACAAAGCTGCGCTCTATTTTGCTGTACAGCTTTATCGGCTTTAGAGATAAATTCCCTAAAAGCTGTAACCTTTGGGTGTTCTGGATTACAAGATACGTGGTGTAATTCATCCAAGGCAAATTGATGATATACCTTTGGCCAATTTTTTACTAAATAATTTGAAAAGGTTTTATCACATCGAAATAACCGAGGAATGCATGGACAGCATTTCATAGACTTAAAGCATTCAATCAAGGTATCAATTGATGATGTTCTTAAAACAGCTTTCGCGTCAGGAGAACATGATGGATCAGAACAGGTAAGGCGTTTAAAAAACAATATCAACTCTTTCAATTTTTTCGATTCGGCAGAATGAGTTACATAACTTTTAATTCTACCTCCTTTAGCAGGAATCATTATTCGGCATTCAGGCTGCTTTAATGGCTCAGACCTAAGAGGGAGGCAATCACTTCTATTTACTTCATAAATTGCAGATGACACAAGTAACACCTCTTTTGCTGCTTGAACGAGTTAATCAACCAAAGACAACAAACACACAATGAGGATACCAAATAAAAAAATCAAGAAAATTAAAAAAGAAATACATGAAGGTATTGATGAATGTGTTTCAGAAATGGTGTCCTATCTGTGAAATGTCAGCTTTTGACTAAAAATAAGCAAAGGCAATTATTAGCTACAGGCGAGGTATTAGCTGATCATTAATGCATTGTTGCCTGAAAACAAATCGCATAAGTAAAAATGCCTTTAACTATTGAAGTCAAAGGCATAGGCTATGATTACTTTTTCAGTGCCTCAATACGCTTTTCAAGTGGCGGATGGCTCATAAAAAACTCAGCCATGGATTTTTTACCATTGATCCCGAAAGCTGCCATTTGTGAGGGTAACGCAGTGCTCTCTGGGCCTTGGCGTAAACGTTCAAGTGCAGCAATCATTTTGCTTGGGCTTGACAACTTGGCCGCTCCAGCGTCTGCACGGTACTCTCGAATACGTGAGAAATAAGCCACAATAGTTGAGGCTAGAATGCCTAACACCAAATCGAGAACAAACACCACGGCCATATAGGCAAACATGCCTAAACCTTCGCCTTCTTCGTCGTTACTGGATACAAAGGTATCAATCGCACGGGCAATCGCACGGGCAGCGAAAATAACAAAGGTATTCACAACACCTTGGATCAAAGTTAAGGTCACCATATCGCCATTGGCAACATGACTCACTTCATGTGCAAGTACGCCTTCGACTTCATCTCGGGTCATACCATGTAACAAACCAGAGCTCACCGCAACCAATGAGTTATTTTTACTTGGGCCAGTAGCAAACGCATTCAACTCTGGCGAGTGGTAAATCGCAACTTCAGGCATGTTAATACCTGCCTGCTTCGATTGACGGCTAACAGTTTCCAGTAACCAACGCTCATCATCATCTCTTGGATTAGTGATCACCTCACAACCCATGGTTTTTTTCGCCATCCATTTAGACATTAATAAGCTTACAAACGAGCCACCAAATCCCATGAATGCCGCTAACACGAGCAGGCCACTCATGGTCGACGGATTGATCCCAAGCAAAGACATTACAACAGAGGCAACCAACAGAATCGCTAAGTTAGTTGCAATTAGTAAAAAAACACGCTTCATCACACACTCCTAAAGCACAACAGTGTCAAAACTACACTTTTAAATTATTTAGACATAATATGTCTGAAAAAAGATAATTCAAGCCTTCAAATGAAAAAAGACCTAATAAATCTCTAATCGCTTATTAAGTAACCCTATTATTACGGTTGTGGCTTCATATGTTCACCATTTACCTCAGAAAGTTGGTTAATGTCTTTTAGAGCCAGCTCAGCAACTGGGAGCAAGGTTTTGATGACTTCTTCTAATTCAGATTTGCATTGTTGACCTTCAATGAGTTTACTATTTGCGGTTTGAAAATCAGGATGGCGGATCACTTCTATGGCTAAATCACGGCACACATTTCGAACAAAAACCGTTTGATAAGCAACCCGCAAAAAATATCCTCCGTCCCGCTGCACCGCCGTTAATCCAAAATAGTCACTGTCTTTGTTACGAGTATCTGGGAGTTTCAATTGCCACAGTTCGTATGTCGTTGGCGCTTTATTAGTAAAATATCCTAAAATACTTTGGTTTGTTCTAGTTACCTTCAGCAGGTCATAAAAATATCCATTAATTTTAAGGCGGGATCCCGAACGAAAGTCGCCGCCATTTCTGATATGAGTAAGCAGCGCTTCTTTTACTTCATAAACATCAGAAACTAAGTAGTTTGCTAATTCTATGCTGTGAGTACTAGGAACATCCTGTATCGATAGCATATGAAACTCCAGTGAAAATGATACTGACATGTTACATCTGAGCTTAAAAAACAAACAACACAATTAAAGTTAATCTCAACTTAATGCTTTTACAATCGGGATTACTTCAGTGAACTGTAAAGATTAAAAAGTCGTTTAACTTTGATACACTTCGTTAAAACAACATTCAATAAGGAAATCAGTGATGCCCATTAACGCACTTCTACTAAGTAGCTCACGCGCTGGCACTACCCCTTACTTATCTCACACTCTGCCTTTCATTAAACCTTTTACCACTAATGTTAAGAATTGGTTATTCATTCCTTATGCTGGGGTGAGTTTCAGTTATGATCAATATTTGGAACTCGTTGCTCAGGGTTTATCTGATTTAGAAATCAAAGTAACCAGTATTCATCAATATCCTGATCCCAAGCAAGCCATTATGGATGCGGAAGGCATTTTAGTCGGTGGCGGTAATACCTTTCATCTACTACATGAGCTTTATCGTTATGATTTGATACAAGCTATCCGTGACAAAGTCGAAACAGGCACACCCTATATTGGTTGGAGTGCGGGCTCAAACATTGCGGGTTTAAGTATTCGAACCACTAATGACATGCCCATTATTGAGCCCGCATCTTTTACTGCGCTAAAATTAATTCCTTTTCAGTTGAATCCTCACTTTACTGATTATCTGGCGCCAGGACACAATGGTGAAACTCGCTCTCAACGATTGTTAGAATTTACTAAAGTTGATCCTTTAACGCCAGTTATCGGCATTGTTGAAGGCACTGCTCTGCTTAGGCAAGGTGATAAGCTTACACTTATTGGAGATCAGCAGGGGTATTTGTTCTGTGGTGAACAGCAAAAAATCCCAATCGCTGCTGATAGTGATTTATCGCATTTGCTTTAAAATCACTAAGTGGTATTAAAGTAAAGACGAAATATTCAAATGTGCTGCGGCATGAGTTGCCGTAGCCGATTTTAAGTGAGGGATCAAACCTAAACACGGCGCATCGAGCATGTGTTTCAGGCTTTCGAGATTTTCTGCTTGCATTTGCATATCTACATCGACACCATTCGCAACCCAACCCGCAATGCTTAATCCAGATTGTTTTATCGCTCGTTCTGTTAATAGCGCGTGATTTAAACAGCCTAATTTCATACCAACAACCAAGATAACTGGCAATTGCAGCTCTGCCACCACATCCGATAAAAACTGCTGATGATTCAAGGGTAAATGCCAACCGCCTGCACCTTCAATTAAACTAAAATCAGCATGGGGTTTTGTCATTGCTTTTAAGCAAGCCAATGCCGTATCAAAAGATAAATCAACACCTAGTTGCTCGGCAGCAATATGGGGGGCAATCGCAGGTTTAAATGTGATTGGATTGATTTGATCATATTCAAGCTTAATCGATGAAGCCTTCATTAGCGCAAGCGCATCACTGTTTCTCAAACCATGATCTGTTTCATCACAACCTGAGGCTATTGGCTTAAAACCCAGAGTTGAAATCGACGTATTTGTATTTGCGGCCCATTGATTGACCGCTTCTAAAATTGCGCTTGCAACGAAGGTTTTGCCACAGTCCGTGTCGGTTCCAGTTACAAAATATAGCATCAACTTTTTCTCGCTCGAATTTGTACAATATGATAAGTAAGCGGTATGCCTTTGTCTGTCATTAACTTTTCTGTTTCAGTTAGCAAATTCAACCAATCTTTGCGTCCGCGTAACGTTAATTGAGACGGTAAGCCATTAGATGCAGTTGAGGCACCTACCCCCTTAATGGAATACAGTAACGTTTTTAAGTCGCTAAAATAAACCGTCATCTCTGACGACGTCGCCTCTAACACATCCCAACTGCCATTCAAAAAGGCTTTTTTATACTGTGAGAAGCTACGAAATTGATTGACCATAAAGCCCAAATTCGACAATTGAGGCAAACTATTTTCTGCAACCAAACTCACATGCATAGCGCCATTTTTCTGCAATACACGCGCTGATTCCGCTATTGCTGAATCAAAATCACCGCACCACTGCAAAGCCAAATTTGAAACAATGGTTCCGATACTATTGGTCAATAAAGGCAAGGCATGAGCATCTGCATTTATGGCATGATACCTTGAATACTGTTTACTCAGTTGCTGTAACATACCAAGTGCAATATCGACACAAAATACATTGCCTTGCTCGACAGCTAACTCTGTTCCCGGCCCCGCACCAAGATCAAGCACATTGCCTTTAAGTTCCACGCCTGTGAGCAACTGCCGACTGGTAATTTTTTGCACCTTGTTATGCTGTGTATAACGCGTTGCCGCAGATGAAAAACCTGACGCAACTGTGTCTATGTCTGAAAAATTACTCGTTTCGACATTCCACTTTTCAGCTAGCATAACGTCACCTTGGTCGTTGTTGATGCTTTTAAGCTGTTAGCCAATAAATTTAAACAAGCATCTATCTGTGCTTTTGTGTGTATGGCAGTTAATGTAATTCTCAATCGGTCAGTCCCTTTTGGTACAGTCGGAACTCGAATAGCTGCAACTAAAATGCCTTGCTCACGCATTCGCTCAGCAATAATCATTACTTTGTCAGAACAACCGACAACAATCGCTTGAATCGCCGTTGTCGATGGCATCATAGCTAAGCCCAGCTCATAAGCACGCTTCTGAAAGTAATCAATATTATGCTGCAGTTGCGCATTTAACTGCTTATTGGCGAGCACATGCTGACTTGCTGCTAACGCAAGCGCAGCATTGGCTGGCGACAATGCCGTTGAATAAATGTAGTCTCGACAATGACTCACCACATAGTTGATGATTTTTTTACTGGCAAGAATTGCGGCACCTTGGCAACCCAGCGCTTTACCAAAGGTGATGATTAAAATATCAATAGCAACCGTTTGTCCTGTTGAAGTCATCACCCCTTTAGCACCGATACCAGCACCAATCACGCCAAAGCCATGGGCATCATCAACAATAAATAACGCGTCATTATCATGAGTGGCAGCGGAAAGTTCTGCGAGTGGTGCTATGTCACCGTCCATGCTAAACACGCTTTCAGTGATCAAGGCAGAAACAGGATGTTTACTCAACTGTTTAGTCGCATGTTCAAGGTTATTATGAGAAAACCTTTTTAGTTTCGCACCCGAATGACTAACACCATCAATGATCGATGCATGAATAAGCTTATCAGTCAGTACGATATCTGAACTATCGAATAACGCCGTCATTAAGCCGTGATTCGCACCAAAACCAGAGCTAAACAATGCCGCAGCTTCAAAACCCGTTAGCTCGCATAAATGCTGTTCGAGCTGTTGATGCGCCTCGCTGTAACCTGTAACCAGTGGTGAAGCACCGCTACCAACACCATATTTTAATGCGGCTTGGTAAAGAGCCTCAGCTAATGCAGGCTCATGAGTCAGTCCTAAATAATCATTGCTACTAAAGTTAACGAGCATTTGATCATCAAAGCTGACATTACTGGCTTCAGTATCCGCCCGAGAGATAACTCGGCGTTGCCTAAGTAGCGCTTTCTCTCGCTTCAACTGCATGACCGCATCAATTTTTTTCTCAAGGCGTTTGTTCATAAGTGAACTTACAGTGCTGCAGCATCAAAAAATTGATTATGTGACTTGTCATGCAAGGCCGAAGCTTTGCCAATGACTTCAGCTTCACTTTGTTGTTCATTTTCAAGGTTCGCTACACGCCCTGCTTCAGGGCGAATACCAAGACGCTTAAATAGTTGCACATCATGGTTTTCTTCAGGATTTGCAGTTGTCAGTAATTTACAACCATAGAAAATCGAGTTAGCACCAGCAAAAAAGCACATTGCTTGCAATTCATCTGTCATTTTTTCACGACCCGCAGAAAGACGAACATGAGAAAACGGCATCATAATACGAGCAACCGCAATAGTGCGTACAAATTCAAAGGGATCGAGATCGTCGAGATTTTCAAAGGGCGTACCAGCGACCTTAACAAGCATGTTGATAGGCACAGACTCTGGCTGTTTTGGCATATTAGCCAGCTGCTGCAATAGCCCTGCTCTGTCTTTTGCTTCTTCACCCATACCCACAATTCCACCAGAACACACTTTCATGCCTGCTGAGCGCACGTTATCTAAGGTATCTAAACGATTCTGATAAGTGCGTGTGGTGATCACATCACCATAATATTCTGGTGAGGTATCTAAATTATGGTTGTAATAATCCAGCCCAGCTTCTGCTAGCTCATTAGCCTGATGCGCATCCAGCATGCCCAGTGTCATACAGGTTTCCATGCCCATGGCTTTCACTTCTTTCACCATTTCTTTAAGGTACGGCATATCTCTTTCTTTTGGATTACGCCAAGCAGCGCCCATACAGAATCGACTTGCACCCGCAGCTTTAGCACTTTTTGCTTCAGTCAGAACGGTTTCCATTGCCAATAAACGTTCTTTTTCAAGGCCAGTATCGTAACGGGCACTTTGCGGGCAATACTTACAATCTTCAGGGCAAGCGCCCGTTTTAATTGAAAGTAAGCGACTGCATTGCACTTCGTTCGGATCAAACACTTGTCGATGAATGGTTTGCGCTTGAAACAATAAGTCGTTCATCGGCAAAGCAAACAAAGCTTCGATTTCTTCGCGTTTCCAATCGTTACGACTTTGTGGCTGAGGCATAAGTTATCTCTTTTCTTTCATTGATATGTTGGCTAGGATAGCCATCAAGCCGAAGCTGTCAACGCCAACCAGTCAAACCAATTTACTAACGGTTAAATTATGAACAAAGATAAGCAGTCAACCGATCACTCAACATCTCGTTCAAGTGAGTGGGATTTTGAATTCGATCGTAACCACATTTGGCATCCATATACCTCGATGACGCAACAATTTCCTGTCGTTGGCGTTCAATCTGCCGACGCTTGTGAACTGACATTAAATGATGGCACCAAACTTATCGATGGTCTCAGTTCTTGGTGGGCCTGCGTTCATGGCTATAATCATCCAGCGATAATTGAAGCAATGCAGCAGCAACTGCAAACACTCAGCCATGTGATGTTTGGTGGCATTACTCACCAGCCTGCTATCAATGTTTCTAAACGCTTAGTTGATATGACATGCCCTTCACTCACTAAGGTGTTTTTGGCTGATTCTGGTTCAATTGCTGTTGAAGTCGCGTTGAAAATGGCTTTGCAATTCTGGCAAGGTTCAACACTGCTAGACAAAGCTAAAAAACAAAAAATCATGACAGTAAAGCACGGCTATCATGGTGACACCTTTGCCGCCATGAGTGTTTGCGATCCTGATAATGGTATGCATACCATGTTTGGCGACGCCGTCACTCAACAAGTATTCATCAATGCACCGACATCCGCGTTCGGAGAACAACTCAGCCAACAAGACAAACAAACGTTAAGGACTGCATTCGAACGACATCACCGATCTCTCGCCGCAATGATCATCGAACCAATATTGCAAGGCGCTGGCGGCATGTTCACTTATAGTTCTGAATATTTACATGAAGTTCGTAAACTGTGTGATGAATTCGATGTGCTCTTGATTGTCGATGAAATTGCCACCGGTTTTGGTCGCACCGGCAAACTATTCGCCTATGAGCACGCACAAATTGAGCCTGATTTACTGTGTGTCGGTAAAGCGCTCACGGGGGGATATATCTCTTTAGCGGCAACCCTATGCAGTGACAAGGTTGCAGAAGGGATCAGCCATTCGCCTAGTGGGGTTTTCATGCACGGCCCGACTTTTATGGGCAACCCATTGGCCTGCGCAGCGGCGGATGCCAGTTTATCGCTGATCCAAGCCAACAATTGGCAACAACAAGTTACCAACATTGAGCAACAACTCATGCGTGAGTTAGCTGGTGTAGAGCAATTATCTGCGGTGAAGCAAGTCAGAATACTTGGCGCAATGGGAGTCATCGAAATGAACTTCCCCTTAAATGCGGCACAGCTACAGCCTTTATTTATTAAACACGGTGTTTGGCTGCGAGTATTTGGTAACGTAATTTATACTATGCCGCCTTATATCATCAGCTCTAAGCAACTTTCTCAAATTACCCATGCGATGAAGGCAGTAACGCAAACTCTGAGCGATAATCCACTCTCTGAGGGACAAGGGTTCATTAGTCACGGTTAATAACAAGCGCGGCTTAACTTGTTAAGCTGCCTAAGCAATCTCGTTAGTCTCGAGCTGTTCACCTGCCAAAATTTGCTCAACCAATCTCGGTAATGTTTGTGTGGCACAGCCTTGGTATTGAAAATCAAAAGGTTCAGCAAAGCTGCTTTCAAGATTAACATCAATCGTGCTTGCATTGAATGACTTAGCTAAACGCACAAACCCAGCAGCAGGGTAAACTGTGCCTGATGTTCCCACTGAAATAAACAGATCACACTCTGTTATTGCGCGCTCAATTTGCCCCATACCAATTGGCATTTCACCAAACCAAACAATATTAGGCCGTAACCGTTGCGGTTGCTCACAACATGGACATCGAGTAGAAACACTGAAGTCTTCATACATATGATAACTGTTCATGGTCACAGGGCAGCGCCCTTTTGTGAGCTCCCCATGCATATGCAGTACTTGCTTACTGCCCGCCCGTTCATGAAGATCATCAACATTTTGAGTGATAACAAATAATCGACCTTTATGAGCTTGCTCAAGTCGAGCTAATGCCTTATGAGCAGCATTGGGTTGAGTGGTCGCTAATTGCAATTGCGCCCTACGTTGATTATAAAAAGCATCAACTAAATCAGGATTACGTTGATAGCCTTCAGGCGTCGCAACGTCCTCAATTGGATGCTGCTCCCATAGCCCATCTTGTGCCCGAAATGTTTTGATACCAGACGCAGCTGAAATTCCTGCGCCCGTCAACACGACAATATTGGCATTAGTAAAATCTTTTGCCATTGTTCCCTATCCTTTTAAACATTCAAAAGTCATCGAGAAAATCAAATATCCTTATTTTTAATAAGCTTATCTCGATGGATTAATATCCAAATTACCAGCAACTGTTAAAAAAACAACTCTTTTATTGATCTATGTCGTGTTAAAGGTTTAAGTTTTCAAAATTGTCTTTATAATAAATTTTAAATATAAATAGAGGAACCGCTAGGTTCTGCAATCAAGAGAAAAGAGATGACAGACGGAAATCAAGCACTGAAAAAAGCCGGCCTTAAAGTCACATTACCACGAGTAAAAATCCTAGAATTGATGCAGGAACCTCAAAACCAGCACATCAGTGCAGAGGAACTCTATAAACGCTTGTTAGAAATTGGTGAAGAAATTGGCTTAGCGACCGTTTATCGTGTCCTCAACCAATTTGATGATGCAGGCATTGTTACTCGTCATCATTTCGAAACAGGCAAAGCAGTTTTTGAACTGTCAAGCCAGCATCATCATGATCATTTGGTTTGTTTATCTTGTGGCAAAGTTATCGAGTTTTCAGACGATGTGATTGAGAATCGTCAAATTGAAATTGCTGAGAAGCACAATATTAAGCTGACCAATCACAGTTTATATCTTTATGGTCATTGCACCAATGAAGAATGTGACCACAACGACTAACATCATTGTTTGTTCTCGTTAATAAAAAACCTAGCTGAGCTAGGTTTTTTATTGTCAATTGCGTAACATTTTAAGGTGTGGACTTTGATAAACCTATTCTTGCTTATTATGTTTTGTTGCACCTCGATGAAAAAGACAGTGAGTTGTAATAGACTTTACTTACGTAATAAAGCTTACATTTTTCACCATTTTTATTAAATTCAAAGAATTGCCCCACATCAAGCTGCTTCTTCTCATTATAAAAAGTTAGGTAGGCTGTCGACCCTATTATACTAACAAGACCGAATGAGTTTCCCTCTCCACCTAGATGAATTGATTCTCCTGTTCTCAGCCTGAAATCAAACTTTTCACCGGTAAATTTCAATATCTTAGTATTAAGTGCTGAAATATCTTTTGCTTGTTCTTTGAGATTTTTTCCTAGTGAAGCCTTTTCACTTTCTAATTTTTCTACGTAACTTCGCAAGTTCTTTACTTCAGATTTCAATTTATCATTATCGGTAAGATTTGTGAGGCGAAGATCAACTGATTTCGCTGCCTTTTGTAGAGCTTCAACAGTCGGTTTCAATGGCATCTTATTAACTTGTTCATAGCTAGCGATTTGTTGTTTGAGATAATCAATTTGTTCTCCGCGAATGTACCACGAACAAGCACCTACAGCACTTGCAATTGTCACAACTGCTACAGTTTCAGTTCGCCCCAAGTTTTCTCACAATAATCAGGATGTGTTGTGCCAACAACCTTGGAAAGGTTTACACTACCAATATAGGATGCCCCTACTTTTATTTTTTGCACATTCAACTCACTTAAAAGATCTGTAGAAAACGGTAAATCTTCTAAGTTGATATCTTCTATCAGAGTATTAAATTTAATAGTCACACGACACCTTAAGAAAACATTTAATTTTAATACTGCGCATCTCATTTTCACTCTAAATATTTAAGGAATGAAGCCATACACAACATGTTGTTTTGTAAAGAAAAAGTAATGTTAACTTGGTTTCCTTTCTCTGGCAAAACAAGAATACGCACTTGGTCAATTCAATATCATAACAACCACATCAACCAAAAGGTGAAGCTCAATAATGACAAGATGGTGGAAAGCACCACAGTACTTGCTACCGCGTCTTTCATCGTTTCTAACTGGCAGGCAACCAAATAGGCATTCACACCCGCAGGCGACGCAGCCAGCAATACCAGCAAGGTTTGCTGTTCTTTGGGTATTAACCAGACATATTCGGTAAACGCTAACACCAGCAAAGGTAACAGAATTAATTTAATCGTACTTAGCACCAAAGCCAGCTTCCAGTTTTCTCCCACTTTAAGATGACACAAGCTTGCACCGAGTATGAAAAGTGCTCCTCCGATACCGGGCTCACCCAATAATGTTAACCCAGCATTTAAATCTTTCGGCAATGAAAAGCCAGCGAGATTAATCAGTAACCCCAATGAAATGCTTAACACCACAGGATTCAGTAGCACTGTTTTTAAAAAAGCGTTGACGTCGAATTTTTGCTTACCTTCGATACTCGCAAGAAAAATCGTTGCCGAAAATAAAAATAAACTATGAAACGCGATAACAATAAAAATTTGACTGAGCCATTGTTTACCCATCGCCGAAATAATGATCGGCAAACCAACCAATACAGTGTTTGAATAATTGCTGCCTAACGCTAAAACAGCGCTGTCTTTTAATGAGTTTTTGAAACGCAACAATAACAGCACACTAGAAAAATACACAATTGCAACGGGCACATAGAAGTTTAACAAAACGTGAATATCTACGACTTGCGATAAATCGGCTTCAGCCATGTGAGAGAACAACAAGGCGGGAATACTGATATAGAATATGAATCGACTGACACCTGAGATTTGCTCTTGAGTGATAAATTGTCGATAACTACACAAGTAGCCTAATGCGACCACGAAAAGTAATGGAAAAATAACAGAGAAGATCATCAAGCTCACTTAATATTTAAGGCAAGATATCAACCTTGCCTATAAACCTATACCGTTATTATAGCGGTCGATTTTTTTCTGCTAATCGATTGATGATGGCATTTACTGACATGGAGGCACCATGAGCAAATTTATCGGCAAGCTTTTTCTTAATTTGATATTGGATCTTATAAACCTCACGCTCTTGTGCGCGTTTCATCAGCAAATCGTCACTGGTGGAGACTTCATCAATCAAGCCTAAATCAAGCGCTTGAACACCGTACCAATGTTCACCTGTAGCCACCTTTTGCAACGACATTTCGGGACGGTATTTACCCACAAACTCTTTAAAAAGTATGTGAGTTTCTTCAATTTCTTGTTTGAACTTATCACGTCCTTCTTCGGTATTTTCACCAAAAATCGTTAAGGTACGTTTAAAATCACCGGCAGTATGCTGCTCATAATCGATATCATGCTTTTTAAGTAACTTATTGAAGTTAGGTAACTGAGCAACAACACCAATTGAGCCAACAATGGCAAACGGCGCTGCATACACTTTATTGGCAACACACGCCATCATATAACCACCACTTGCAGCAACCTTATCAACACAAACGGTAAGTGGAATACCCGCTTGGCGAATTCGATCTAATTGGCTGGCTGCAAGCCCATAGCCGTGTACCATGCCACCACCACTTTCAACACTAACAATAACTTCATCGTCTTTGTCTGCAATGGCTAATACTGCACTGACTTCTTCCCGTAACGATGAAACCTCATGAGCATCAATACTGCCTTTAAAGGTAATGTAAAAGCTTTTTGCTTTAGGTTTATCATCGTCTTTTGACTTTGACTGAGCTTTCTTCTCAGCCTTTAATGACTTTTCATAGGCTTTATACGCTTTTTTATCAAGCAACTCATGTTTTAGATCATGAACCAATTCTCTGAGTTGCTCAGATAAATTGGTGACTTTTAGCTCACCTTTTTCATGCTTATGCTTAGATGAACTGGCAACAATAACGCCAACAACAGCAATAATTGCGACAACTAAGGTCACCGCTTTAGCGAGAAATAAACCATATTCGTACAGAAATTCCAAAAGTTACTCCTAGTTAACTATTTCTAAAATCATTCTAACCAGCTTTCTTACATAAAAAAACCCGATATTAAATCGGGTTTTTAATTTGAATGTTATTTACTCTGAGCAATGAATATAATTATTGCCCACAAGCTTTAACAAACACTTTACTGCTGTCCTTTGCGTCGATAAATATTTCTGACTTTCTTGCATGGCTTGATTCGGCAAACTTAGCAATTTCAGTTTGCATTTCAAGAGTGACGACACCAAACGTTAGGTCATTTGGATCATCTGGATTTGCAGGGTTCACCAACGACGTATGTGTGCCTCGTGTAAATCGAACAGCACCCGAACCTTCTGTCGTTTTATCAACACAAGCTAAACCTAAGTTTTGGATCAAAGGCTCGGTACCAGAAAGTGGGAATCCTTTCATTGGTAGCACGGTCTTACCGTCTCGATCAATAGGCAACCCATTGAAACGATTTGGTAAAACTTGATCTTGCTTATACATGTTACCATCGCCCACAACTTCAATCAGGTGCACAGGCGTATTGGTAGCTTTAAGCATTGCTGCGTAATTAACCGGGTCAATCGAGTCTATCGCAGTTTGCACGGCAAAGCCTAATTGTGGAATAAACTGCTGATAAGCAGCATTCACAATAGCTTTATATTGTGGTGTGCCCACTTCAAAGTTTTGTTTATTAGCCGCCTTCACTCCTTCAAGGAATCTTGGTTGCTTGATGACATTGTTATATAACAAGTGACCGTAAGTAGGCGAACCGGCGAAAGCTGCTGCTAACCCACCAGAAGGAGCAACTAACGAGACACCATTTACAACATATGGGTTTGTCGTTGACTTCTTACCTGTAGCAGGATTGGTGATCCCTGTATTCGCTGCAACCGCAAAGTCAGTGGTCACAATCGCGCCTAGACTTAAACCTTGGGCGGTAACGCCTTCTGGGTTAATCCTTGCTGCCACTGGCGCAGGAAGTTGAGCAAGTGCTTTAGCAAACACAGGTACCATTAAACGTACTGCTAAGTTATCCATAACGCCTTGACGGAAATTATCACGAATAGACAAAGGACTCGCTACGTTAACAAAAGTGAGTGGCGTACCTCTATCAAAATTCCCTTCTAGGTTTAATGAGCTAGCAGAACCTTTGGTTGTTGCTGTCACTAAATAGTTTTTGTCATCGCCCGCAGCAAATGAACGCTCACCATGCAGTGGCATATCAATCGCGATCGTTGCTAGTGGGCTATCTAACGGCACTTTAGCATTATTGTCATTAATGGTGGCGAACAAGCCTGAATAAATCAGCACCATTTCTTTACTGGCGCCTAGACCATGCATACCAATCGTCACAGGGAAGCCTTTAGCAGGTCGTTGATCGGCACTTAATTTCGGAATGGTGATTTGTACATCTACCGTTTCATAACCTCTAATTTGAGGTAATGGATTGAACTTAGTTAAGTGTTTCACAGGATCAACGGGCTTACCGTCGGCGAAATTGAACTTTTTGCCAACCAATAAAGCAGGATTGGTTAATGCTGCCGCTGGATTTTTGATGCCTTGTGCAACGGCTTGCTTAGCAAAGTCAGCTTGGCTCAATTTACCTGTTCTCACTGCATTTAACACAGCAATTGGGCTATCACCATGGGCTTGCCATCTACCGTCAACTAAGGGCTTGCCATCTTTGATACAGCTAACTGATGAACATTGGCTGTACAAAGGTAAACGAACCTTCGCCTTATATACCAAGGCATTGCCAAGAACCGCTTGGAATAAACTAGGAAGTTTTTTATCTGGGTCGATTTGATCTTCTGCTGTTTTGATGTCAGAGCCATTCATAACAGGTTGCGGCGGAGAAACTAATCTTGGAGCGTAAGGGCCAAAAGTGCCACCCGGTTGTAAACCTGCAGCAAAGTCTTGTGCCATTTTCGCTTTGGTCACTTCAATCACATTTGGTACAGATTGAGTGGTGTATAAACCAGAGTAAATAATTGAAGCAGGATCAACACCTTTAGCGTTAACGCCTTGCTCATAACTGTTCACAACCGTTTGCAATAAACGTTGCTGCTCAGTACCTAATGGGTTCTTTTTCACATCCAACTTCAATACGTTATAAGTCGCAGAAGAACCAATCGGACGATTATCAGTATCTTGAACTTTATTTGTGACGACATATAAATACGATGAACCCGGCTTGAGAGGTTTGATAGGTACAATGGCAATTTTACTGCCTGCGACGTTAGTCACAAAATCGACGCCATACTTTAACTCATTACCCACTTTACAAGCGGTTAACGGTGTATTGCCTTTACAGCTGGCATCACTTGATAGAGGGCCACTTGCGGTTGCTTCAAAAACACGCAGTGCGCCTTCTTGTTTCACACTGGCAACGGATATACCAAGATCAATGTCTTTGCCATTGCTGTCTTTCTTTGGTAAATCTACATCAATCGTGATCGGCTCTGTCGTCGACCAACCATCCAACGCGCCCAACGCAATTTGCGGGTCGGCGTAATTACCTGTGGCTTCCCCTGGAACATTGAGAGTACCATCTATTGTACCATTAAAAAGTAAATCATTAGGTAGTGGCACTTTAGCTGCAGCAGGGTCAAAGATAAGATGTGCTTGTGGAATAAGTGGAACGGTAGCGTTACTAATATCGTCAACACTCTTACCACCTCCGCAAGCAGTTAAGCCTAAGGTAGAGGCAATAATTGAGCTCAATAAGAGTCTTTTCATTTTTTTTCCTCAAATCTCATTGGAAAGTTTTTGTTTTTCGCAAAAATTAGTCACAATAGCACCCTATTGCGACCACATTCAGACATATGGTTTGTCTTTAAATTGAGTCCAACTTAACTCAAAAATGTGATCTGCGCTAGAAATTTGTCGTAATGGTTAATCTTTACAATGTGATAGATTAAGTCATTCGTTTAAAACACAAGCCCTAAGCATACCGTATAGCAGACCTGATAGGCATTTGCACAAATGAGAGGTAATCATTCATGTTAGAATATAAAGCGGAACAAAATTCACTCAATGGAAAAGTGATTCTAGTCACTGGGGCTGGGGCTGGCATTGGAAGAGCAGCCGCTTTGAAATACGCAGAATATGGTGCAACGGTTATCTTACTGGGCAAAACGGTTAGCAAGCTTGAAGAAGTTTATGACGATATTGAGCAAGCTGGCTACCCAAAACCTGCGATTGTTCCGCTGGATCTAAAAGGTGCAACAGAAAGCAATTACATTGATATGGCTGAAACAATTGAGCAACAATTTGGTAAGCTTGATGGTTTACTGCATAACGCAAGTACTTTAGGTGCCTTAGGTCCATTTGAGCACATTGATATTGCCTCTCTTGAGGAAATATTCAAAGTAAATGTGACCGCACAAGTTATGATGACTAAGGCGCTATTACCTGTGATGAAAAAGTCTGATGCCGCATCAATTATTTTCACATCCAGCGGTGTTGGCAGACAAGGGCGAGCTTATTGGGGACCCTACGCTTTTTCTAAGTTTGCGACTGAGGGCATGATGCAAGTATTGGCCCATGAGTGTGATGGAACTCAGATCAGAGTAAATAGCATTAATCCCGGCGCGACGCGTACCGAAATGCGAGCAAAAGCTTACCCAGGTGAAGAGCCGTTAGATCTAAAAACACCAACCGAAATTATGCCGACTTACTTATACTTAATGACAAGTGATTCAAAAGACGTTAACGGTCAACAGTTAAACGCTCAATAACACACTGAACATCAAAAAAAGGAGCAATTAGCTCCTTTTTTTATAAATAAACATTAATATCACGTTAATCTCAAAATCGAGTTAGCTTCGTTTACGTGTTGGCTTATTTCTACCTTTTGCAACATTATTCTTACGAACTGCGCGTCGGATCTTAGCGCTCTTAACTGTCTTTGCTCGATTCACACTGTGCTTATCAGTACCAATCATGGTACGGTTTTCAAGCTCCATTCCTGCCAATTGGCGCAAATAATTCACCTGTTCAATGGTTAACTCAACCCAACCACCTCGCGGCAAGGTTTTAGGTAACTCCACCATACCATAACGTACACGGATCAAACGACTAACCTGTACCTCTTGTGATTCCCATAAACGACGTACTTCACGATTACGTCCTTCAGATAGAGTAACGTGCCACCATTGGTTAATGCCTTCGCCACCAGCTGACTTTACTTTATCAAAATTAGCAGGTCCATCTTCAAGCATGACGCCCATTCGTAATCGTTGCACATTGGCATCGGTCACTTCACCAAAAGTACGAACAGCGTATTCACGCTCGACTTCATTTGAAGGATGCATTAATCGATTTGCTAGTTCACCGTCAGAAGTAAATAACAATAAACCTGAGGTGTTAATATCTAAGCGCCCCACTGCAACCCAACGACTATCTTTTACTTTTGGTAAGCGATCAAATACCGTCGGGCGGCCTTCAGGGTCTTTACGACTGCATATTTCACCTTCTGGTTTATGATACGCTAACACTCGACAGATAACTTCATCTGACGATTTGATTGAGACTAACCGTCCATCGATGCGAACTTTTGCATCAGATTCAACACGATCACCCGTTGTTGCGATTTCTCCGTCAATACTAACTCGACCTGCAGCAATCCATGCCTCCATCTCACGACGGGAGCCATGGCCTGCTCGGGCCAAGACTTTCTGCAATTTTTCACTCATTAGTAGACTCTTCTTTTGTTGCTATGACTGACGCTTTTTCAGAAAAGAGCGCCTGTAATGATTCCGGATCAGACAAAGCAGGCAATTCAGATAAATTTCGCAAATTAAAATAAGCTAAAAATTCATTGGTCGTAGCATAAAGTGCCGGTCTTCCCGGCACTTCTTTATGAGCAACGACTTTGATCCAATGCCTGTCTGTCAGAGTTTTAATTATGTGACTGCTTACTGCAACGCCACGTACTTGCTCTATATCGCCTCTTGTTACTGGCTGCTGATAAGCAACCACCGCCAGTGTTTCCAAGGTCGCACGAGAATATTTAGGCGACTTCTCTTGCCATAAGGTTTGTAACAACGGGCTTAAAAACTGTGCAGTTTGGAATCGATAACCACCAGCAACTTGGACTAATTGAATTCCACGTTCTTGATAATCTCGTTCAAGCTCAGCAATCACGTTTTTTATCTTTTCTCTGGAAACCCGATAGTCAGCTAGTACAGTTTCCTTTAGCTGAGTAATGCTTTTGGGCTTATCAGAGATAAACAAACTCGCTTCAATTAATTGCTTAAGTTGTGTTGAGTTAATTTGCACAATCCATTTCCATAATATAAATAACTCAATTCGAGTTATTTTAAGGGTTTCTTCCCTAATACGCCTTTACATAAATTGTTGAAAGCGGCTTAGCTTGAACCAGTTCAACCAACATTTCTTTAATTAACTCCATTAAGGCTAAAAAACTCACAACTACGCCAGCTCGCCCTTCTTCCACCTCAAATAAAGCTTGAAAAGGTGTGTAACGATCACGGGTTAATTTTGCTAAAATTTGTACCATTCTTTCCCGTGTTGATAGAACTTCTTTTTGAACATGGTGATGCTCATTTGCTTCAACACGCTTTAATACCTGCGAAAATGCTGCTGCTATCTCAGTCAGTGACACATCGGGTGGCGCAAGCTCAACTTTGACCTCTTTGGCAACTGCGACGTTAACTGAATGAAAATCACGCTCTAATCTTGGCAATTGATCAATGACCACTGAAGCATTCTTGATGGTTTCATAGGCTTTTAATTGCCGAATTAATTGCGCACGCGGATCCTCTTCATCATCAGTATCTGTTTCAGGTTTTGGTAACAATAATCTTGATTTAATTTCAGCAAGCGTAGCAGCCATAACCAAATAGTCTGCCGCTAACTCAATGCGGGCATCAGTTAGAAGCTCAATATATTCAAGATATTGTGAAGTAATTTGCTGAATTGGTAGATCAATAACATCCAGCTTTTGTTTGCGGATCAAATACAACAGTAAATCCAACGGGCCTTCAAACGCTTCCAAAAACACTTCTAATGCTTCAGGTGGAATAAATAAATCCGTTGGCATTTGCTCCAAGGTTTTTCCTCGAACAACTGCCAGCGGTAAACTTTGCTGTGCAATCTGCATTCGAGCCTCTCCTTGGTTTGCGTTAATTCAACGGATTATACTTGAAGTTATCAACTATTGAAATGGACTAATATCGCCCGTACCTTCACGAATGACTTCAAAGTTATCTTCTGACATATCAACCACTGTTGTCGGCTTCTCACCTAAATAGCCACCATGAACAATCAGATCAACTTGATGCTCAAGAATATCGCGAATGTGTTCAGGATCTGACTCAGCATATTCTGCATCAGGCATCACTAAACTGGTTGACATCATTGGCGCATCCAACGCCTCTAATAACGCTAGTGCAATCACATTATCTGGCACTCGAATACCAATAGTTTTCTTTTTCGAGCTTTGCAGGCGTTTAGGGACTTCCTTAGTTGCCTTAAAAATAAAGGTATAAGGACCGGGCGTACACGACTTTAACAACCGAAAAGCTTGGTTATTGACTTTAGCATAGGTAGAAAGCTCAGACTGATCGCGACACATTAATGAAAAATGGTGATCATTTTCAACTTTTCTGATGCGAGTAATTCGGGTCATAGCCTCTTTATTACCAATCATGCAGCCAAGGGCATAGCCCGAGTCTGTCGGATAAACAATTACCCCACCTTGCTGCAAAATATTTACCGCTTGGCTGATCAATCGTGCCTGCGGATTTTCATCATGCACATAAAAAAACTGACTCATAATACTCTCTAATAATTCGGGAAAATAATCGTTTTCCGTCTTGTTATATCAAAGGGGTTAACCACCCCTTCGATTGCCAAATCCAATTCACATCTTTAGGCTGATACATGTTCTTACCTAAATTTAATCTACCACCAGCAAAATGAAAGTCACTCCCTAAAGATGCATATAATTCATGCTGATGACTTAATGCAATAAGGTTATTTCTGTCATCAATCGTTTGCTGTCCAAGCACCACTTCCATCGCATCGCCATTAGCCTCTTTAAACTCTGCAACCAATTTACGTAGCCATTTACCTTTAAATTTATAACCACTAGGGTGCGCCAATACCGCTTGGCCACCTGCTCGATGAATAATGGCTATCGCCTCTGCCATCGACTGCCAATTATTAGGTACATAGCCGGTTTTGCCACGGGTCATGTATTTTTTAAACACACTCGCCACATCTTTGGCATAACCATTTTCAGCTAACCAGCGTCCGTAATGTCCTCGGCTTAATGCCGCATCACCAGCGAGAGATTTAGCGCCCTTATAAGCACCTTCAATCCCCGCTTTTTCTAAACGGATACCTATCTCTTTAGCTCGTTCATTGCGTAATCGTCTTTGCTTACTCAAGAATTCATCGAGTTCAACAGACTCAATATCGACATTCAAGCCCACGATATGAATATCATGGCTATGCCAACGTGTTGATATTTCAACGCCATTTACGAGTTTAATTGGTTTTGGCTGCAATGCATTGTACTTATGCGCCTCACTCATACCTGCAACAGTATCATGATCGGTAATTGCTAACACGTCCACATTATTATCAATGGCTCGCTGAACAATTTCACTTGGCGATAGCTGACCATCAGAGGCATTAGTATGGCAATGCAGGTCAACAAGGTAGGTATTCTCATTCATCAAACTATTGTACCCGATAACGTTAGCCGAGAACACATATGAAAAATTGCTTGACTTATTTTTCAAAAACCGTTCTTCTGTATAGTAATTCAATTTTATCAATGAAATGACTTTTAATGACACATAAACCAGCTTCTTTAAACATCAATTGGTGGTGGCACTACTCCTCTAGCGGGTGGTGTGAAGCTGTGTACTCTTAAATTATGTAATTGAGTCAACTTCAACAAAAAAGCCCGCATTTATTGCGGGCTTTTTTGTTATCTAGACTTTTGGCATTAAAAAATAACAGAAATATGAGATATGTTATGACATTTGACACAATTTACACTGAGGTGCCCTATCACAAAGATCCCTTAAGTTTGTATCAAAGCTTAACGGGCAATGCTGAGCACACTATGTTGCTTGAGTCGGCTGAAATCGAAAGTAAAGCTCATTTACAAAGTATTATCATGCCGCACAGTTGTTTGATGATCCAATGTGATGCCGAGCAAATAAGTTTTTCAGCGCTCACGGCTAATGGCTTAGCCTTATTGACACCAATTAAGCATTATTTTGCCGATGAACAAATCATCGAATCTGAGACAAGGCTAACAGTAACGCTTGTTCAAAAATCGCAAGTAATGGACGAAGATCAAAAACTGTTGGATCGTTCATCACTTGATGGTCTACGTGCTTTAATTAATAAATTTAATCAACAAAATGACAATGAACCTATGTTCATTGGTGGCGTACTCGCGTTTGACTTAATCGCCACCAGTGAGCCGTTGCCAACAGTCGCCACAGCAGAAAACGACTGTCCTGATTACCTCTTCTATGTTGCTGAAACACTGATCAAGATTGATCACACCACGCAGAAAGCTCAGCTCACAGGTTTTGTATTCGATGATTCATCAGCTAACCATGACAGAATTTCTGCACAATCACAGCAACTAATTGATGCGTGTAAGCAACCATTAACCAATATCAGCCAGCAGCCAGTTGAGGTTGATGTCACAGTAAACATTTCAGATGAAAGTTTCAAAAATCAAGTTAATGAATTAAAGCAACACATTATCGCAGGCGATGTCTTTCAAGTTGTACCCTCCCGTTGTTTTTCTCTGCCCTGTCCCAATCCATTGGGTGCGTATCGAACCTTAAAGCAAACGAATCCCAGCCCGTATATGTTTTATTTCAATGGTAACGGTTTCACTTTATTCGGCGCCTCACCAGAAAGCGCGGTTAAGTACGACAAGCAAAGCAATCAAGTTGAAGTTTATCCCATTGCAGGCACTCGCCCACGAGGTAAAACAGCTTCAGGAGATATTGACTCTGATTTAGATAGTCGAATCGAACTGGAGCTACGACTTGATCAAAAAGAACTATCTGAACATTTAATGCTGGTTGATCTAGCTCGAAATGACGTCGCAAGAATAAGTGAAACAGGCACTCGTAAGGTTGCCGAATTGCTGAAAGTAGACCGATATTCTCATGTTATGCATTTAGTCAGTCGAGTCACTGGTCAACTTAAGTCCCAATTAGATGCACTGCATGCGTATCAAGCGTGTATGAATATGGGCACTCTCACTGGCGCTCCGAAAGTACGTGCCACTCAACTTATTCGCGAGGTTGAACAACAACGTCGAGGCAGTTATGGCGGCGCGGTTGGATACCTTAACTCAATGGGAGATATGGATACTTGTATTGTTATTCGTTCAGCCTACGTTAAAAACAATGTTGCCCACATACAAGCGGGCGCTGGTGTTGTGTTTGATTCAGATCCACAGTCAGAGGCCGATGAAACTCGCCAAAAAGCACAAGCAGTGATCACTGCAATAAAAACAGGAGGCGGACAATGAAATTGTTTTTACTCGATAACTTCGACTCATTTAGCTACAACCTCGTTGATCAATTTCGCTGTTTAGACTTTGATGTCGTTGTCTACAGAAACGATCTCGATGCTGACGTCATTGCCACTAAAATACTGTCAGAGCCGAATGCCATTTTAATCTTATCTCCGGGGCCAGGTTCACCAATACAAGCTGGCTGCATGATGCAACTTATCGGTAAAGTAGCAGGAAAAGCACCCATTCTCGGCATTTGCTTAGGCCACCAAGCATTGGTTGAACACTATGGTGGTAAAGTTGATCGAGCACCGACTGTCGTACATGGTAAGGCATTCCCTGTTCATCACAATAATCACCCAGTGTTTGCTAATTTACCTTCTCCTCTACCCTCTGCGAGATACCACAGTTTAGTTGCAGTGGATGTGCCGAAACAAGTGAATGTCATCGCCCATACAGACAATCTGCCCATGGCAATGATTCATCAAAACCATGCTTCGCTTGGCTTTCAATTTCATCCAGAGTCAATACTGACCTGTAGAGGAAGCCAACTGTTAACTCAGGCCATTGAGCACTTGATCAGTATGGAGGTTCAATCATGAGCGAATTAGAAAAACAAAACTGCTTAGAAACCCTTTATCAAGGTCACACATTAACTCGCTCACAAATGGCATTTTTGTTCGGTGAAATCGTTCAAGGGCAACTGACTGATATTGAACTCACTGCCATGCTCACCGCTTTGAAATTAAAAGGTGAAACCGTTGATGAACTCTGCGGCGCAGTTGACGCTTCCCTTGCTGCTGCACAAAAGTTTGAACGAGATATGAATCAGCCCGTTATCGACATAGTCGGTACAGGGGGCGATGGTCATAACACTATAAACATCTCAACCACAACGGCCTTTGTTGTCGCAGCCTGCGGCGTGAAAGTCGCCAAACATGGAAATCGCAGCGTTTCAAGTAAGTCTGGATCTTCCGATTTACTTGCACAATTAGGAGTGAATATTGCCATGTCAGCGGCGACAGCGAGTCAGAGCCTGCGCGACAATGGTTTGTGTTTTCTATTCGCTCCGAGTTATCACAGTGGTTTTAAACATGCGGTAAATGTTCGACAACAACTCAAAACACGCACTCTTTTTAACATTCTTGGGCCCCTTATTAATCCTGCTAGACCGGAATTTATGTTACTCGGCGTGTATACAGAACAACTCATTGAACCGATTGCCAAGGTGCTATTAGCCATAGGCGTTAAACGCGCTATGGTTGTTCATGGCAGTGGACTTGATGAAGTTGCTATCCATGGAATAACTCAAGTGGCAGAAATTAACAATGGCGTTATTTCTCATTATGAAATTTCACCCACGGATTTTGGTCTTGTGAGTCATTCGCTCTCAAACATCGTTGGCGGCGCACCAGCGGAAAATGCAGCGATAACTCAAGCAATTTTGCAAGGTAAAGCCATTGCCGCTCATACAGATGCCGTGATCATCAATGCCGCTTGTGCGCTTTACATCGCAGGAAAGTCAGATTCATTAATTTCTGCTGCGCAACTCGCACGTGAAACCATCGAATCAGCTTTGCCCTATAAAAAGCTATTAATGCTAAAAAATATCAGTCAGGAGGCCGTATAAAATGAGTGATATTCTTCAACGAATTGTTGCCAGTAAAGCCAGTCATATTGATCAACTTAAGCAACGCTTTCCTGAAAACAGTTTACAAACTAGACTCTCAAGTCGCAGCTTAAAACAGGCTCTGTCAACAAATGAAACCAGCTTCATTTTAGAATGTAAAAAGGCCAGCCCATCAAAAGGGTTGATCAGAGCTAGTTTCGATTTAGCAGAGATTGCCAGTGTCTACCGCAAATACGCCAGTGTTGTTTCAGTATTAACCGACGAAGACTTCTTTGATGGCAGCTTTGAAAACCTAGGGACAATGCGTTATCTGACAGACAAGCCGATTTTATGTAAAGATTTTTTTATCGATCCTTATCAAATTAAATTAGCCGCTCACCATGGTGCAGATGCGATTTTACTAATGTTATCAGTACTGGATGACGAGCAATATCAGATACTTGCTGATACGGCAAAAGAGTTTCAGCTGGAGATCCTAACTGAAGTTTCCAATGATGCCGAACTAGATCGTGCCATCGCACTTAATGCGCCAGTGATTGGTATCAATAATCGCAATTTACGCGATTTATCCACCAGCATAGAAACCACTTTAACGCTAGCGCCTAAAATCCCAGCCGATCGCATTGTGATCAGCGAATCTGGCATTTACACTCCAGCCCAAGTTAAGCAGCTTGCACCACATGTGCATGGATTTCTGATCGGTAGCTCCTTGATGGCTGACAAAGATTTAGATCTTGCTTGTCGCACTCTTATTTACGGACACACCAAAGTATGTGGTATTACTCGAATTGAAGACAGCTCAGCTGCAGCCAATGCTGGTGCCAGTTATGCAGGGTTGATCTTTGTGCCCCACTCACCAAGGTTTGTCACCTTCGAACAAGCAAAATTGATCACCGCTCATCACAAAAGCAGTCACTTGAACTTACGATTCGTCGGTGTATTCTCTAACCAACCTATTGAGTTGATCATCAATACCACCAAAAGCTTGCAATTATTTGCTATTCAACTGCACGGCAATGAAACCGCTGAATTTGTTACTTTATTAAAATCTGAGCTCAAAAAAGCATTACTATCGACTCAGGTTTGGCAAGCTATTCCAGTGGATGTGAGCAGCCAATTTATCGATTCATGTGCTGAAGAGTCTACTGCTGATCAGTATCTGTATGACAGCAAAAGTGAACACCAGTTTGGCGGTACAGGAAAAACCTTCGATTGGAATGCAACAATACCCAACAAGCACAACGCTTGGTTAGCTGGCGGCTTGAACAAGGATAATACTGCCAATGCCATGGCTCAAGGCTTTTATGGACTCGATTTTAATTCAGGATTAGAAGTATCACCGGGCATTAAAGATCGCCATAAAATTGAAACTGTTTTCCAAACGCTAAGGAATTATTAATGTCTGAATTTAAACTTAACTCTTATTTTGGTGACTTTGGCGGAGCATTTGTACCGCAAACACTGATGCCAGCCTTACGACAATTAGAACAAGCATTTATTGATGCCAACAGCGACCCTGAGTTTCACGCTGAATTTATCGACTTACTGCAAAACTATGCCGGACGCCCAACCGCATTAACCTTGACCAAAAACTTCAGCCCAAATCCGTTGGTAAAAATCTACCTCAAGCGCGAAGATTTGCTGCATGGTGGCGCCCATAAAACCAATCAAGTTTTAGGGCAAGCGCTACTTGCCAAACGCATGGGCAAAAAAGAAATCATCGCTGAAACAGGTGCGGGTCAGCACGGCGTCGCAACGGCGTTGGCATGCGCTTTACTTGGGCTAAAGTGCAAAGTCTACATGGGAGCAAAAGACATTGAACGCCAATCACCTAATGTATTTCGAATGGAACTTATGGGCGCAGAAGTCATATCGGTCACATCGGGGGCATCAACCTTAAAAGATGCCTGTAATGAAGCAATGCGCGATTGGACGGGCAATTATGATAAAGCACATTATCTACTAGGCACAGCAGCGGGGCCTCACCCTTACCCGACCATTGTTCGCGAGTTTCAAAAAATGATTGGTGAAGAAACCAAAGCGCAATTGCAACAACGCGAAGGTAAGCTCCCTGATGCAGTGATCGCTTGTATTGGTGGCGGTTCAAACGCAATTGGCATGTTCACGGATTTTATTGATGAAAAGAACGTACAACTTATTGGTGTAGAACCTGCTGGAAAAGGGATCGAAACCCAGCAACATGGCGCGCCACTCACAGAAGGAAAAACGGGGATTTTTTTTGGCATGAAGTCGCCCCTAATGCAAGACGAATATGGTCAAATACAAGAGTCCTATTCAATTTCCGCTGGACTCGATTTTCCATCTGTAGGACCACAACATGCATATTTACATCAAACGGGACGCGGCACCTACGTTTCAGCGACTGATGATGAAGCCTTGCTTGCCTTTCAACGGTTAGCGAAAACAGAGGGAATCATTCCAGCATTAGAGTCTTCTCATGCCCTAGCCTACGCCTATAAATTAGCAGAAAGAGCTACCGAAGAAACATTATTGGTCGTCAATTTATCAGGTCGTGGCGATAAAGATATTTTTACCGTTGCTGATTTATTAACAGCTCAAGCTGATGGAGTACAATCATGACCAAAACTGCACGCTATCAAAAAATGTTCTCAGAACTAGCAAGTAAAAATCAGGCTGCATTTGTTCCTTTTGTTACCATTAGCGATCCAACCCCAGAGCTGTCATTTAATATTATCGAAACCTTAATAACCAGTGGCGCCGATGCGCTTGAATTAGGGCTGCCGTTTTCCGATCCACTCGCAGATGGACCTGTGATACAAAAAGCGAATATCCGTGCCCTAAAGTCAGGTGCAACGGTCAATAGCTGCTTTGACATTATCCGCAAAATACGACGGAAATACCCTGATATCCCAATAGGGTTATTAACTTATGCCAACCTTGTATACAGCTATGGTGTCAATGGCAGTGGTGTTGATAACTTTTATCAAGCAGCCTATGCTGCAGGCATTGATTCTGTATTAATTGCAGATGTACCTGTTGAAGAAAGTGCACCATTTAGAAGCTCAGCCAAGCGACATAATATTGCTCCCATTTTTATTGCGCCACCAAATGGTGACTTAAGCACGCTAAAACACGTCAGTGAATTTGGTGAAGGCTACACCTATTTATTGTCACGAGCGGGCGTTACGGGGACAGACTCTCAAGCCGGCATGCCCATCGAACATATTCTTAACAGCTTACAGCAATATAATGCACCACCTGCCATTCTTGGTTTTGGCATTTCCACACCTTCGCAGGTAAAACAAGCAATTCAATCGGGCGCTGCGGGAGCAATCTCAGGTTCTGCTGTGGTCAAAATTATCGAAAAGAACATTAACGACCAAGCATTAATGATAACCGAGTTAAGCGAGTTTATTTCAAGTATGAAGCATGCCACAGAGAAATAGCTATTAGGAATAAAAATTAACATTCTTATACCTTTTTGAAATATTAAAGATTAAATATTCACTGTTAAAAATGGTAACTATCACTATGATTTAGCAATAAATCATAGGAGCGAGTAAGCATGAGCAAGATATACGAAGACAATTCTCTCACCATTGGCAATAGCCCACTGGTCAGATTAAATAAAGTAAGTAACGGCAATGTGTTGGCGAAAATTGAAGCCCGTAATCCAAGTTTTAGTGTTAAGTGCCGTATTGGTGCAAATATGATTTGGGCGGCAGAGAAAGACGGCTCGCTCAAAAAAGGGAAAGCTCTGATCGAACCGACTTCTGGCAATACCGGTATTGCGCTTGCCTATGTTGCTGCTGCGCGCGGCTACAGTTTAACCCTGACCATGCCGGATACCATGAGCCTAGAGAGACGTAAACTATTAAAAGCGCTTGGTGCAAATTTGGTATTGACCGAAGGCGCAAAGGGAATGAAAGGCGCAATTGAAAAAGCGGAAGAAATACGCCAATCCGATCCTGATAACTATGTATTACTACAACAGTTCGACAATCCTGCAAATCCTGAGATCCACGAAAAAACCACAGGACCTGAAATTTGGAATGATACCGATGGTAAGATTGATGTTTTCGTCGCTGGTGTTGGTACTGGCGGTACAATCTCTGGTGTAAGCCGATATATTAAGAATACTAAAGGTAAAGCCATTACTTCTGTTGCTGTTGAACCAGTGGATTCACCCGTTATTGCTCAAGCGCTCGCTGGCGAAGAATTAAAACCTGGACCACACAAAATTCAAGGAATTGGCGCTGGATTTATTCCGGGCAACTTAGATTTATCGATTGTCGACCGAGTCGAAGCAGTGACCAATGAAGATGCTATCGAAATGGCACAAAAACTGATGCAAGAAGAAGGGATCCTTGCGGGGATTTCATCAGGTGCAGCAGTTGTTGTCGCGAACCGTATCGCCGCATTACCAGAGTATAAAGATAAAACCATAGTAGTGGTATTACCTTCTGCTGCCGAACGCTATTTGTCATCGCCTTTGTTTCATGGTCAGTTTGGCGAATTAGAAAACGTGCAATAAATTGAAAAAATGCCACTTAGAATTCACTAAGTGGCATTTTTAAATACTAATGGCTTTCTAAACCCATTTCGCACATTTAGCCTTGAGAAACCATTACCATTGCTGGACGCAATAAACGATCATTCAATAAGTAACCTTTTTGCATAACAGCCATAACTGTGTTTGCAGCATGCTCAGTGCTCGGCTGCATACCAATCGCTTGATGTTGCTCAGGATTAAATGTTTCACCCAGAGGGTCAACCAGTTTCACACCAAATTTTTCTACTGCAGAAACCAATGTTTTACGCGTTAAATCAACACCTTCATGTAGCGCTTTCATTGGACCTTCTTCATCATCGATGTTCAAGCCTGCAACTGCGTTATCCATATTATCGATAACCGGTAATAATTCATTAACAAACTTTTCTAGCGCAAACTTACGCGCTTTATCAACGTCCATTGCAGCACGACGGCGAATATTTTCTGTTTCAGCAGCGGCGCGCACGACAGAATCTTTTTGTTCATCTACTTTTGCAGTCGCTTCGGCAAGCGCCTTTTCTAATTCTTCAACACGGAAATTAGCTTGAGTTAGCTCATCCATTAGGCTTGCTTCATCTGTTGCTTCAACGTCCATTGCAACTGCTTCTTCCACTTGTTCTTCCTGTGCGTTTAAAGATTCGTTACTCATTTCTACTCCAACTAAAAATGCTCTGCTTCTGCATGCTATGGGCATATTATGGGGATCATTTTTCGCGTTTCAAGTATTATCCCTGCAATCAACGAAAATGAAGACGACTTTTACCCTAAAAAAGAAAACGATTGCGCAAACAAGCAGCATTCATGAAAATGTTTCACCATCTAACAGCTTTATCTCGCCCTTTTATAGTGTGTAATATAAACTTATTCGAAATAACATCGACTCACTCTCAATAAGATAAGCAATAAAATATGAAGACTGAATTCCAAACGATCGGACTCATTGGCAAACCACAGCATTTGGGAACGAATTCAACGCTTATCGAACTTTATCAATGGCTACACAAACAAGAAATAAAAGTATTAGTAGAAGAGCGCGTCGCCAAAGATATAGATAAAAAAGTGGAAGCGGTCGATTTACTCGAACTTGGCAGACGATGCGACCTTGCCATCGTTGTCGGCGGCGACGGTAACATGCTTGGAGCGGCACGAGTACTTTCCCGATTTGAAATTGATGTTATCGGCGTGAACCGAGGCAATCTAGGCTTTTTAACTGACTTAGATCCAGATGATTTTGAAAAAGGCTTATCGGCATTATTAAAAGGTGAGTACGAAGTCGAGCAGCGATTTTTGCTAAAAGCCGAAGTTCATCGACACGGCAGGTTAAAGTCAAGCAATAGTGCGGTAAATGAAGCTGTGCTTCATCCGGGTAAAATTGCCCATATGATTGAGTTTGAAGTCTATATTGACGATAAATTTATGTATAGCCAACGTGCAGATGGCATGATCATTTCGACGCCAACAGGCTCTACCGCATATTCATTATCCGCTGGCGGCGCCATATTAACCCCAAATCTAGATGCGCTGATCCTTGTGCCTATGTTCCCACACACATTATCTTGCCGCCCTATCGTCATTGATGCCAACAGCACTATAAAACTCTTAGTTTCACCCGATAATGACGATAATCTCGAAGTCAGTTGTGACGGCCATGTTCATCTTTCAGTGTTACCCGGAGACGAAATTATTATTCGTCGAAGTTCTGAACATCTCAATTTGATTCACCCTAAAGGCTACAACTATTTTCATGTATTAAGAAATAAGCTTGGCTGGGGAAGCAAATTATTTTAATCGCTTTCTGATCCAGACTTGTCCTAAGTCAATTACCCAATTATTTATCAAGTTATTATCAGAGTGTGAATAATGAGTAATTTGAACGCTAAGGATTAATAATGAAAAAAATTGCAATGATAGCTTTGGCTAGCTTATTAGCTGCACCCGCATTTGCTGGCGGCGACGTTGCAGCAGGTAAAGCAAAATCGATGCTTTGCGCAGCATGCCATGGTGTGGACGGTATCGCTATGGTGCCTATGTATCCAAACTTGAAAGGTCAAAAAGCACAGTATCTTGAAAAACAACTAAGAGACTTCAAGAGCGGCGCACGCAAAGACCCAACAATGGGGCCAATGGCAATGCCTTTGTCTGATGCAGACATCGTCAACATTTCGGCTTATTATGCAAGTTTGAAATAATAGGCGTAAAAGGCGTTCTCAGTTAGAGATTTTAATGAGGGACGCCTTAGATCTCGCCTCTTTGGGAACACAAATTTAGCAGTGACATGGAGTAAAAGTATATGGAATTCATTTTATGGGCTACCAAAGAAAACCCTTGGGTTGGATTGGTTATTGGGCTGTCTTTTTTTCTTTTCTTATTCCTTTTAAAGCCATTAGTCATGTGGATATATTCCAGAAAAACCACTAAATAAAATAGAATTTCCACCAAAACCATATCAAAAAATTACAAACACCAATATAAACAAGCAGTTAATTATTGGCACAGTTTTCGCTCTTTCTATTACCTGTTCAACAAGTAATATTCATTAAGGAAAGAGCCAATGACGACATTGCCCACCCTCTTTTTATCTGACTTTTATGCCGATGCAAAAACCAAAGCTCAGTTTATTGCCGATCTTGGTTTCGCAGCACGCAATGTCGGTTTTTTTTATCTTAAGGGGCACGGCGTAAGCCCTGAAAGACAACAACAAATATTCTCTCTTTCTAAACGGTTTTTCTCGTTACCTTTAGAAGATAAAGTATCAGTTGAAATGAAAAACTCGCCTCACTTTCGCGGTTATACTCGGGTCGGACAAGAGCTTACGCAAGGAAAAAGTGATTTTCGCGAGCAGTTCGACACCATGCGCGAAGAAGAGTTTTCAAGCAACATCTCAAGCAATCCGCCTTGGTTTAATTTGCATGGTCCCAATCAATGGCCATCAAAAATACCTTCTATGAAGCCTGAATTACTGGGGTTTCAAAATGAGCTATCTCACATTACCACTGAGTTATTAAAAGCATTAGCACTCACTTTGGAGCAATCTGAACACGCGTTTGACTCAAGTATCGAAGATGCGCCCTTTCAACACATGAAGCTCATTCGTTATCCGGGTATGGCACAAGAGTCTCAAGGTGTCGGAGCCCATAAAGATGCTGGATATCTAACTTTAGTGATGCAAGACGAGCACACAGGCTTAGAAGTTGAAACTGCCACAGGTTGGATTTCAGTGCCTTCGGAACCTGACTCCTTTGTAGTTAACATTGGTGAGTTACTCGAACTGGCATCCGATGGTTTTTTAAAGGCCACCATGCATCGAGTTGTCAGTCCACCAGTAGGTCATGAACGCTACTCTCTGGCGTTTTTTTTAGCAGCAAAATTAGAAAAAGACGTACCGCTCATTACATTGCCTAACCATTTAAAATCGCTTGCAGTAGGTCCAGAAAGTGATCCAAACAATCCATTGCTGCATCATGTTGGTGAAAATGTTCTAAAAAGCCGTTTACGCGCGCACCCAGATGTCGCCAGCATCCATTACTCAAAAAGTCACTAGGGATCTTATGAAATTTAAAACTCAACTTTTACATAGCCATCAAAGTAATGATCAGCATGGCTCGTTAACGATCCCGATTTATCAAAGCAGCACTTACTCTTATCCCGACTTTGAATCAGGTAAGCAACGATTTTCGGGCAACCAAAGTGGTTATATTTATAGTCGAATGGGTAACCCTACCCTTACAGCCTTAGAGGAACAACTCGCTAATATTGAAGGCGCCGAGCAATCATTAGTGGTTTCCAGCGGTATGGCTGCAATCAGCAGTATTTTTTTCGCGCTGGCTGCTGCGGGTGATCACATCGCGGTAGTTGAACCAGTCTATGGCGGAAGTTCTGCTCTCCTCACCCAAACATTAAGCCGTTTTGGTGTCACTGTGACACGCTACTTTAGTGATCAAGATTTACTTGAACGCATTCATTCTGAGACCAAGCTGATCATTTTCGAACCATTGTGTAACCCAACATTATCTGTGGTCGATTATCGAGTGGTGAAGCAGGCTGCTGATAAAACCAATGCGATAGTTATTTGTGACAATACTTTTCTCACACCTTATTTATTTAGACCACTTGAGCACGGAATTGATCTCGTTATGCACAGTGGCACCAAATACTTGAGCGGACACGGAGACATTATTGCAGGTGTGGTATCTGGTCGTTCTGAATTAATAGACAAAATTCGTACTATTGGTTTAAAACATCTTGGCGCGCAGATAGGACCACAAGAAGCTTACCTGTTACACCGAGGTTTGCGAACTTTGCCATTAAGAATGGATGCGCATTTAACTAGCGCACTGCAAATAGCAAATTTCTTAAACTCACACCCTAAAATCAACAAGGTGTATTACCCCGGTTTGCTCACCCATGCTGGACATAAGGCACTAGCTGAGACCATTAATGCTTTTGGTTCGGTAATGAGTTTTGAAGTGATTGGTGATGAGCAAGAGTGCGCGCGGTTATTGGATAACCTAACACTATTTACTCAAGCAGTTAGTCTAGGTGACTTAGAAAGTCTCGCTTGTCATCCAGCGACAACCACGCATGCAGCATTAACTGAACAACAAAGGCAACAAGCAAATATTACATCAAACTTAATTCGATTAAGCATTGGCGTTGAAGATGGAAAAGATTTGATCGCCGATCTATCGCAAGCACTAGAGGCCGTTCCCAATTAGATTTTTGATTTGCTGCAGTTAATTTTTTAGGTTAAATAAGGCGAAAAATATGAAGTGTAGTTATTGCCGACATACACAACCGTCGTTATTCCGTTTCTACACGAATATTTGACAACGCAGTTTAAACAAAAAAGAAACGCAGCCCTTCGGGTTACGCCTAAAATTGGCAAACTCTGTGTAACTCATCATTCATTTAGTTCACTAAATTTCAATCTTCGTGCCTTGATTTTGCCAATTTTAGGAGGTAACAAATCAAAAATTCTTTAATTGGGAACGGCCTCTAGCCAACCTTTAAAGTGAAGGCTGCGAACCAAAAAAATCGCAGCTTCAATCAAAGCAACCTTTAATATGTATCATCGCTACCTTTCATATCTACTAGCTTTCCTTTTGCTAGAGATATCATAAGCGCTGAAAGGCGTTCATGCATGATCACCGTATGCTTATTATTTGTTTCCGACATGTATTGTCTAAGTTTGTTTCTCACAGCACAGACGCCCGTTACATCGATAATAATATCTAGCGTTTCGCCTAATTTTAAAATGTCATCCATATCTGTTGTGGTAGGAATAGCATGTGTTTGGGCAAGCTTAATCCCTGGAGTATCATCTTTGAGATCAGCGATAGCAACAATATGCACAAATTCAGCCGCAACAAGCTGTTGTAACAATTCGGTTGCAGCTTGACCTGCACCGATAATTCCGATGGAAAACCCTTTCATTTCAAAGTCCGTTGTAGTGAATAAAATACGGTAAAGGAGTGTAATTCAATTCAAAAAACGTATTTTGATCTCACGCAAAGAATCTGAATGAAATTCATTTCTATTCTATCTCGTTAAAATATATCCCCATCTGAGTATTCCCCCAGCTTTGAAACCAAAATCCTGTGCTATGTTTAATAAGACACAGCGTTCAAATGGATAATAATCAAATAGTTAATTTAGGGTAACGGTTTCACTATGAATGACATAACTAAGGAAAGTAATTACTTCTCTAAGGGCAGTATCCTCCTTCTGGGCACCTTCATCGGCGGTTTTATCGCTAACTATTTTTTTAATGTGACCATCTCCAGAGTGCTCGGCCCGCATGACTATGGTAACTATAAAGTTGCGGAAGCCTTCATTGCGTTAGGCAGCTTAATTGCACTTATGGGGGGCTCTAGTGCAGTAGCCAAGTTTTTACCTGAAAGTTTACGCCAAGGGACGGGAGAAGGAGTCTGGGAATATACTCGATTTTATTTAAAGCTCATTGTCAGTATTTCATGCATCATAATAGGTTTGGTATATGTTGCACACCAACTGCACTACCCCGTCGTCGAAGGTGAAAATTACCATCCTATATTATTGGCATCATTAGCTATACCACTTGCGGCTATTTCAGCACTGTTTGGCAGCATTCTACAAGTAGCGAAACGACTAGATCTCTCTTTCATTCCATGGCGTGTAGGCTATCCCTTACTAAGATTAATTTTTTGTGGTGTGGTTTTCGTTGTTATTGGTGATCTTACCGAATTCCAAGCTGTGGCAATCACCATCATTGTTTCAACATTAATTATGTTATTTTGCTTTTATCAGATAAGACGCTTATCCCTCATGCCAATGGATCGCTCACAGGAGCTCGTCGAACCACTTAAATGGTTAAAGGTATCAACCCCATTAATGCTGATCATTTTTTTACAAAAGGCACTGAATCAAGCTGATATTTATATGATTGAATATATGGCTAATGAAGTTGCCGTAGGCCATTTTGCCGCTGCTCAAACCACAGCTGATGCCGTGAATGTGGTTCGTTTAGCCATGTTCGGATTATTGATCCCATTAATCGTCCCCGCACTAAAATCCGGCAATGAAGCAATGATTGAATTAAATCGCCGTGGCTTTTCTTTATTAGTAAAGCTTGTTATTCCATTGGCAATACTTGTTGCTATTTTCAGTCATCCTATCCTAGCGTTTTTTGGTCACGATACTGAATTGGCTCATCAAACTATGCTAACGCTATTAGTTGGTTACGTTGTGAACTCGATGCTTGGATTAGCTAGCATTTGGCTCCAATATTCAGGAAAAGAAAAGATAACCACTTTTGTTATTATTGGTGCACTATTGATCAATATTTCATTAAACGCGCTATTGATCCCGATATTGAATATAGAAGGGGCTGCGATTGCCACTACAGCATCATTGGTGTTTTTATCGGTTACTCTAACAATAATCATGTATAAGCATTTAAAGATATTTCCATGGACTTCAATCAATAAATTAACCCCGCAAATTCAATAATAGCGATCACATTGATTGACTCGTTTAAGGAAAAACTCCCGTAATATCCAAAATCAGAATCATTACGGGAGATAAACATTACATTATTGCCCAATAACTTCGTCAATGGGTCCAACATCCATGCCTTCGTAGCACTCGATTTCGAACTCTTTTACTAAAGTGAAAAATTGATGATTTCTTTCATCTAATGACTCAACCGTATGCTTTTCTTCCATGTCGACGCGCAAGAAAATCAACTCAGGGTTTTCATCATCAGCTTCTGCTTCAATGAAACCAATAGGTTCATAACCTTCACTCTCTAAATGACTTCCTAATGCTGTTAATTTTTTCTCACTACTGTCACCAAAAAAGTATGACCAACGACATATTTGATCAATATCGAAGTTCGCTTCAGCTTGCGAAGTAAAATCTCGTGTTTCTTGAAAAAAAGCTTCAAGCGTTTCTTTACTAATTTCAGACATAATTCTTTTCCAAAAGACAATTTTGGCGGCAGAATAGCAGGTTGAGATGCAACTGACTACCCTTTCAAAAGCGGCATTAACATTGATTCTAAGCCATTTAATTTAACTTCATAAATCAGTGCCAATTGCTTACCTAATTTGCCCTCAGGAAAACCTTGCTGATTAAACCAAACCAAATACGGCTCAGGAAGTTTTAACAGTGGACTGCCCGCATATTTCCCAAAGGGCATTTTTTGGTTAATTGCTTCTAGCAATTCTTGATTATGCATGTGATGACCTATTAAGTATGTTGTTTCGTTTTAGGGGCTGTCTCATTAACCCCAAATTTTACAATAGTTGTCCGTTGTGAATAACAGGTATAATGGAGCAAATTATCCATTTAAGAAATCAGCTATGCCTACCCCTCACTTTTCCTCAGAAGATATACTGCAGAATCAATGGGATGCATTTTGTACAGCGATAAGCAAATTCGAGCAACAGTTACATTTAACATCATCAGAATTTCAGTGTGATCATGCAGCTATCCGAGTCAACTCTATAGAGCAAGCTGATGCGTTGCGAGTTTTTTTTGAAAACCGTTCAAAAATTATTTCTGAAAATATCATCAACGGCAGACCGATATTAATTTTTAAATTGGATCAGCCCCTTGATCTCAATGGTAAGCCTGTGGCCTGTGTTGAACTACCTTACCCCAATGATAAACGATACCCTATCGAAAGCTGGGAGCATATTGAACTTGTTATCCCGAGTAATGCAACCAGTTGTCCGCAATTGTTACAAGATATAAAACGATTTAATCCTGAACTTGCGACAATAATTGAATCACCTTCAGCTGACATAAAGGTAAAAATCAGCAGTCCTAAAGGTGAGAATGAGCGCTTACCGAATCCGACTATCGCATTGAAAAAAGATAATATTTGCATTAAGTTGCATCCGCATTCGATTCAAGACATCATAGCCAGTGAACAGTAATTGCCAACTTTTTTAAGAGGTTCTCTATGAAGAATAAAAAAAATGAAGCACAACTATTGAAACTTGCGATGGAAATTGGTGAAGGGTACGCAGTAAAACGTGGATTTGCCAAATTTGACCAAGGTGTTTCAGAAAAGTACAAAGTTGAATGCATTTACCGTTTATTGATCCAAGATAAACTGGTTCAAGCTCTCGCTAAAGACAAAGAAGACGGACCAAATATGAAGCATAAACTTGTGCTTTGGATTTCGCGTCAACTACCAGAAGATCATCCTCTATTGAACTAATAACAAGTTGAATTAATAGAAAAATAATTTGGGGTTAACTTAAAAGCACTCAAACAGCACAAAATTTAATCCTGAAAGATCAACACGTCCTAATAAAAAGGAACGATTGGTTAGACAATCGTTCTCTTGGTTTATCTTTTCAAATTTAATGTGCTAATTCAGTCAAACTTGAGTGTCCAGGAATTGATATAGCCAGTATCTTGATTAGCACTATCGACCACTTTTAGTCTCCAAATGCCTTGAGATTCAACACCAGCAGCATTAATTGAATAAGTTTGCTGAATATTATCACTACCGCCACCTGTATTGCTATGTAGAGTCACGCTTTGTCCATTTGCCGCAATCAAATCAACTTTCAAATCGCCTTTATAGGTATGACGAATATCAACCGTTACGCTAACCGTGCCAGAATCACCTGTTCGAGTGACCGTTATTGGGCTAGTGATGCCTGTCGAATTGTTATCAGGGATTTGAAAGTCATTGCTATTGGTATAAGTTGATGGCGCACCGCCAGAGGCTGCATCATAATTTGCCACTAAACTGACTCCACTATAGGCTGAATAACCTCGGATCATCACATAATAAGTACCTGCTTGTACATCTGAGTCACTAATGCTACAAGCTTCATTATTACCCGATTTATACGGACGACAATCAAATGTTGATGTTGTCGGTTCAGCACCTTGCCTCACATAAAGATCCGCATCGCCACTCCCACCACTCATGGTGAAACTAAGATTCGTCGCACCAGCAGGCACTTCAAGACGATATACTGTTTCTTCATTGCGATTACCGCTTAACCCTGTTTTTGCGACACCCTTTTTCAATACATTGTCACCAGAACCAGGATCTGTTGGACCATTACAACTCTCATCTAGATATGCCTTAGCAGCTTGGGCGTTAACTAAACCATTACCTGTTCTAATGTCGACACCTGCAACATCAATATCTTCTGCTGTTACATTAAGAGCATTACGAATTTGTGCCGCTGTACAAGTTGGGTGATAGCTCCAAACTAAGGTCGCCACACCTGATACATGTGGCGTCGCCATTGAGGTACCATTATAGTAAGCGTAATCTTTACCACTTTCATCTGAAACGGTAACGCTTTGACCAACTTTTGCTCGTAATGCTAAACCTGTAGCCCGATCGACTGAAACAGAAACATTTTGTAACTCTGAGTTGTCATCCATAACAAAAGGGTTTTGTAATCCTGATCGTGCACTGTTACTAAATACAATTGTTGCTCTTGCACCTGCATTTTCACAGGCTTTAACGGCATTGATTTCAGGGCGAGAAGAACTTGATTGGTTACCAACACGCTCAACCAAACAGACCTTATTGGTCATATTACCACAATTAAAGCTAGCACCACTCACCGAACATTCCGCTAATTCTCCAGTATAAGTACCATGGATAGGAGAAAGAGATTTAGAAACAGTACCAACCACACGAGAGTGAGGCACAACACCATTATCAAAATAAGATGTGCTGCCTACCGTAATATTAGCTAAGCGACCTTCGCCCACAGTAACAGTCGATAAAATTGCTTCACCTGGGCCAGATATTTCAACTTGATCATTGTATTGGGAAAACGTAGCGTGCTGTTTGTTACTGTCAACAGCAGCAACTGACATCACCGAATCATAGGAAGCAGGATAACTTTTAGTGCTATTACCGCTGTTACCTGCCGCAGCAATAAGTAACACACCATTATTTGCTACCGATTGCATAGCATTGCGCTCCGTAGTCGAAGACCCCGCCCCACCTAAGCTCATAGTTACCACGTTTGAACCGTTGCTAACACAAGTGTTAATTGCGCTCACTAACGAAGAACTGTAACCCCAACCACTGGAGTTAAATACCTTAATGACATGAACTTTAGCATTCTGGTTTGGTAATACTCCGACAACGCCTTCAGAGTTATTTATCGCAGCAATTGTGCCAGCAACATGTGTACCATGAGCATTATTCGCACCAGGTACATTCCATTGACCCGTTCCTGAGTTATTGCTACCAGACACTTGATTACCGCTTAAATCATTATGAGCAAGATCATAACCTGAGTCGATAATACAAATGGTTCGATTACCTGATTGACGATCATTTAGACTGGTCGCACCGACAAAAGTTTGTCCCCACGGCACTGTTTGTGCCAAAAAGCGACGAGGTAAATCTTCTTCAACGTATTCAACATCTGCGTATTGACTCATCTTTTCAGCCATTGAGTCATCCATAATGGCACTGTAACTTCTACTGTTACCTATTTGCTTCATATCCTGAGCATTCATATTGCTCATCATTTGCAAATGACTGAATAACTCCAATGACTGAACCTCTGATTCTCCCGAGAGCGATGTGACTTGATCAGAGCTAGCATTCGCGAATTGAGCCACGCTATCCTTAAACTTAACGATATATCGTTTAGGGAGGGGAGAATCTTGTGTTATTGAAAAGTTTTGTGCATTTAATGCCGTAAACTCTTCAGCAGCAGTGTTTCCCGTTAACAAACAACCTGCAACTGCGAGCGCAATGCTCGAGACAGAAGTTAATACCGTTTTCCTATTTTTTGTATTCATTTATCTTCCCTATTTATGCTTATAATATTTCGCAGTCATAAATGATCTTTTACAGCACACTGATCAAATAACCCCATCAGCAATTACTGGTCATTTTTAAACCGCGCTTGGAAGTACAATTCAAATAGAGATAAATGTAAACAATTTGTTAAATTAGAGTGTTGTATAAACAACAACTAGAAACTCGAAGCGATACGACATATATATTCAAAGAAAACAGAAAAAACTACCTTAAACCGAATTTAAAGCGACAAATATCGAATAACTATCAACTTGAATATTTAGAGCACTAAAAATAGCATGTTTTAGATATAATCAGCCATGAAGCTTAACATCTTTAAATATCAACAAATTAACAAAACACGACAGCGCATATTCCTTTTTGAAATATGATATTACCATTTTAATTTTTAACTGTTTTTCTTAAATATATTTTTGACACTTTCCTATTTCATGTCATTTAATTGTTAGATTTACATTTTTTGACATTTTTAATTTAACCCATAATCAAAGATATATTATGAGTTAAATCGTTAATTGAATGCTGAACATTCATATACTTGCTAAAATCACCGTTAACTGCGTTATAAATTTTGCAAGTAGAGCCACTAAATCTTAAAATCACTAATTTGCAACGCAAGCTGTTGGGCGTCATCAGCCAACTCTTTACCAATTTTACTCGCGGTTTGAGCCGCGACTAACGCTTCTTTCGCACCCAATTCGATAGCATGAGTCTTGCTGTCAACTTGGCTCGTTGCTAAGCGTTGCTCAGTCACAATGTCAGCAATTTGCTTACTTAACATGGCGACATCAATTACTCGTTTAGTGACATTACTGATGGTTGAGTTAACAGCCTGAGCTTGCTCTACTCCCGTATTGGCTTTTTGAGTGCCAGATTCCATCGTCGTTACGGCTTTGGTTGTCGCAGTTTGTACTAATTCAATCATTCGACGAATTTCATCAGTGGAGCTGGCGGTTCGACTTGCTAGCGTTCTTACTTCATCGGCTACAACAGCAAAACCACGCCCTTGTTCACCAGCTCTTGCAGCCTCAATTGCGGCATTTAATGCAAGTAAATTAGTTTGCTCGGCAATGCCATGGATCACATCCACGACTTTTCCGATATCATCTGCATGTTGAGCAAGTTGATTAATCGCTGCAGCGCCTAAATCCACTTCTTTGGCAATGAGATTGATTGCTTCAACCGTATCCTCAATCACACTTTGCCCATGCTCAACATCTGTTTGAGCTGTCACCGTTAGCTCCGTAGCCTGCTGCGTATTCCCTTCAACTGTATTCACTGAGGTAACTAATTGGCTGATTGCTGATGCAACTTGATAAGTATCTTGCTGTTGTATATGAAGATTAGACTCAACCTCCTTTGTAACAACATGAACTTGATTACTCGCTGAAACCACCTCTTGACTCAGTTTTTGTACCTCTGCAATAAGATTTCTCATGCTGAGCAACATTTGATTTAACGCCGTGGATATTTGACCAAACTCATCAGTACTATTTAATTTAATATCTTGTGTTAAATCACCTTGAGCAATCATCGAAGTGACTCGATTGATTTCGGCCACATTATTACTAATGGCTTTATAGGCCGAAATAAAGAAATACAAACTAATAATAACAATTAAGCACATCATGATTATTAGCATTAATACATCAGATTCTTGACCTTCGATCTTCTCAGTTAATAAACCATCCAATAATACGCCCGAGATTGATTGTAGCTGTTGCAAGCTTTTACTTTGCGCAGCGCTCATTGCCACAAAGTCATTAAGTTGTATTTCAAAGTCATCAGGTTCGATGATCTTGCCATTAATCGTGGTGATCAAAGACTGAGTTAATTGGTTAACGCGCTGCACCGCCCTTAACCACTCATCTTCTTTATTTAAATAATGTGACAGTTGATCGGTATTTTTCATTAACAATGTCGTTAATTCCGCCAATCGTTTATTGGTTGCCACAATTTGTGTATAAGATTCAGGAGTAAATCGCCCAGCAGTAAGTATGTCTTTGGCGAGTTTACTGTCTCTGGAAGTAAACTCTGTAACCAATGACAGCCTTAGGCTATAAAGTTCAGCGAGGTAAAAATACACAGGATTGCTATCCAGCGACAGTCCGCTTTCAGAAGCAATGTTTTCCTTAAGTGCCAATACAAGATCATCAAACCTGTCTAAATGTTTTTCCGAATCACTGGTTTTATCCGCTAACGCAGTTAACTCAGACAGCTGAATAGAAGATCTTGGATAATCTGAAAGTTCGAGCTTTTGTAATTCTTTCAGTAAAGAGGTTTTTGGCAATGTTAAGCCTGATCCTCGCGCTCGAATCACTTGATTTTCTATATTGATCAACACATCAAGGTATTGCTTACCAAGCAACTTTTTCTCTGTTGTGGTAACTTGCTGTATTTGTAGATAAATAAAGCTGCATGCACCGATAATTAACGGAAGTAATGTCACACTCGCTAAAATTACAAATTTCTTTTTAAAGCACAGACGGTTAAATAATCGAACCCCAAATGAAAAAATTCCTGTCATTTTATTATCATTTCCATAACTACAAATAAAGGCAACGTCGATAGCGTACTAATATCAGACCCATATGTCTTTATTTTTATTTCATTTAATGATGAAAATCATGCTCTCGAAGTAAGCACGAACACGCGGAGCACACAAAACAGGACTTGCTTACCATTTCAACAAAAAGCCAACATTCGTTATGGTTTATTAAGTACCACTGCAGTGCTGCAATTGCGATACACAAGCATTATTCAATTCCTTTGGTGCATTACGATTCGAAGATACCCAAAGTGGGCAAATTTGAGAACAATCTTTCAGTGCGGGCTGGTTATCCAAAAACAGCTGTGTTTTAAGGCCTGTCGCGGATTTAAGGTTCTGCAATCCATCTAAGCTCGTTAACTTAGTATTTCCACTGACATTAACTCGTTGTACAAAAAAATCGACACTAGACAACGCACTAATGGAAACCAGCAACGGGTTCTCAATAACAAGTACGTCTTTTGGTATAGTTTCACTGTCTGTTTCAAAGCTTGAACCATCTAAAGTTTGCAAGCTTTTATTACCTATGATCTCAAGTCCGCCTCCAATGGCTATTTCAGAATTTAAACCTTTAAAATCAACTAATGCATCGTTATGGCTAATCGTCAAGCTGCCATGTAACCCTTGAAAACTATCCATACCGGACAATGAGCTTAATTTTGGATTATCTTGAATTAATATTGAGCTTTCTACGATTAATAAAAAACCTAACCCATGTAAATTTGTTAAGTTTGCATTGTTTACAATTTCAAGATTATTACCTTGAGCAGACATTAATTTCATTGACGGGTAGGGTTTGATCTCATTTAACACATCTAACCCACTCAAATTCTCTAGTAATGGGTTATTACTGATCCTCAAGTATTCAAGAAAATTCACGCCAGCTAATCCTGATAGAGCTTTTAAACTCGGGTTATCATCAACCGTGAGCTGTTCGTATTCCAATTTTGATAAAGGTGACAGATCATCAATATCTTTACCACTCACGGTAATACTTCCGTGATAATTAATATAATCGCAGCGAGAAAAATCGCCAGATAAACTCTGAATAAATTCATTAACCATTTTTTGGTTGTTAAGAATAATCGGATTCGTTGATTGATAACTGCAAGTTGCCCACACAGAATGGCTTGCTAACAACAATATTACCATCAATGGTTTCAGTTTCATCTGGCACCTCACATTTAATAAACAGCCAAGCGGAGAAAATTTCTGAAGGACTACCTAGCTAACGATAAGCGAGTGTAACCGTCAAGCACACAGCTCAAACCATAAACACTATACATTCGCGGCATTGTAATAGAATGCATTTGAACGGCAGCTTACTAATCGGCGTGAGCTTAATAACATTTATGCATAATACGAAACGGTTTCATTAAGAAATGTTAACACCATGATTTTTTTAAGCTAGTTATAAGGTGCATCAACAATAATATGGTCAATGAAAGTTTAAATTGACTATTGTGAAACGCGCTCTATGCCAAATAAAAACAGCGACCTAAGTCGCTGTTTTTATTTGGCATAGAGCTTAAAATGGCATTTTCATGCCTGGTGGCATTTGCATTCCACCTGTGACTTCTGCCATCTTGTCTTTTTGATTTTCTTCAACACGACGCGCAGCATCATTGCAGGCCGCAGCAATTAAATCTTCTAGCATTTCTTTATCGTCGTCTTCCAAAAGACTTGGATCAATTTCAACTTTACGTACATTATGGTTACCAGTCATGGTGACTTTAACCATGCCTGCGCCAGATTCACCCGTCATTTCCATGCGAGCAATTTCTTCCTGCATTTTCGCCATTTTGTCTTGCATCATTTGGGCTTGCTTCATCAAGTTGCCCATACCGCCTTTTCCAAACATAATTTTTTCTCTTTCTTTCAGGAACAAATTGACGATAATTTTACTTAAATTTCGTCATTAAATAAATTGAATTACACTTTGTTAAAATCTAAGTCTGCAATTGACTCTGCTTTAAGCGCTAAATTGGTTGGAGAGTAAGCGACTGAATCTGCCACTAAGCTTGCTCCCATTTGCGCCGAAAGCCATTGCACATTTACATCTGCTAACAATTTTTGCTGGGCTTCATTGAGTAAATCGGTTTGAAATCGCTTACGGATCTCAAGGGGCGTTTCTCTTTTATTATCAATACCGACATCAATTTTAACATCTGTCTCAGTATTAAAGTACTTAGCCAGTGCACTGTTAAGTTGACTCACAGCTGATGCCGCAGCAAGGTGTTTCTGATCTGGTTTCAATAATAAGACAATTGATTTGCCAAGTTGCTGACAAACCGAATTAACCGCTAATTGTCTGATCCGTCCGCCAAACTCAATTTTTGACATTAACTTATACCAATACAAATCGGTACTATCACCGGTGATCACAGCTTGATTTTTGCTGTTAACCTGCGAGAGAGCTTCCGTCACATTTTCGTCTGTACTTTTTCCAATATTGTCACCAGTAACGACTTCTGTTTGCTCTGGTTCGACTGGTTGCTTCTCACTCACTTGTTCGCAACCAACCGTTGTGGTTAACCCTTTAACTTGAGCGCTATTACTGTCCAGCCACGGCGGCGTATCATCCAATGCTATGCTTTGCTCAATCGGAGCATTTTCTGCAGCAGGAACTTGAGCTTCAGGATCTGTTATTCCCGCAGAATCTCTGCGTTTTAGCTCAAGTTTACGCTTTTTTACAACACCTTCCTTAGTTTTATCTGTTTCTGCTCCGTTTGAATCAATTTCAGCACGTAAGGCATCACGATTGGCCAATACCGCACCAAGCAAATCATCACCGATATCCATTGATGGAGGTATTTCAGGTTTGTCAGGCAAAACTTCGACTTGGTTATGTGTTGGCGTCACTGCCGTATCAGTAGCTGGTGTAGGCTCCTGAACTGCCGATTCAAAATTTGACTCGTGCGCAGTCAACTCCTGATCCTGTTGCTGAAACCCTTGGCTCTGTGCTTGGCTTAACAACAAAGCCTGCTCAGCCTCGAGTTCTTGCTCGTCGTCATTATCAACACTGACAGTTTGCTCATCTGCAACGGTTGGCTGTGCTTGCTCAGAAGTTATTGCAGTTGTTGCTTGAGGTTGTGATTGCGCTGATCTTGATACAGCTGCTACTGGCGCAACATCGGGTATAGCGACCTGTACTTGTTCACCTTGTTCTGTTTCCCAGCGGGTAACTTGTTGCTGCGGTACAAACGCAACAGCTCTTAATAATGCCATTTCTAATCCTGATTTCGGATCAGGTGCATAAGCAATCTCTTTGCGACCGCTGACTAATATTTGATAATAGAGCTGCACTTGCTCTGGTGATAGTTGCTGGGCAAATGCTTTTATTTGCTCGCTATACAAGGATAACTGCGCAGCTGCTGGGGCAAATTGGGTCAAAGTAATTTGATGTAGTAACTCAAGTAAGCTACGCAATACTTCTTCAGGCTCAGCGCCAAAGCTGATCACTTTTGTACATGCAGGCATTAACTCTGCAACATTGCCCGTTGTTAAAGCAGCTAGTAAACCTAAAACATGCTGTTCATCAATACTACCCAGCATAGTTTGCACTTGCTTAAGCATGATTTCACCCGCGCCAAATGCAATGGCTTGATCCGTTAAACTTAGTGCATCACGCATACTGCCGTTTGCCGCCTTAGCAAGCAAGGACAAGGCTGCATCTTCAAAAGGGAGCTTTTCTTGTGTTAAAACATGTCTGAGTTGCTTTCCAATGTCATCTTGAGTAAGGCTTTTTAAATTAAACTGTAAGCAGCGAGATAAAACTGTTATCGGTAGCTTTTGCGGATCGGTCGTTGCCAGTAAGAACTTCACATGCTCCGGTGGCTCTTCCAAGGTTTTCAGGAGTGCATTGAAACTGCTTCGTGAAAGCATATGCACTTCATCAATCAGATAGACTTTATAACGCCCTCGGGTCGGACGATATTGCACATTGTCAAGAATTTCACGGGTATCATCGACTTTGGTTCTTGATGCCGCATCCACTTCAATAAGGTCAACAAATCGACCTTGAGCGATTTCTGCACAACTTGAACATTGACCACAAGGAATTGCAGTTACGCCTTGTTCACAATTCAAACCTTTTGCAAAGAGTCGCGCTAAACTAGTTTTGCCGACACCACGAGTGCCTGTAAATAAGTAAGCATGATGTAAGCGCTGTTGTGATAACGCATTCGTTAATGCATGAAGCACATGAGACTGACCCACAACTTGCTCAAACTTGGCAGGGCGCCATTTTCTGGCCAACACCTGATATGACATGAAGTTCCTAAGCGGCTTGTTAGAATAATTAATTATAGGACTTTATCATGCAATTGTGCGATAAACCAGTGGAAGAAAAAATGATAAATGGCAGTTGATTAACTGCCATTCAGAGTAGAAATTAGCTGGGCAATTATTCGCCGTCGAAATCACATAATTTGTAAATTTCAAGATCAAGCGCTTTAAGACGCGCTTCACCACCTAAGTCGGGCAGAGAAATAACAAATGCAGCATGTTTCGCTTCACCGCCTAGTTGACGTATCAACTTTACTGTCGCTTCGATTGTACCGCCAGTCGCAAGTAAATCATCAATCACTAATACGTTATCACCCTCGACAATGGCATCAGTGTGGATTTCGAGTGTGTCTGTACCGTATTCAAGTTCATAGTCTTGAGAAATTGTTGCACGTGGAAGCTTACCCGGCTTACGAACTGGGATAAATCCAATGCCTAATTCTAATGCTAAGGGCGCACCAAATAAAAAGCCTCGAGCTTCAGTACCAACAACTTTGGTGAAACCCATTCCTTTATATTTTTCAACTAATAAAGCAATGGTTGCCTGATAAGCTTTGGCATCTTCCATTAAACTGGTTACGTCACGGAACATAATTCCAGCTTTTGGGTAATCAGGGATAGTTTTAATGCTTTGCTTAATTAAGGCTAAGGTTTCAGTAGTCATAGCAAGTTCACTTTAGTTTTATGTACCAATCATCATGGATGGTGACAAAATAAAAGCCCACTATTGGGCTCCAAAGTTGGCAAATCTTACGTATGTTTGTTATTGGTTGCAATATTATTCGCACAATAATGCGGAAGTAGTTCACAAATCAATCAACTACTACCCTCATTCGATATAAATAGGTTAGTAATACTGCCGCCATTACCAAAAGCAAAACCTTAACCCAAAAAAGAGGAACAATGATAATACTAATAGCAAAGCTTATCGCACTGACTATCATAGCGCGTATTTTAATATGCTTTCTTATCCCGCGGTGCTGCTGCCAGTCAGCGATAGCCACTGCGAACCAAGGATGATTCACTAACCATGAATGCAACCGACTACTGGAACGCGCAAAACAAAATAGAGCAAGTAAGATAAAAGGAACGGTAGGCAATAATGGTAAAAAAATGCCCAGTACGCCTAAAAAAACCGATAATAAGCCAACAATAATCAACAAACCTTTTTTTAGTAGCATGCTCAACCTTCGCTAAATTTTTCCAATTATTATCACTAGACATCCAGTTCAACGAATTGACAATAAACTGAATCGACTTGGTATACTACAGAAAAACTAAATAAAAATGAGATTATTAACATGCAGGATGAATGGTTATCACGTTGGGAAGAAAATAGAATTGGTTTCCATAAGTCAGAGGTAAACAAGTACCTTACAAAACACTGGCATAAAGTGGTCGCGGATTGTACCGCTCCCGTTTTTGTACCTTTATGTGGTAAGAGTTTAGATCTAATGTGGTTACAGCAAACTCATCAAGTTATAGGTTGTGAACTGTCTGAAATAGCAGTGAACGCTTTTTTTGATGAGCAAGGATTGACTCCGCAGGTGGATAACAGCTTAGAACTGCCATTATGGCAAGATCAGCAAATCTCTATTTATCAAGGAGATTATTTTAAACTGCCACAAACCAAAATGGATTTTAAATTTTTCTATGACCGTGCTGCTCTTATCGCTTTACCAGAATCATTGAGAAAAGAATATGTTGAAAAATTAATTACGCTGTCGCCAAATATCGAAAACGCATTATTGGTTACACTTGAATATGATCAAGAAAAAGCTGATGGAGCGCCGTATTCGGTAGAAGAAAAAGAAGTGATTCAGCTATTCTCTGATCATTTTTACATCGAAGTACTTGATTTTGAGATGGTAGAAACGCCGCCGTCTTTGATGAAACAAGGCATCACCGAGATGAAAGAGATCGTCTACTTATTAAATCGAAAATAAGTGATATGGGAACGTTTTATCGTTCCCGATTGGTACTGCAACGACTATTGCTCTTCCGTTTGCTGCCACTGCTCCGCTTTTTCAGCAATAAGGACGGGGATCCCTTCTGTAATTGAATAGGCTAACTTGTCTGCCTTACAAATTAACTTTTGATCAACTTTGTCGTAATCGAGTTTTCCTTTGCACACAGGGCATGCAATGATTTCTAGCAATTTTTTATCAAAAGCCATAGTTAATTCCTTCTTATAGAAATCTGAGTAAGTTTATCTATTAGTATATTATCAAAATTAGATGGAAGCTCGGCATTAACAGGCAAATACCACCAGTTTCCTTCTGCAAAGCCTTTACATTTTATTGCATCTTTTTCTGTCATGATCAGTGGCTTATTGACAGCAAGAGCAGCAAGCTCTCTATGTTTATAAGCCTGATGATCAGCAAATGCATGTTGGCTATCCACATGAAAACCTAACTGTTGCAGCGTATTAAAAAAGCGCTGAGGATTACCAATTCCCGCCATTGCAACGAGTGATGTCGATGGCTCAAGTTGCTGTGATGGTTCAGTGACGTCAAGGCATATAGGATCGCTTGGTTGTAACTTCATAAGATATTGGTGCTTGTCTGAACGAACACCATTGACCACGACAAAATCGACACTGGATAATCTATGTTTCGACTCTCTTAACGGACCAGCAGGAATGAGCTTTTCATTTCCTAGTTGTCGCTCTCCATCAATAATTGCGATTTCAATATCACGGGTTAACGCATAATGTTGTAAACCGTCATCACTGATAATCACATCAACATTGCTCTCTTTTAATAACCGCTTTGCTGCGTTAACTCTTTTAGCTCCCACAACCATAGGAACTTTTGTACGCGCAAAAATCATCGCAGGTTCATCACCAACATCTTTGGCACTGTGTTTGTCTGATACCATCAACACATCATCGATATCGGCACCGTAACCGCGACTTACCACGCCAGGCGTAAAGCCTTTACTGCGCAATAACTCAATTAAATAAATGACCATAGGCGTTTTACCACTGCCACCAGCAGTAATATTACCCACGATAATAATTGGAACTGAAAAGTTTTGTTGTTTGCTGATCCCGAGCTTAAAACTAGTACGACGTAAACCACTCACCAATGCAAATAACCAAGAAAAAGGCCACAATAACCACTGTAACCAATGTCCTTGATACCAAATTTTATGTACTAAATTTTGCATCTAGCTTCCAAATTGCATCAAGTAAAGTTTGGCGTAATGACCATCTTTCTCAATAAGCGTTTGATGATCACCACGTTCAACGACTTCGCCCGCTTCAATAACCAAAATCTCATCAGCTTTTTCAATCGTCGATAATCGGTGGGCAATCACAATGGATGTCCGATCATGGCGTAAATTTTCTAAGCCGTTTTGGATTGCTTTTTCTGACTCGGTATCTAACGCAGAAGTCGCCTCATCCAAAATAAGCACCGGTGAATCGCGCAAAATAGCTCTGGCAATAGCGATACGCTGGCGTTGTCCACCTGACAGCAATACCCCATTTTCACCAACTTCAGTATCTAAACCATGCGGTAACTGTTCAATAAACTCCATTGCATATGCTAAGTTCGCTGCTTCGACAATTTGCTCTCGGGTAACCTTACCTGGATAGGCATAAGCAATATTATTGGCGATAGTATCGTTGAATAGCGTTACTTGCTGTGAAACCAAGGCTATCTGATTGCGCAATGATTTCAATGAATAATCATTAACATTGATATCATCGAGTTTAATTGCACCAGATTCTAAGCCAGAATAGAAACGTGTGATCAAACTCGCAATCGTTGACTTACCTGATCCCGAGCGACCGACTAAAGCAATGGTTTTTCCTTGTGGTACATGAAAATTAATTCCCTTTAAAGCTAAAGATTCTTGAGACTCATAGCGGAAATCCACATCGTCAAATTTGATATCACCCTTGACCCTTTCAACTTCATGAGTGCCTTTATCAGCTTCAGGTTTAACATCCAATAACGCAAATACAGTTGATGCCGCAGCTAAACCACGTTGAAACTCAGCATTCACTTTTGATAAATTCTTGATCGGTTGCAGTAAGGCGAGCATGGCACCGATAATGGTTGCGAAAGTACCCGCGGTTAATTGTTCTTTTAGTCCTTCAAAGCTAGCTGCATAAAGTACAGCAGCCAAAGCGAAAGAACTGATAATCATGATCACAGGTTGGCTGATAGCTTGCGCAACAGCCAGCTTCATGTTTTGTTGGCGGTTAGAGTTATTCACTTTAGCGAATCGCTCGAGTTCGGTTTTTTGTCCCCCAAAAACCAACACATTTTTATGACCTTTGACCATTTGTTCTGTTACTGCGGTAACATCGCCCATGGCGCTTTGAATTTGTTTCGATACTTTACGAAAACGACGGCTCACCACACTAATAACTATGCCAATCAAGGGGCCAACAATTAAAATAAACAACGACAGTTGCCATGAATAATAAAACATGATCCCAAGCATACCGATCACACTTACGCTATCACGTACAATCGAGATTAATGCACTGCCTGAAGCGCGCGCGATTTGCTCTGTATCAAAAGTAATTCTTGAAATTAAATTACCGGAGTTTTCTTTATCAATGTAGCTAACAGGTAAATTCAAATAATGCTCAAACACTTGTTGACGCATATCCATGATCAAGCGTGCACTCATGTAGGAAATACAATAAGTAGAGACAAAGTTACCAAGCCCGCGTAAGAAAAACATGCCTATGACGAATAACGGTGCTTTTATCAGCATGTCGTTGCTACTACTGAAACCTTGATTGCCCGAGATCACGCCTTGGGTGAGACCTGAAGTCGAAGCCGGTTGCGCAAAACCTTCATCAATAAAGGGCTTGATAAAGGCAATAAATGTCGCATCAACAATACCGTAAGTAGCAAGCCCCAATATCGCACAAATAAAAATGGCTTTCATTGGCAATAAATAACTAAATAAACGCTTGAATACGGGTTTTGAATGTTCTGAAGAAGTCGTCATTGAAAACACTGGCATAATTTAAAAGTCATTATTCTACTCTTATTCGTTAAACACACCAAACTTAAACACTTGGTTATACCAATATGGTTCAATATTTAATCGATAGCTACGAGTTTTCATTTTTTCTTCTGTAAAACTGATAGTTATTTGTCCTTGTTCACCTGTGATAAGTATTTTTGAGTGAATATTTCGATATCGTTGCAATACATCTAATTTTGGAAGACCATAGCGATTTGCATGTCCAGCAGGCACTAAAGCGACGCTTGGTGAAACTGCGTTTAAAAATTCAACGGTTGATGAGGTTCGACTGCCATGATGTGGTACCACTAAAATGTCACTTTTAATCATACTGCCTTGTTCAACAATTTGCTTTTCTGCCAATTTTTCAATGTCGCCAGATAACAAGATTGAATGCTGACCATCAAATACTCGAATAACACATGAGCCATTATTGCCTCTTAGCACTTGCTTTGGCCAAAGGACATCAAAAGTTAGCCCTTGCCAAGTAAAGTTAGATTGTAAGCAATCGACCCCACTCAATACTTTTGCCCTTGGAAACATTGCTTTTAATTTAGGTAAGCCACCAGCATGATCATTATCGTCGTGACTGATGATAATTTTATCAATCGTCATTAAACCTTGAGCTTTCAAAAACGGAATGATGCTGCGTTCAGCATAACTAAAGTCTTTACCATACGCAGCACCAGCATCATAAATAATCGCCCGATCATTCTTAGCGACAACCGCAGCCAACCCTTGCCCTACATCCAGTAAATGCAAAGACCAAGTGTTATCTTGATGCAGCTGGCTTTTAAGTAGATGCAAGAGCAAAGGTAAACAAAGCACTGCCCCCACAAGCTTCCATCGCCAGTGAGTGACAACTCGCCACCAAATACAGTAAACAACGGTGAAAGTGATCGGCAAAACCAAAGATTCAGGCAGCGTTATCCAACTTAACGGTAAATGATCAACAAACTGTAATATGCTGTTATAAGGAACCAGCATTGTATCAACAACATCAAAACCTTGCGTCCAACTAAAACCCAATTGCAAACCGACAAACCAAATCAATAAAGAAATAAATGCTAATGGAATAACAACAAAGCTAAACCAAGGTACCGCGAGTAAGTTCACCCAGATACTGTGTAAACTGAAACCACCGAATAATACTCCACCTAACAAACCTAGCCCAATCGATAAGCTCACTTGGATCAACAAAAACAACTCAACACCCAAAACACAACGTTTGACTAGCGACATGTCTACTGTCACTTGTTTGCTGTAAAACGAAACCGATAGCAAAATTAATGTTAACGCCCAGAAAGATAACCAAAGCCCAGAACTTAATATTGCTAAAGGATCAAGGCAAAGAATGACAAAGAGCGCCGATAATAATCGCTCCCATGGCGATGAATAACGCCGAATTAACGATAAAGCGATCACAATCAGTAGCATGATCAATGCTCTTTGTGTCGCAATAGCAAACCCCGCTAAGTAGGCGTAACTAAAGGCACCCATGGCTGAGATAATAAATGCTAACGCTAAATTTGACGTGCTCTGAGTGTATCGCACACGTAATAATATGAATAAGGCAACAACAAATAACCACGCACTAACAACCGATAAATGCAGCCCTGAAATGGCAACTAAATGGCCGGTTCCCGATGCTCTTAACTGCTGCCAGCGTGCTTGAGAAAGTAGCGACTTATCTCCGAGCAACAATGCCAGTTGAATATCACCAGAACTAAGCCCTTCAAGTTCAGCGGTGATTTTTCTTAGTATGTTTTGCCTAAGATCAGGTGAATCATCAATAAGCTCAGCTTCTACAACGTTACCTCGACCAATAATATGCCTACTCAAGTAATAACGTTGTTGATTAAATCCACCTTGGTTTAAAACCCCAGTGATACTTTTCAGCTTTAATCGAAATTTATAAGTCTGCCCCACTTGAACATTTTGATCTGTGCGCCAATATATTCTTAAGTATTGGGATGGATAACTGGTTAATTTTGATTTAATTAAACGAATATCTGCCGATAGCCAGTCGCTGTTTCGGCTAACAAGTGTTATGATTTCGCCCCGAATTGAGGTTTTTTCTGATGTGATTTTTGGCTGATAACTCAATAATGCTTGTGTATAAATGCTCAGCCAAAGTACCGCAATCAGCGCACTCGCACACAACCATGCGCGTTTGCACAGCAACAAAATTGCAATTACCACTCCTGGAAAAACGAAATCGTACGGCAGTAGTGATGGCCAGAAAATCGCTGATAATAATGTGGCACAATAGCCAAACATAAACCGATTCATTGTTTTATTTAAGCAGCAAATTGACCTATGCCAAAGAAATTAATAAAAAAATATATGCCTGATCCTCACACTTTACGTGAGCACAAACACTTAAAAATTTTTGGAAAGTTACTGCATAGCCCTAACCTATGGGCGTTAAATCGTAAATCAGCACCGGGTGCGTTTGCTGTTGGTTTATTTTGCGCTTGGATCCCTGTCCCTTTTCAAATGATTTTAGCCGCAGGATTAGCGATACTATTTAACGTTAATATTCCTGTTGCTGTTGCTCTAGTTTGGCTAACCAACCCTGTTACTATGCCATTCTTATTTTATGCGGCTTATTGGCTTGGTACTAAAATTCTCGATCGCCCGACTCAAGATGTGACATTCGAATTGTCGTGGCATTGGCTTGAGCAATCACTCGCCACCATAGGCCCAGCATTTCTATTAGGATGTTTAGTGTTTGGAATTATATTTTCCATTTCTGGCTATTTCATTATTAAGTATTTATGGCATTCATCAGTAAAAAATAAGTGGAAAAAAAGAAAGGAAAAGAAGTAGAATTTAGTCGACAGTGCAATAGAGTTCCTCTGTTGCACAGCCTTCCATTAATCACTTTTGTTTCAGCGATTTAATTTGAAATATGGTGATTTTTCTGTTTGTCCAAGGATTAATACCACCTTCTCTAATGAACCCCATTAGCACAGCTCTCGTTAACGCATAGTTTTTCCCATGTGCCATTAAACATACGGCATTTTCAGGAGTAAGACTAACATTAGTTACTGAGCAATTGACAGGTTCATCTTCACTTAATTTAGCCAAACCCAACCCATTGACATACTCCAATAGTTTTGCCGTTTCTTCAGATTTGCTTACCGCAGTTCCAATTACTTTTTTAAAATGATTCTCTGCTTTATTTAAATAAGCAACTAGCATTTGGTGGTAAACCATTTCCCGCTTTACAAAATCTAAAATTGAAGTTTGAAAGTGACTCAATAATTGAATTTGTAATGAGTATTCTAAGGTCTCATCGTTTCCATTTGATTTAAACAAATCTAATGCTCGCTGTAATTCTTCAACCCGTTGAGTCATTATTTTTAGCTCATTTGTAAATTTTTGGCACCCACTTATTACGGTACTTATCTTTTGGTTCACTACCGTTTGAATTTGTTGGAGCTTTGCAGCGCTCTTTTCAGTTTTGTCACTCAAGCTAACAACCCTAAATCCCTGATGTTCGAGGAAATGTTTAGCAATAAGTATGTGACGTTGCTGGGTCAATAAGTTCGCTTGCAATTTGCCAATATTAAATGCACATTGAATGGTTTGTGAATTGATCCACTCATATATACTACCGACTGAAAGTTTCTGCTCTTCTCCTACCTGCATTCCAACTCGAACAGTGTTACAGGCTTTATACAGTGCAGAGCGCAGGTTTTGTGCAAATCTTAACTCATTGATTTTATTTTCAGCTTGAGATGAGTTGAAAAAAACATCAATCCTATGATGTTCAGCATTAACCACAAATCGAAATTGATGACCGAATATTGATACCCCTTCACTATGGGTGCGCTCAACTCCAACTTGTGCTATTTTTTGCAGATAAAAATCTTGTACTTTTTGCTCAACAGCTAAATTCATTTTTTTATGCTTTTATTGTGTTCGAGGCAAATAAGTCTCATACATAAATCGAAGAATTCAAGAAACATGTATTAAAATAAATCTTCGATTAATGTTGTCTCGAAAGCATATATGGTCTCATCAACACTGTGAGCGCCGCGATTACCTAAAAGCAAAAAGCGCCTATTGGGAGGCGCTTTTTTAGAAATGATCTGTACTCGTTTAACAGCTGAATACTAGAAATGGAAATATTTCAACACTTAAAATGTATAACCGATGCTAACCATATAAACCATTGGGTTAATGTCGGTTTTAACTGCAACATTAGCTTTATCATCTAAAGTGAACTTAACTGTTGTGTCAATTTTTGCATACCAAACTGATGCGTTAACTAACCAATTTTTATTTAATTGATAATCGAAACCTGCTTGTGCCGCTAGGCCCCATGAATTTTCAAGGCTAAGGTTCTTTAATCGACCACCTAAATCATTGGTAAATTCGTTATCAAAAAAGTTAGTGAAGTTAACACCAGCGCCAACATATGGACGGAATTTAGATTGTGCGTCACCAAAATAATATTGTGCCACTAAGGTTGGTGGTAAATGCTTAGTTTCAGCAATTTTAATTCCAGCTAAAGAAACATCATGTGAAAATGGCGTCGCCGCTAATAATTCAACACCTACGTTATCGGTGATCATATAGCCAAAGTTCAAACCAAGCTGTGTATTATTTCCAACTTGAAATTCGCCAAAATTATGTAACTCTGAAGCTCCTGGAGTCTTAGGAACTTTAATTTCAGGGCTTGACTCATTTGGTGCAACATTCACCACACCAGCACGTACAATAACATCACC
>JBMYXI010000012.1:0-60684 GCA_049608225.1 Parashewanella sp.
TTGCCGTGCTTTTTCATTGACTTGTTTCAGTAATTCCATACTTTGCTGTCGATACTCTCGAATGCTATCGACGTTTTTCAGTGATTTGATCCAATCCATGAATCGAGCTGACTCTTCAACCGCAATCACTTCAGCTTCTTCAGCGGCTTCTTTACGTGAAGCGATATTTTGCTGAATAATACTTTGTAAGTCATCGACGGTATACAAAAATGCGTCATCAAGTTCACCCACTTCAGATTCAATATCTCGCGGTACGGCAATATCGACCAGTAACATAGGTTGATGACGACGTTGTTTCAACGCTCGTTCAACCAAACCTTTGCCCAAAATCGGCAATGGACTGGCGGTGGAGGAAATGACAATGTCAGCTTTTGGCAAGTGTTGTGGAATTTGTTCTAATGTTACCGCAGTCGCATCAAACTCTTCACACATGGCTTGTGCGCGTTCAAGGGTTCGATTGGCAACTACGATTTCAGCAACATTATTGTCTTTTAAATGCTTTGCCACTAATTCAATGGTTTCACCTGCACCGATTAATAATACGTTGGTTTGGTGCATGGAGGCAAAAATATGCTTTGCCATGCTAACGGCGGCAAAAGCCACAGAAACCGCAGCACTGCCAATTTCAGTTTCGGTGCGGATACGTTTAGCAACAGAAAAGGTATTTTGAAATAAGCGATCTAGAGTTGTGGCTACCGTTCCTGCTTCTTTGGCCTTAGTAAAGGATTGCTTCACTTGACCAAGAATTTGTGGCTCACCCAGTACCAGTGAATCTAAGCCAGCAGCAACCCGCATTAAGTGTTTGATGGCATCGACATCTTGATAAACATAACTGTGTTCTTCAAGCTGTTCACGAGTAATATCATGAAAATTGGCAAGCCAATTTAGTACGTTATCTATTTGCAGCTGATTGCAATAGAGTTCAGTTCGATTGCAGGTCGATAAAATAACGGCTTCCCCAGACGGAGTACATTGAGCCAAACTTTGCATTGCTTCATGAATAACATCTGGTGAGAAAGCAACTTTCTCTCGCAGATCTACTGAGGCAGTTTTATGATTGATTCCAATTGCTACAAGGCTCATCTAAACTCGTCGGGTGTTAACATTATTTGTGACAGAAGCGCTATTCTACTGAAAATTGTCTGTTAAAAACAGAATTCCATAAAGTTATTGCGTGATTTGTATCAATCAAAGGCGTTAATGGACTTTATCTGCTCGACTAATTTTTGGTTTTCTGGCACTGAAATGTTGTGTTTTTGGGCTAATTTAACTAAATACCCATTAATATAGTCGATTTCAGTTTCTCTGTGATGAACAACGTCTTGATACATTGATGAATAATTATTAGCCGTGAGCTCAACGACTTTTTTTACTCGATCTTCAATTTGATTGCTCACCAATCCAATGCCTTCCAGCTTGGCGAGTTGCAGCAGTTCTGTCACAATTGAACTGCATTGATGTTGATAATCCGTTTTAGCTAATCCACCGTTATGGCATCGATAAATGGCAGTGAGTGGATTAATGACACAATTAACCGCCAATTTGCTCCATAACGCAACCATAATGTCATCTGTCCACTGTGAATGCGGGATAGCTTGCAATAATTGTGTTTTTAATGCTTCGGTCATTTTGATGCCTGCGCAATGACCAAACTGAGTTAATCCTTCCCCTGTTTGTTCTACCTGCCATTGAATCAATCGCACAGCGCTTTGTGACGTTGTGCCTATGGATAAACCTTGGGTCGGTTGCAGCAAGGGTATCAATTGGTTGTGAGTACCGAGCCCGTTATGCAGCAGTAATATATGGCAATGCGCATTGAGATTTGGCAATAACGGTTTTAGAGATGACAAAACTTGATACGCTTTTACGCACACAATTAATAAATCGATGTTGGCGAGTGCGGGATCGGAATTGACTCGAAATTGTGGCTGATAAGTATGAGAGACTTGTGATAAATCGTTAAAAGTACATCTGGATGGTTGATCAACAGCTTGCCTTACTACGTAAGATATTTTTTCCCCAGCTTGTTGGAGTTGAAAACCAATTAATTGTCCAATCGCACCAGCACCAATGATCCCAATGTTTGTCATTTTCGATCCGTAATGAATGTTCGTTTTATATATAGACCAATATAAAAAATAACAATGCCCAAAATATCAGCAGCAAAGTCAGCCCAAGATGCACTGCGATATGGCAAGTAAGATTGAACGACTTCAATTAATCCAGCGTATAAGCACAAGCCTAAAAGCAAATATATCCATTTGGGCTTAAAAGCTAAGTGAGCGAGTAACGAGAGTGCAAAGAAACTACCCAAATGACCAATTTTATCAATATGTGGAATGCCTTGACTGTAAGTCGGTTTAGAGAAAACCAAGTAGCTGACGACAATTAACGTTATCAACAATAAGCATTTAAAAATTAAAGACAGGTTCAATATTGTTACCACAAGAGTTTCTGACTCAATGATTATACCCACGATGCATAAAGTTGCAATTTGTCACTATATCAGCTGTGTCGCATCAATTTATGACTGCTTATGGCAATGATTCTTACAGTTGAAAATCTTCAATTTTAGTCGTAACCCAAAGGCTGAGTTTATTTTTTGTTTAAACTGTGTTGTCAAACGTTCGTGTAGAGTAACTACACTTCACATTTTCCGCCTTGTTTAACCTAAAAAATTAACAGCAGCAAATCAAAAATCTAATTGAGAACGGCCTCTAGTTTTATCAGAGACGTTGCTACTGACGCTGCCTCATCAAATTGGGTTGTTAAGGCATAGCGTGATGTTGAAGTTAAATGGGGTATACAGCAATGTGGGGCAAGTCCTCACAGAAAAAACGATTCGAATTCAGAAGTTCTGACTATATAATTAATTTTTAAGTTTTAAATAGGTTATTCACATGCCATCAATGGATATAGTTTCAGAAGTCGATAAAGTTGAATTGAAAAATGCGGTCGATAACTCAAAAAGAGAGCTAGCTTCACGTTTTGATTTTCGTGGTAAAGAGGCCAGTATCGAATTAAACGATTTTGTGGTGACGATTTCAGCTGAAGATGATTTTCAATGCAATCAATTGGTTGATATTTTCCGCATTCAGCTAAGTAAACGTAATGTTGACCCATCGTCAATGGACGTTGATGAAAAAGCGATCCACAGTGGGAAAACTTTTTCTTTAAAAGTACGTTTTAAAGAAGGCATAGAAACGGATGTGGCTAAAAAGCTGGTTAAGCTAATTAAAGCTTCAAAACTTAAAGTTCAAGCGCAAATTCAGGGTGACAGTTTGCGAGTGACAGGTAAAAAACGTGACGACTTGCAAGCGGTCATGCGTTTGGCGAAAGAGTCTGATTTAGGGCAGCCGTTTCAGTTTAATAATTTTAGGGATTGATTACTATAGGTCATTTGTCCTTTAGAATTAATGAGCTGGAACTCTTATCGTTTATTTATTGTTCGATGTTTTTTGAATTTGTATGGTGAGGCTATGTGCTGAGAGTGGAATGACGAAACGCCGGCTTCTGTTCTGAGCTGAACTATGATTTTTCTATCTACTTTATAGTGGGTTGCTATTTTTTGATCCGTTTGTGTACCCACTAAGCCTTTACTGATTGTTTTTGTTGTCTCAGATAACCTATTTGGCTTACTACGGGTCTTATAGGTTTCTAAGTATGATGGAATGTTGAGAGCTCTTCTGAGTTTTCTCATTGTCGCATCACTGATATTATGTTTTTCTCCAAGTTTCACATCAGGTTCATCGCCTATAGAAAAAATGAGTGCTCTTTGGTCATTTAAAGGTAAGAGCGCAAATTTGGGTGAAACTGATTTCGTAAGAATTAACTGCTCATGGAGTTTTGCTCGTAAATAGCTGGAAGAGGCATTTGCGCACCGCAAATCGTGCATACGCCTTCATAATGGTGAAGTGGGAGAGTAGATCCTATAGTGGGTTGATGATGAAAGCCATGTATGCGACTTACTGTAATAGATTGGTTATCTGGTGGGGACTGTGAAAAATTAAATTTTTCCAAGCAATCAAATTGCTGCCTATCATGTTGAAGGTCACTTTCCACGATCGCTTGATTCGGGTTTGATTCTAATACTTGCATATTTGAGGGTATTCGTTGTGTTACTAATATTTGAGCAGATAACCATAGCTAATAAAACTAAGGTTAATTAATATTCACTGATTATTTAATTAAGTAATCCTTTGTTTAAATGAGATAAATTAAAATGGCACTCGTGCGAGTGCCGTTTGCTATCTATGTAGTGCAGTTATCGATTGAGATGCGAATAGTATTTGTCCAGCGATACAGATAAACCGTTTTCAAGCACGATACGAACGTGATGACGTTGCAACTCTCTGGGTTCAGATACCCCGCAAGAGTGGGCGATTAACTCCAAATCGTAGTGTAAATAATGGTTATAGTTGGCAACGCGTTCGGCTTTGTCTACTGGGTCTAAGCCTTGTTGTAGCTTTTTATTATGGGTGGTGATGCCTGTTGGACAAGTATCTTTATTGCAATGCAATGCTTGAATACAACCTAAGGCAAACATATTACCACGAGCAGATGCGATAAAATCTGCACCAATGGATAACGCCCATGCAACGCGGGAAGGAACGACCAGCTTACCTGATGCGATGACTTTCACGCGCTCTTTTAATTTTCGCTCGACCAGAGTGTCTACCAGCATGGCCAAACTCTCTTTGATTGGTAAGCCCATATAATCCATTAGTGGTTGGGGCGCTGCGCCTGTTCCGCCATCAGCACTGTCTACGGTGAAAAAATCTGGTGCACTTTCTGCGCCACGTTTTTCTACTTCGTCAAAGAAGTCATTTAACCAATGGGTATCACCGATAACAGCTTTTATACCTGTAGGCTTGCCTGTGACTTCTCGAACGTGATTGATCATATCTAAGATATCACCCACGTTTTTAAATTCGATGTGACCATTCGGACTGATTGAATCAGTGCCAACAGGAATACCACGGATTTTGGCGATTTCTTCGGTAACTTTGACACCGGGAAGAATGCCGCCTTTACCGGGTTTCGCACCTTGACTGAGTTTGATCTCAAACATTTTCACTTCAGGGTGGGCGGCGACAGCCATTAATTTATCATCATCAATGTGTCCTTCCGCATTTCTGATACCGTATTTCGCAGTACCTATCTGGAAAACAATATCGCAACCACCTGAAAGGTGATAGGGGCTGAGTCCACCTTCACCAGTGTTCAGCCAGCAACCTGCTTTTGCTGCACCTTTTGATAATGCTGTTACAGCAGGGCTTGAAAGTGCACCGAAACTCATGCCCGAAATGTGGCAAATTTTGGATGTAGTGTATGGATGACGACAGCCAGAGCCAACCGTGATAGGTTTCGAGGGGGCGGCATCAGTGTCTAAGGTTGGAAAGGCGGTATTCATAAACATGATAGCGCCATCGGTTTCTAACTGTCGTGTTGAACCAAAGGCGATAGATCGATCGACACGTTTAGCCGCACGATAAACCCAGCTTCTTTCTGCGCGGTTAAAGGGAAGCTCTTCACGATCTTGTGAGAAAAAATATTGTCTGAAAAACTCACCTTGTTTTTCAAATAAGTAACGAAATCGACCAATAACAGGGTAGTTATGACGAATGGCTTGTTTGGTTTGATGTTTATCGACAATGTACATGTAAATAACCGCTAATACACCCAAACCCACAGCTAATAGAAATAAGCTGCTTAGGAAATCAATTCCTTTTGCAACCCACTGTATCTGTTCCATTTCCATGCTTTTTATCCTTTTGGCAAACTCTGGTTTCACACAACATTTATAAGCCTAGCGTATATTCAATCTGGTGCTTGTTTTTACGTGGTATTTCAATGAAATTTAACGGCTAAATTTTTGTTAACTTTTCTATTTGTGAACCTTTGTGTATGTTTACATAGAAGCTTTTTAATACTTATGGGGAAGCGCATGTGGACCACAGGTCGTGTAATAGGACGTACAGATTGGAACAGTAAGCTATTTTCTCTTCAAATTAGCGCCGAAATAGCGCCTTTTACTGCTGGACAGTTCATTAAACTCAGTGAGATAAGAGATGGCAAGCGGGTGGCGCGTGCGTATTCGTTAGTTAACCCTCCTAACACTGATCATCTTGAAGTGGTCGCTGTCGCGGTTGAAGATGGACAGTTGTCGCCCAAGTTACATGAATTACGCATTGGTGATGAGATTGAAGTTTCTACTTCAGCCGCTGGTTTTATGGTGCTCAATGAAATTCCAACGGATGAAGCTCAAGGAAAGCACTTATGGTTTTTGGCAACAGGAACCGCTGTCGGGCCCTTTATCTCAATGATGGAAACTGATGAGCCTTGGCAACGTTTTGAAAAGGTTGTGTTGGTTTATGGGGTAAGGCTGGCTGAAGACTTAGCTTATCTAGACAAGATTAAACAGTTGCAATCGAAATATCCTGAGCAATTTTCCTTTATTTTATCAGTAACTAGAGAGCAGGTAGAAGGGGCGACAGCAACGCGGATCCCTAAGGCGTTAACATCAGGAGAGCTTGAAACGTTGGCGGGCTTGAAACTGTCAGCATCAGATTCGCAAGTAATGATTTGTGGCAATCCTGGCATGATAACGGATGCGCAACAAGCGTTATTTGATAAAGGACTGAAGAAGAATCTGCGCCGAGCGCCAGGTAATGTCACAGTAGAGAAATATTGGTAACAAGCATCTTTTAACTTTTCAATTTATTGGTGTGAACTTATGCAACTGCTTTATTCATTAGCGTCGCCTTATGCGCGTCTTGTCCGTGTTGTTTCTCGATATTTAGCGATAACAGATATTCAAGAGGTCATTGTTAACCCGTTTGATAATCGCCCCATTTTGGTTAATTCCAATCCGTTAGCGAAAGTACCTTGTTTAATTTTGAATGAAGGGGATGCCATATTTGATAGCGAGGTGATCGTGCGTTATTTAGATCATGAATTTGGTAATAACCAGCTTTTTCCCAGAAAAATCGACTGGCAAAGCATGACCGCTTTTTCAATGATAAAGGGCTTACTCGATAGCGCGGTTGGCTTAAGGCAAGAGCAAATGCGTGAGCAAGAAGGCGTCCGATCGCCATTTTGGACAAAACGATTCACTCAAGCCATTCACAATACCTTAAATCATATCGAGAAAACTCGTGCGCAGGTATATCAAAGTTGCCAACTAGATGTTGAACAAATGGCATTGGTTGTGGCATTGGAGTATATCGAATTTCGTCACCCACAACTTGAATGGCAACAAGATTGTGTTGAGTTAGCTTTTTGGTTTAAGCAAATTCGAAACCAAGCGGTTTTTATTGAGACAAGACCATTCTAAATGTAGAGAGTATCATGCAGGTATTTACTCAAACTGATGTAGAAAAGAGTTTAAGCTTTCCATCGCTCATCCAGAAGCTTAAAGACACATTCGGGCATGATTTTCATATGCCGCAGCGGCAACTTTATCAATTAGAGACACAGTCGAGTAATCACAATACGTTCGCGTTATTGCCATCGTGGAATCAATCGGTGATTGCCGTTAAAAGTTTCACTTATTTTCCTGAAAATCCAAAACAATCGTCGCAACTAAAAAGTGTTTACGCGCAAATTTTATTGTTTGATAAGCAGACGGGGAAACCGCTAGCCATTGTTGATGGCACTTCTGCAACCTTATGGCGCACTGCGGCAATGTCTGGATTAGCTAGTGATTTTTTAGCTCGAAAAGACGCCAAAAAGTTGTTGTTATTAGGCACGGGGGAGCTTGCGCCTTATATGGTGTTGGCACATGCTGCTGTGTGTGATTTAACCCATGTTAGTGTATGGGGACGTGATATCAATAAAGCCAAAGCAGTGGTTAAAAAAATTAAAGCACAACGTACAGATTTACTTGTTGATGTTTGTATCGATTTAGAAAAAGCGATACCTCTTGCTGATATTATTAGCTGTGCCACGCGTTCACCATTACCACTTTTCGATGGCTCATTAGTGGCTCAAGGCACACACGTTGATTTAGTCGGCAATCACCGCAGTGATAGCCGAGAGTGTGATACTGAGCTGGTGGTCAAATCCAATGTATTTGTTGACGCGAAAATAAATACTTGTGCTGAAGCAGGTGAGTTATTGCTCCCTGTGAGTGAAGGTCGATTTGAAATCGACAGCGTTAAAGCTGAGCTCAGTCAATTATGTCAAGGCGAGGTTGCTGGCCGTCAATCAGAAAGTGAAATTACGCTATTTAAGTCAGTTGGCTGCGCTATTGCTGATCTGGCAACGGCTCAGCTCGTCTATGAAATATACTTGTGATACTTGAAAATACATGATTTCAGGTGTCAAAAGTATAAATAGCGAAGCCAAGAAATAATTTAAATTCATTTAAACCTTTTACCTACCTCAGTTAGTCTAATCATTATATTCGAACCCATATCAAGGAAAACACGGTGCTTGCACTGGTTGAAGATAACAATACTCAATCCATAGAGTCTCAATGGATACCTCTAGCACAGCAAGGGGATAAAGCCGCATTTAAGCAACTTTATCAACAGCATCATCCGCGGATCTACGCCTTAGTATTGCGCCTGTGCGGTTGTCGAAGTTTTGCTGAAGAAATAACTCAAGAATGTTTTGTGAGAGTGTGGCAAAAGCTGCCAAGCTTCCGTGGTGAAAGTCAATTTAGCACATGGTTACATCGACTTTGTATTAATCAGGCATTGAGTATGATCAAAGCCCAAAAGAGTTTATGGGCGCGTTTTTTAAATCAAGAGAGTGTAAGTCAAGAATCCATGTTGGAAGCAAGTGTCAATGATGACTACAGCGAACTCGATTGCTTGATTTTGAAATTACCTGAGCGAGCAAGGCAAGTGTTCGTACTTCATGCTGTTGAAGGTTATCGTCATGAAGAAGTTGCCAATTTATTAGGTATGGCAACTGGTACAAGTAAAGCTCAGTTTCATCGGGCAAGGAAGTTACTCAAGGAGATGTTGTAATGAACCATCAAGATAAGCAATTGGATGCACTCCTAAGGGATTTGCCTAAAGGGATAAAGCCTCAAAATGATATGTGGCGTGGAATAGAACAGCGAATGGATGTTGGTATAAAAGATAATACCGATAGCAAAAAATACAACTGGCAGATGTTTGCTGCTGCCAGTTTGCTGTTATTTAGTGTTGCATTGAGTTGGCAGTGGTTGTTTGCTCCTGATGCTCAAAACTTGCAAGCAAACAGCGTTATGTTGCAATTAATCGATCAGCTACAACAGCAGCATCAAAAACAAGTACAAGCTTATGATATCACAGTTGAAAAAGTGGAATGGAGATCACAAACGGACTTAAAACCCATTAATAATGGCTTAAAAGAAGTTAGAGAAGCGGCCGCTCAAGTTATTAAACAGCTTAAGTCGACCCCGAATGATAAACAGCTTTGGGAACTTTGGCTGTGGGTGCAACAAAAAGAGCTTGAACTACTTAACCAAAAGCAAAGTATTCATCAATTAGAAACAATTCATACCATTTGAACAAGATTGTTCAGTTAGAGGGAAAGTAATATGAAAACAGGAATTACATCAATAGTTACTAGCATGATGATCAGTATGCCGTTTATGACATTAGCTGCTGAGAAAGTCGATAAAACCCTAGCGGTCACTGCGTCACCTAGCATCAATATCGAAGTTAAACGCGGTGATGTTAGCATAAAAAGTTGGGATAAAAATCAAGTTCAAGTCATTGGAACCTTAGATGATTATAGTGAAGGGCTTATTTTTAAAAAGCGCGGTAATAGCATTACTATCGAAGATAAGGTTGAGCAACGTATTGACTTAAGTGGTAAAGCAGGCAGTAAACTTAAAATTATGGTGCCTAAAAAGTTAAGGTTAGACGCAGAAGGCGTTAGCACCGATTTCGATGTGAGTAAGCTGAGTGGTGATATTCGCGTTAGTAGTGTCAGCGGTGATATTGATGCGAAGTCTCTGCAAGGTTCTCCAGAGTTAAAATCCATTTCTGGCGAGATAAATGCCAACGATCTTTCAGGAGAAATTCAATTGTCATCAGTGTCTGGACAACTGAATGATAAAAACAGCAAAGGCAGTATTCGATATAACGCCGTGAGTGGTGATTTAAATGCTCACACTCAAGCCAGTCATATTGAGATACAGCAAGTTTCAGGTCAATTGAATGGCGATTTTTCAATGGCAAAATCATTACAAATCAAGCTGGTCAGTGGCGATGCTAAATTTTCGGTTAATGGTGATATAAATAGCTTAAAAGCACAGAGTGTCAGTGGTGATGTGATGGTAAAATTTAGCAAACTGCCTGATGCAAATGTTGAAATTGATGGTGGTCCAGGTGGTGATATTCAAAATAAGCTGACACAAGATAAGCCTAAAAAAGCGCGTTATACGGGGGCAGAATCGCTTGATATCACCATAGGTAAAGGCACTGCTAATATACGAATGGATACCATCAGTGGTGATTTAATACTAATGGTTAAGTAACACTGTTTATTTCATTCTCAGACAAATAGCGCCACTGCGCTGGTGCTATTTCTTCATCCAATTCAATCTTCCCAATGGCTTCACGGTGTAAGCCAACGACTTTATTACCTACTGCGGCAAACATACGTTTGACTTGATGATACTTGCCTTCTGTAATGGTCAGTCTAGCGGTGTGACTGTCGACGATTTCCAGTAAGGCAGGCTTGGTTTTCTCCGATTCATTTCGCAGTTCAATACCTTGTTGAAATTGCTCAACCAAATCATCACGGAGGGGATCGGCAACCTCAACCAAATAACGTTTGCCACAGTCTTTTTTGGGGGAGGTAATTTTATGTGCCCATTGTCCGTCGCTGGTGATAAGCACTAAGCCCGTGGTATCTGCATCTAAACGTCCCGCGATACTCAGACTGTGTGCTTTAGGTAAATCCAGTAATGACAGTACTGAGGGATAATGCTCATCAATATTTGAACAAATGGTATCGAGCGGCTTATTGAGCATGATGTAACGTTCACAAGGAAATTCCAGTGGGTAATCGTCAAAACAGATAGCCATCTCTGGTGTGACTTTAAAGCTCGGATCTTTGATGATAACGCCATCACAGCTAATGTCTCCTGACTTCAGCGCTTTTTTCGCCATGCTGCGGGTCAGTTCAGTGGTTTCACAGATAAATTTGTCTAATCGCACAATTATTCGGTATGTTAAATCAACTTTGAACAGATTCTATCAGGGAAATACGATGATCACCTTATATGGCACACCAAAAAGTCGCGCGTTACGAGTCTCTTGGTTGTTAGAAGAGTTAGAGCTCGACTGGAAATTCGAATACATTGATTTTGCTGCTGGCGATAACCGCAGCAAAGCTTTTCTAGCACTAAACCCCAGCGGTAAAATTCCCGTTATCACAGATGGTGATAATGTCCTCTTTGAATCGGCAGCGATTTGCCTATATCTGGCTGAAAAATATGGCAATGGTCGCTTATTGCCTAGAGCAGGCACAGCTTCATCAGGGAAGCACCATCAGTGGATGAGTTTTATCACTACTGAATTAGAGCAAGCCTTGTGGAGCATGGGCAAGCATAAGTTTGCCTTGCCTGAAGAAGTACGAGTGAAAGAATTATTACCGACGGCAGTGTGGGAGTTTAATAAAGCGGCAGCACTTGCTGAAAACATGATGCCAGAAACTGAGTTTTTATTGGGTGAGGAATTAACGGTAGCTGATATCATGCTGGCGCAAACATTACTTTGGGCAACGGTATTCGAACAACATATTCCTGCTAAATTGGCTGCATTTCGTGACAAAATGCAGCAGCGTATTAGCTTTACTCAAGCACTAAAAAAATCAGAAGCTGAAGTTGCAAGAAGAAAGTTAGTATCTAATTAACTACTTGTTATTTAAGCTGCGTTGCCGCCCATTTAGCGCGGCTCTCGCGGCTTTCTGATAAGTTGTTTTGTTCTCGATAGGCTTTATAATCTTCAACGTTTAAAGGCACTAAACTGACATCAACTTCAAGCACTAACTTACATTCTTTTTTAATGCGCCAAGCTGAGGTGTTATATAGCTCAGTTAAAGGCAATGAGCTTAAAAATTCAGGATTATATTGGGTATAAATCGCCTGACTAGGATAAACAACAAAAGCCAAGCGGCGTTTAGGCTCGGTTTTAAATAACCCTTCAATGCCATCACAAGTATTTAGCACTTGCATTTCGATGGTGTCATCAAGCTCAAGTAATTTTTTTTCTACTAACGCTGGGACTTCAATATCACCCGCTTCCCACTGCTCGACCTGTTCAAGAGAGTGTTTTGTTAGCGTCGCAACTTGCTCGGCGCTCAATCCTAATGATTGACGCAACGTTTTTATTTCTAGTGCATTTAGTGGAGCGAATTTAACCATCGGAGTCGTCTTTTGAAAAATGATGGCTGATTATAACAATGGAATAACGCAATAAACAAAAAGTGTCATCTTAAAGTCAAAAAAGACTCATTTAACTGAAGCACAAATGAAACATAAGTTGCCTAATTTAACTGGCGAACTTTTTATCAACTTAGTATTAAGGTGAAATCATGAATGCGAAATGGGTCACTCTTCCCTGCGCGTTAGCGTTTGCGCTTTCTGCAAATGCAGCTGTATTACCAAGTCATCAAACACAAAGCGATTGGTATGCAGATGGACAAGCTAAGCTGCAAATGAAAATTAAACAAAAATACGGTCAGAGAGCGAAGAACGTCATTTTATTTGTGGGCGACGGAATGGGAATTTCTACCTTAACGGCTGCACGTATTTTGCAAGGGCAGCGCCAAGGAAAAACAGGTGAAGAAGGCTATTTGAGTTTTGAATCTTTTCCGCACACAGCGTTGGTAAAAACCTATAACGTCGATGCACAAACTCCTGACTCAGCTGGAACCATGACGGCGATGATTTCAGGTTTGAAAACCGATGTTGGCGTCATTGGCGTGGATGAGGATATCGCCCGTGGTAACTGCGACACTATGAACGGAAATCAAGTTGCTACCGCATTAGAGCTTGCAGAAATAAAAGGCATGGCAACAGGGATCATTTCTACAGCAAGGATCACTCATGCAACCCCAGCAGCAACTTATGCTAAGTCAGCTGATCGCAATTGGGAAGATATTTCTGATATGCCCGATGATGCGAAAGCGAAAGGTTGCAAAGACATTGCTGATCAATTAGTTAATTTTGAAAGTAATCTTGAGCAGCGATATTTAGGCATTGATGTTGACGGTATTGATGTAGTGTTTGGTGGCGGTCGCCGTCATTTTTTACCTAAAGATGAGAAAGCTAACTCACCGGACGCAAAGAGCAAAGTTGAAGGTGATAGAACCGATAATCGCAACTTAGTGACAGAATGGACTGCAAAGTATTCTAAAGGTGTTTATGTTTTTGATCAAAAAGGATTTGATGCGATTGACACCAGTAAGACTAAGCAGGTTTTTGGTTTGTTTAACGAAAGCCATATGCAATATGAGGCTGACCGTAAAAACGATAAGGCGGGTGAACCATCCCTAAGCGAAATGACTGCCAAAGCCATCGATATCTTAAAGCAAGATCCTGATGGATTCTTTTTAACCGTTGAATCGGGTCGTATCGATCATGCTCATCATGCGGGCAATGCGTTTAATGCCCTTAACGATACCATTGAGTTTTCAAATGCCGTAAAAAAAGCTTATGACATGACCAACAAAGAGGACACGTTAATTATTGTCACGGCTGATCACGGTCACGTGTTTACTATGGGAGGCTATCCAAAACGTGGTAATCCAATTCTAGGTAAGGTTGTAGGCATAGGGAAAACGGAGCCGACACTTGCCGCAGACGGTAAACCTTATACCACCCTAAGTTATATGAATGGTCGTGGTTTTCATGATTTCGCAGACGAAACCGATGCTGATGTGGTTTATGGCAAAGATAAAGTGGCTGGTCGCGCTGTTACATTAGCGAATATTGATACAACAAAGCCCGGTTTTCACCAAGAAGCTCACGTTCCTAGAAGCTCTGAAACACATGCGGGCGAAGATATCAGTCTTCATGCCACAGGACCAGGTGCACAAATGGCACAAGGCGTGATTGAACAAAGCGTTGTTTTTCACATGATAGCGAATGCATTAGGCTTTAAGTCAGAATAAGGGAATCGAAATGAAATTAGTAACAAAAATCACGCTTCTGACTGCTGCAATCACGTTAAGCGCATGTAATAGTGATGATGGTAAAAATGGAAGTAACGGCAAAAATGCCTTAGTAAAAAATACACCGCTTACCGTTGGTCATGCTGTTTGCCGTAATGGTGGTGTGCAACTTGACTCTGGTATTGATAAAAACGGTGACGGTAAGTTAGACAAATCAGAAGTGACAGCCACTAGCCATCAATGCCATCCCGCGCGTACTGCGCTTAATCGTGCAGAAATGCTAACGAGTCTGAATAACCCTTGGTTTGTAAAAGGGGTTGGGGATGTAACACAAACGGCAAAAATGCTGCAAAAAATTAATAGTCAAAAAGGCGCAGCAAAAAATATCATCTTGTTTGTTGGTGATGGTATGGGCGTTTCAACGGTAACCGCAGCGCGCATATTAGATGGCCAGAAAAAAGGCATGCTGGGTGAAGAAAACAATTTAAGTTTTGATAAGTTTCCGTTTGTTGGATTAGCAAAGACCTATAATGTTGATGCACAAACACCTGATTCAGCAGGCACCATGACAGCGATGATGTCGGGAGTAAAAACCGATGCTGGCGTGCTAGGTGTTGATGCTGATATTGAAAAAGGCGATTGCAGCACAGTTGCAGGAAATGAACTGGTATCAGCAATAGAACTGGCTGAAATTGCGGGTATGTCGACAGGAATTATCTCTACTGCGCGTATTACCCATGCTACGCCAGCGGCAACCTATGCGAAGTCAGCGCATCGCAATTGGGAAGATATTTCTGACATGTCAGATGCTGCCAAGACCGCAGGTTGTAAAGATATTGCCGATCAGCTAGTGAACTTTGAGGCAAACCTCGAAGCAAAATACAGTGGCTTAGATGTTGATGGTATCGAAGTCGTAATGGGGGGCGGTCGTCGCCATTTTTTACCCAAAACAGCAAGCGCCAATTCAGCTGATGCGAAAAGCAGTGTAGAAGGTGACCGCACTGACAACCGTAATCTCATTACTGAATGGCAGACTAAGTACCCTAATGGTGTTTATGTGTTTGAGGATGATGGTTTTAACAATATCGATCCTGAAAAAACTGAACGCATTTTCGGACTGTTTAACGAAAGCCACATGCAATACGAAGCCGACCGCAAAAATGATATTGCCGGTGAACCGTCACTAACTGAAATGACGGACAAAGCCATTAAGCTGCTTGATAATAATGACAAGGGATACATGCTGGTGGTTGAGTCAGGGCGTATCGATCACGGCCATCATGCGGGTAATGCATTCAATGCATTAGAAGACACCATTGAGTTTTCACAAGCGGTTGAAATGGCAATGAAGAGTACTGATCCAAAAGAAACCTTGATCATTGTGACTGCCGATCACAGTCATGTATTCACCATTGCGGGCTATCCGAAGCGAGGTAACCCAATTTTAGGTAAAGTTGTTGAAGTGGGTAAAACCAGCCCTGCATTAGCGTCTGACGATAAACCATATACTACACTAGGTTATGCCAATGGACGTGGCTTTGCTGACTTAGGCGATGAAACAGATGCGGATAAAGGCGCAGATATTCATAAATTAGGTCGAGTTGATTTAACCGACGTTGATACAACGAAGCCCGGTTTCCATCAGGAAGCGTTGGTACCGAGAAATTCAGAAACACACGCTGGCGAAGATGTCGCTATCTATGCAAGCGGACCTTCTGCGCATCTTGTAACAGGAACCAATGAACAAAGTGTGATTTTCCATATTATGAATCATGCTGCTGATTTGGTAGGAAAAGCTAATGCTGTACTAAAGTAGTGCTTAGAGTGCCTGCTTTATTAAAAAGATAAGGTGGGCATTTTGTTGTTTTATGTTTTATTAAATGAATTTAATCCGTTAAGTAGGATTAGGTTTATGTAGATGTGGTTATAATCAACTATTTCAAGGTTTGATTATATGACAACGGCTGCAGACTCTAATCCACTCGTGACAGAATCTTTACAGGCTGTTACCTCGTATCTCACAGCATCTCAACAAACACAATTTCAAGAAGCATCAAACGGAGCAAACAAAGTCGATCTGTGCTTAAGAATATTTGATTGTATAGTTTGCTGTCCTTGCAAAAGTATTTTTTGCTTTTTTTCTTATCTCAATCAGTGCGAGGAGCCGGTAAAGGACTATGACGGTATAGAAAAATATACACTTCTTTGTTGCCGTAAATGAGCGATGTTGATGTGGTTGTGCATATTGAAAACAGAGCTTAGCTTACTTTACCTAAGGTAATTATCTGATGTCTCGGAATTGCTATAAGTAAATTGAACTTAACCTGAATAAGGAATAAATCAGTTTAACTAATTGTTGCTGTTATTCTTTCTTGGTGATATTAGGGGTAACTTCTTGTCTTCATAGGGTTAAGTTTGATAATGACGATGCAAACTGGAAGTTTTTCTGTAGAGCAATTAACTCCCATTACTCAAAGTGGTTATTTTTATTGTAAAACTGACTCGCAAAAAGAACCCATATTTATGACAACGTTTCGCGTTGATGGGTGCCGCTGTTACCAAGTTCAATTTATTTCAGGTGGTATCGTTGATTTCACACCATGTATAAGGATCGTAGGAAAAAATCCCGTAGTTTCATTTATAAAGAGTAAAGCTGAACAATCGGCAAAACCGAACTTAGATAAAAGTAGAGTGGAGCAACAGCTGATCAGGATTGAAAGAGTAAAAAAAACAACGCAGAATGTGATAAATCTAATGCCATTCACGTCCACGTCTAGAGAAACACTTTCAAAAGAAACTCTTTCAAAAGAAACTCAAACCTGTGGTGCAACGAAGGTTGATGCTTGTACGCAAACGGAATCTGAAGTCTTAACTTTTGATGAATTGCAGCAACGAGAGCAAGCATATGAAGCTAAGAAAAAAGAGCTCAATAAGATGCAAGCACAGTTAAGGGAGCTAGCAGCTTCAATAGTGGAAAAAGAGAACGAGTTGAAAAAAAAGGAGGAGGAGTTAATAAAAGCTAATAGCGCTCTTGTTGAAGAAAGGGATCAATTCGCTGAAGAGAAAGTCAAAGCGCAATTACAACAAAGAATATTAGAGTTAGGCAAACAAAATTTCGAACAGGAAAAAGCCGCTTTTAATAAGCAACAAAAATGACACTATTGGCGTAAGGTAGATATGAGGTGACTATGAGTTTAGTGACTGATTGTTTTAAAATGAATGAAAGACTGGAACAAGACTATTTCACGAATAATAAACACTCTAAAGACGAGGTTGTTATATCAAGTAAAAACAAAGAGTTAGATTCTTGTTCAGCGTCAAGCTATGAAAGGTGTTTTCAGTGGAGTATTTGTTGTCCTTGCAGCGCAGTATATTGTTTCTTTTCGCTGAGGAAACTTTGCGATGAAGCAAATGTCAGTATGCCAACACCTGTTACTTTACTAAGAAGTTAGCATACTTACTTTAAATCAATTGGTTACAGCTTTAACTTTCCTTTCAAAGCTGCAGTAATTGGGCTTGCGGCTTTACCATTTGCGTTTGCCCATTCCCATACTTTGCTTTGCTTAAGGGCTTTAGAAGAAACGCGCTTAACAATAAACTTACCCACTTCATTAGCGTCTGCTTTGTAAGCTGTTTGTAAAAGGTTATCACCGTTACAGGCTAGACTTGAATAAATATTACGTAAATTAACTCGACCCTCTTTAAGCTTTTTACGTAAGCGGTTTTTTTCATTGGCCTTTACATAGCTGCAAATGCTCACAAAAAGTTGTTCATTTGCTTGAGCAGTTGGGATCAATAGAGATGAAGCAATAATTGCAACACCTGCTAAGGTTAAGTTGCGCATCCGATACTCCTTTAGAGAGTTTGTTATTTTAATACAAAAGTCGTAGCGTTAATCTAACACTTTTTTACTAATGTTATAAAGCAAAATTCGATCCCCGTCACACTTTTTCCCGTTTTTGACTCAGTTTGTAACCAATCTCCTTTCTCCCAGTGTGGGAAATAGGTGTCACCTTCGACATCAATGTTAATTTCAGTCAAGTAAAGCTTATCGGCTATTGGCAATAATTGCTTATAGAGTTGTCCACCACCAATAACGGCAATTTCTTCTACATTACCAGCAAGACGTTTGGCTTCATCAAAAGTGGCGGCGACACTCACGCCTTCAGGCTGATAATCATCTTGCCTTGTGATCACAATATTATGACGTCCAGGAAGAGGGCGACCAATCGATTCGAACGTTTTGCGCCCCATTATAATAGGCTTACCCATGGTGGTTTGCTTAAAATGTTGTAAATCTTCAGGTAGATGCCAAGGCATCTGATTATTCTTACCGATCACTCGGTTGTTCGCCATAGCGGCAATTAAAGAAATTTGCACGATATCTTCCTGATAATTCTAGAGTGTGATGCTATTGTAAACGGCAAAAACGGGATCTCACAATAATAAGAAGGTGCCATCGGAAAATAAATTCGAATTCATGCCGACAATATCATGTCAATCGAAAAAGTTTCGAATGAGTTTATTATGTTTCACCTATCGTTAAAATGGCTTTAATCTCATTAAGATATACTTCGATGGTGATATTAAACAGAGAAATTTAACTATGGCAGCAGAAACAGCAAGCTTACTGAACAATCAGCAGCATTTTACGCAAAACTTAGCATTAGCGTTACCTAATGATGAACCCGCTAAAGTATCGAAAGATGATTGGAAAACATGGATTAGAACAAATAGTTCTGAATTAACCGTTACGTTGAAAGATAATAGTGATCGTACTTATCAGGTTGCTTTTGAGGTAGAAAACGAAGAAGTTGCATGTTGTTTGTCAAATTTAGCCATTAAGGCATCCAGCGCTCGCTCTTCTGGCAACCAAGCTGGCGCAGTTAATGATGCTTTAGCCTTGAAAATTACTTTAAAGTTAACTGACTTATTAAGTAAAGAACCAAGCCTTCGTAAAGAAATGGTTAAACAAAAGCATCCTGCAATTGTTAACTTGAAAGATGTCCCTGAATCACCATCATATAGATCGCTTGCGGGAAAATGGGCATGCAATGTTGCATGTTGTGTCACATGCCCTGTTTGGGGCCCCATTTTAATGTGTATCTTGTGTGAAAAACCAAACCAATGCTAATAGAGAGTTCAAAAAAGCACATAGTTATTAAGTAATAACATGTGCTCTTTTTTGATCATTAGCTATCAGCGCTCGTAAACGACTTCGACATCATAGTCATCATCGTCAAAATCATCATCGAAATCGTCATCGTAACTGTCGTTAAAGTCACTGGTGGTCGCTTGATGATAATTATCCCATTTAAACTCAACTTCAGCTTCAGGATCGACCGCTTCATCTTCAGCTGGTAAGGACTGAATAAAGTCGAGTAGCTTCTCGCTTAGCTCTTTAGTGCCTTCACGGTTATATGCAGAAATTTGGAAGATCTCTCCTTCCCAGTTTAATGCATCAATAACGCGGTTGATTTTTTCTTCGAGCTCTTCTTCAAGCAGTAAATCGGTTTTATTGATCACTAACCAGCGGGGCTTACTCGCCAACTTAGGTGAATATTTTTCAAGTTCTGCGAGAATTGATGTTGCAGCTTCAACAGGATCGCTTTCATCGATTGGCGCAATGTCAATAATGTGTAGCAGCACTCGACAGCGCTCTAAATGCTTAAGGAAGCGAATCCCAAGGCCTGCGCCATCGGCCGCACCTTCAATCAGCCCTGGTATATCAGCAATAACAAAACTTTGACCAGCACGTGGATTTACAACGCCCAGATTAGGTACAAGGGTGGTAAATGGATAATCAGCCACTTTGGGTTGTGCTCGTGAAACAGAACGAATAAAAGTTGATTTGCCAGCATTCGGTAAGCCAAGCAAGCCAACATCTGCCAGCAGCATAAGTTCTAACAGCAGATTACGAACTTCTCCCGGCGTGCCGAGTGTTTTTTGGCGTGGTGCTCGGTTAGTTGAACTCTTAAAGCGGGTATTTCCAAGGCCGTGAAAACCACCTTTTGCGACCAGAAGCTTTTGTCCATGGGCAGTTAAGTCACCTAGGGATTCACCGGTTTCTTCATCAACGGCGCGTGTACCGACTGGGACTTTTAAAATTAACTCTTTACCGCCTCGTCCAGTGCAATCACGACCTTTACCGTTTTCACCACGTTCAGCTCTGTGAAAGCGCTCAAATCGATAATCGATGAGCGTATTTAGGTTCTCGTCGGCTTGTAGATATACATTACCGCCGTCGCCACCATCGCCACCATCAGGACCACCATCAGGGACATATTTCTCACGCCTGAAGCTGACACAACCACTGCCACCATCACCGGCTTCAACCCGTATGACTGCTTCATCGACAAATTTCATATTTACTCCTGCATCGCAAAACTATTTTGATCACCAACTGCAGTTGTTGCTGATTAAAATATGAATACCGCGATTATACCAATTCTTTAGCTTAAGAAAAACGAAAGCCCTGCCAAAGGCAGGGCTTTTAATTTGTAAAAGTAATTTAAGCTAGATTAAGCTTCGATACTTACAAATTTACGGTTCTTAGGACCTTTAACTTCGAACTTCACTTTGCCTTCAGCTAAAGCGAATAAAGTGTGGTCACGGCCGATGCCTACGTTGTCACCAGCATGGAATTTAGTACCACGTTGACGAACGATGATGTTACCAGCAAGTACTGCTTCACCACCAAAACGTTTTACACCAAGACGTTTACTTTCTGAATCGCGACCGTTACGAGTAGAACCGCCAGCTTTTTTATGTGCCATGAGTTAGACTCCTTTAATTAAGCGTTGATAGCAGTGATTTTAACTTCAGTGAACCACTGACGGTGGCCCATTTGCTTTTCGTGGTGCTTACGACGCTTGAACTTAACAATGCGTACTTTCTCACCGCGACCGTGGCTAACTACTTCAGCAACCACTTTGCCACCTTCAACTAAAGGTGCGCCAACTTTAACGTCGTCACCGTTAGCAACTAAAAGAACTTGATCAAATTCAATAGTTTCACCAGTAGCAACTTCTAATTTTTCTAAACGTAATACATGACCTTCAGCAACTCTGTGTTGCTTGCCGCCACTTTTAAAAACAGCATACATAGCTATTTTACTCCGAGCTCTTTAACGCACTGAACATTTTAATTTGTAAAAAGTGCGCTACTAAAATTTTAATGACAATGGGCGCGGATTCTACGCTAAGAATGCGATACTGGCAAGCATTAAATGACAAAGAAATAGAAAGATCCGATTAGTTGGATCAAATGTAGTGTAAAAGCTGTCTTATGTCTGAATTTTAGGTAAAATCCCGTTAATTTTGTTTTAATAAAGAGCTGTAGGAATACACTCTAGATAACCAGAGTCGATTATGGATTTAAAAGCCATTCGCAGTTTGGCTGAAACTGACATGCAAGCCATCAACCAGTTGATATATAAGCAATTAGAGTCAGATGTAGCACTGATTAACCAATTGGGCTTCTATATAGTAAATAGTGGCGGCAAGCGCTTGCGCCCACTGTTATCGGTTTTGGCTGCCAAGGCAGTTGGCTATCAAGGAAGCAACCATCTAAAACTGGCTGCGATAGTGGAATTTATTCATACCGCGTCTTTATTGCATGATGACGTCGTCGATGAATCAATGATGAGACGCGGACGACAAACCGCCAATGCGATGTTTGGCAATAGTGCATCAGTTTTAGTGGGTGACTTTTTATACACGCGCTCTTTTCAAATGATGACCGAGTTGAACAGCTTAAAAGTACTTTCAATTTTAGCGGATACCACTAACGTATTAGCGGAAGGCGAAGTCATGCAGCTCATGAACTTGAATGAGCCTGACACGAGCGAAGAAAACTACATGCGGGTGATTTATTGTAAAACTGCCAGACTGTTTGAAGCCGCGACGCAACTGGGTGGTGTACTTGCAGATGTCGATGATGCAACAGAAAAAGCGCTTGGTGAGTACGGAAAATATCTTGGCACCGCATTTCAAATTACGGATGATCTCCTTGACTATACAGCAGATAGTGATGAGCTGGGTAAAAACATTGGTGATGACTTGGCTGAAGGTAAACCGACTTTACCACTGATCTATGCCTTAGCTCATGGAAATGAACAGGAGCAAAGCTTGATCCGCTCAGTTATTGAAAAAGCCGATGGTAGCGATGCTATTGATGATATTCTGGCTGCTTTTGAGCGTACTGGTGCGTTAGAATATACTCAGAAGCGTGCTGAAGAAGAATCACAAAAAGCTATTAATGCGTTATCCATTTTACCGGACAGCGACTACAAGAGAGCGTTATTGAGTTTGGCTCAAATTGCTGTTGAACGTAAGAGTTAAAAAGCTGTTGAGTATAAAGCACAACGAGTTTATCAATACGAGACGTTGTGCTTTGTGCTGTTTTTGGTACCCATTAAAAGTTATCATTTTTTATATTTTTTAAACTATTTATTCTATTCAATTCTTAATAATACTGTTAATATCCGACCAGAAGAACTTCCAATTCATGTTAATCTCTTAGCAAATTTATTGAATATTTTTAGGTTATTACTCTAGAAAATATTTATTTATGCAATGATTTTTGGTTGAGTTAATACCCTAATGAATTAGTTGGTTAATTTAATTTTATAGACTGATGTTGAAATTTGTTTCTGGTCGAGAAATTATGAAAAATAATAATAAAATAATATTTGTTTTGTTTTCGTCACTGCTGATTTCAGCATGTAGCATTCCAGGGCAAAGCCTACAGTTTGGTTCTGAAGTTGTAACACATCATGCGGCTGGGGAAACGAAGAGTCCAAGCATTCATGTTTACCAAGTTAATTCTAAGATAATTAATGAATTAAGAACGAATCCAATAGCTAGTAACTCCAATTCACAGTTAGAGATTGAGTTAAACAATTATCAATACAAAATTGGGATCGCAGACGTTCTAAATATCACGATTTGGGACCATCCTGAATTGACGATACCGGCAGGGTCTTACCGCAGTGCATCTGAATCTGGTCAATGGGTTCATGCAGATGGTAAGATATTTTATCCATACATTGGGTTTGTAACGGTCGCAGGTAAAACTGTTACCCAAATTCGAGCTGATGTAACCAAAAAATTAGCCCACTTCATCGAAAGTCCTCAAGTCGATGTCAACGTCGCCGCTTTCCGTTCGCAAAAAGCCTATATTACGGGCGAAGTAAATAAGCCGGGGAAGCAACCTATCACAAATGTGCCTCTTACGCTGCTCGATGCAATAAATCAAGCGGGTGGACTGTCTGCTAATGCTGACTGGCGAAATGTTGTGATAACCCATAACGGAAAAGACAGAGTTGTTTCAGTTTATGCCTTGATGCAACAAGGTGATTTAACTCAAAATCAACTATTAAGGGATGGTGATATTGTTCATGTTCCGCGTAATGATGCCCAAAAAGTATTCATAATGGGAGAGGTCAAAAATCCTCAGACATTGAAAATTGACCGAGCAGGAATGAGTTTGACAGAAGCAATTTCTTCGGCTGGAGGATTAAGTCAGATGCAAGCTGATGCCACAGGCATTTTTGTTATTCGTTCTAGTGACAAAGGTAATAATAATGAGAAGAATAGTAGCGCCAGCGTCTATCAATTTAATATAAATCAAGCTGCTTCGTTGATATTAGGCACAGAATTTAAAATGAATCCTTATGATATTGTATTTGTTACTACTGCACCGATCGCACAATGGAACAAAGTTGTTAGTCAATTAGTTCCTACAATCGCAGGCGTTAACAATTTAACTGATGCCGTTAACACCATACGTAACTTTTAATTCTAACAAATTATCTGAAAGGAAGTCATTTAATGTTTGAAAAAATCTTAGTGGTTTGTGTTGGAAATATTTGCCGCTCTCCGACAGGCGAAGCATTATTAAAAACTCACTTGCCTAACCTTAAAATAGAGTCGGCCGGAATTGCTACGGAAAAAAGTAAGTTATTGGGTAAAGCTGCCGAGAAAAATGCAGAGAAAGTTGCTGCTCAAAATGGCGTAACACTCATTGGTCATAGCGCCCAACAATTGTCTCGTAGAATGTGTAATGAATTCGACCTTATTTTAGTGATGGAGCATAAGCACATCGAAGCTGTGACAAATATCTCTCCAGAAGCTCGTGGTAAAACCATGCTTTTCGGGCAATGGATTGGACAAAAAGACATTCCAGATCCTTATCAAAAAAGCATAGAAGCATTTGAACACGCTTATCAACTAATAGAAAAAGCCGCAAAAGCATGGTCCGAAAAGCTGTAATTTAGGAAAAATAAATGAAGTCCAATCAACAAAATACAATTTCCGATCCTTCTGATGAGATAGATATTGGGAAATTGTTTGGTCTGCTGCTTGACGATAAATTACGTATTATTTTAATCACTTGTATGTTCGCAGTTGCTGGTGTGATATTTGCCTTGTTATCAACACCAATATATAAAGCGGACGCATTGATTCAAGTTGAAGAAAAGAAAGGTGGTGTCTCTTCATTGTTAAGTGAGAACGTCGGCGAGTTATTTACGTCGGATTCATCTGCGACTACGGAAATAGAAATTCTCAAGTCGAGAATGATCTTAGGTAAAACCGTTGATAGTCTAAATTTGACGACTAAATCCGCTCCCATCTACTTACCTTATTTCGGTAAAGGCTTGGCAAGATTACTTGATGAGAATAGAACAATTGAAGTCAGTCGTTTTGAATTACCTCAAAGGTTTCAGCCTATTGGCTCACCTGTAGGTTTTATTGTTAAGTTAATCAATACAGATACTGGTGAATATGAGTTAATTGATAGTACTGGTAAACGATTACTTAGAGGTCACGTTGGAGTTGGTGCTGAAAATAATGGCTACGATATTTTTGTTCGTCAACTTACTGGGCGAAAAGGAGACGAATACTCCGTCATTAAAACTAATCGGTTAGATGCTATAGGAACAGTGAAACAAGGATTAACTATTGTAGAAAAAGGCAAACAGACCGGCGTTCTGGAACTGAGTTTTACTGGTGAAAACAAAACTCAAATTGAAGCGATCCTAAACAGCGTCAGTGAAAACTACCTTTTACAAAATGTACAACGTAATTCAGCTGAAGCGGAGAAAAGTCTCGCTTTCTTAAATGGACATTTACCTGACATTAAAAGTGTGTTGACGGCTGCTGAAGATCAACTGAATCTATATCGACAAGCGAATGAATCGATCGATTTAAGTCTTGAAGCACAATCTACTTTAAAAGTAATGGTTGAACTGGAAGCCCAATTGAATGAACTAACATTTAAAGAAAGTGAAATCAGCCAGCGATTCACTAAAGATCATCCAGCATATAAATCATTATTGGATAAACGAGATGTATTGCTGAATGAAAAGAAACGATTGAACGCGCAAGTTCAACAATTGCCGAAAACGCAACAACAAATATTACGCTTGACTCGCGATGTTGAAGTAAACCAACAAATTTATGTTCAACTACTTAATAAAGTTCAAGAATTGAACATTTTAAAAGCCGGCACAGTTGGTAACGTACGTATTCTTGATAAAGCACAAAGTTATACCAATGCAGTAAAACCAAGGCGTTCACTCATTGTGGTATTCGCGACATTATTAGGTTGTATGCTGGCTATCGCTCTCACATTAATTAAAGCTGCATTCCATCGAGGGATTGAGAACCCTGATGAGATTGAACAATTGGGGTTGCCCGTTTACGCGAGTATTCCTGATTCAGAAGATCAGAAGATGTTAAACGTGCGCCATAAACGAGCTGGTGTTGTGAAGTCTGCATTACTTGCCTCCGAGAACCCTGCGGATTTAGCTGTTGAAGCGCTTCGTTCTCTACGTACTAGCTTGCATTTTGCAATGATGGAAGCGAAAAATAATATTGTTGCTATTTCTGGGCCAGCTCCAGAAATTGGTAAGTCATTTGTAACGTCAAACTTTGCAGCCGTCTTGGCGCAAGGCGGTCAAAAGGTACTTATTATCGATGCCGACTTACGTAAAGGACACTTAATTCGCTTCTTTGGTGTTGGCTCTGAGCAAGGGTTGTCAGATGTTTTATCCGATCAAGTTGGTATTACCGATGTGATCCAAACGACCAATGTAGAAAACCTTGATGTCATCGTCAGAGGTTTAGTACCTCCAAATCCATCTGAGTTATTGATGAATGCGCGTTTTGAGGCACTGCTAAACCACGTTAGCAAACAATATGATATTATACTCATAGATACACCGCCCGTTTTAGCTGTGACAGATCCTTCAATCATTGGTCGGCATGCAGGTACTATGCTAATGGTCGGAAGGTTTGGTAAAAATAGCATTAAAGAAATTGAAGTCGCTCGTAATCGATTTTTACAGTCTGGCGTTGAAGTCAAAGGTTTTATTCTTAACGCTGTGCAAAGCAGAGCCGCAAATGCATACGGTTATGGTTACGGGTATTATAACTACACTTATGATAGTGAAAAATAAATCAGTACTATAAATAAATTTTAAAATAAAAAACCAAACAGCTTTGTTTGGTTTTTGTTTAAGAGGTTGATTTTTGTTTTAGAGGTTAGAGTCTTAACTTGGTTTTAATATAGATATGTTATTTTATTGAAATATTGATTTTTAATTAACTTTCGCTGAAAAACTACATATTAAGTGCACACATTGCTTAGTTTAAGCTCCCTTGATGATTTAGAAATAAACCATTGGTTTTTGCAACGAGTACATTCAACTTTGTGACACTTAAAGTGCGTAAGTTTCTCTAAAATCGTTCTATGTTTACGTGTAAAAGCAAGTCGTTCACGGCATATGGGGCATTGAAGTACATACATAATATCAACCTCTACTTTGAAAATGTAATGTTATATTTTTTGATGAAGAGAATTAAAATGAACAATGTGAAATAGTTTATTATGTATTTTAACTGGTTATATGTGGATTCTACTTTTATTGTTCGGACTTAATTTTTATAAGTAATTCTCTGTTGGTATATTACTTGTAAAGTAATATACCAATCATTGTAATATAAGTTACTGTAGAATTAATATTCTATATTGAAGATGTCAGCTTTCTGGGGTTAATACTGTTGGTTGTACGGTTTCGCGCTTATTCGGATAATCAGAATTATAATGTAGACCACGACTTTCTTTTCTTTCCATGGCGCACAGAATGATTAATTCGGCGACTTGGACTAAATTACGTAACTCTAATAGGTTATTGCTAACTTTAAAGTTGCTGTAATATTCTTGAATTTCTTGCTGCAACATATGAATACGGCGTAAAGCACGTTCAAGTCGTTTATTGGTCCGAACGATGCCCACATAATCCCACATAAACAATCGTAATTCGTGCCAATTATGAGCAATAACTACTTCTTCGTCAGAGTTCGATACTTGGCTTTCGTCCCATGTAGGTAGAGCAATAGGAAGGTCTACCGTGTTTAATAATGTCTGAATGTGGTTGGCAGCACTTCTCGCATAGACAACGCACTCTAATAGTGAGTTGCTGGCTAAGCGATTAGCACCGTGTAACCCAGTATAAGAGACCTCACCAATGGCATATAAACCGTCGAGATCTGTTTTACCGTTTAAATCGACCATGACACCACCGCAAGTATAGTGAGCTGCGGGAACAACAGGGATCGGCTGTTTAGTAATATCAATACCGAGATCAATGCATCGCTGATATATGGTTGGAAAGTGTTTAATAATAAACTCAGCGGGTTTATGGGTGATGTCCAAATACATACAGTCAACACCCAAGCGTTTTATCTCAAAATCGATGGCTTGTGCCACAATATCCCTTGGCGCCAGTTCAGCTCGTTGATCAAAATCCGGCATAAAACGACTGCCATCGGGACGACGCAAAAATGCCCCTTCTCCTCTTAATGCCTCTGTCAGTAGAAAATTGCGTGCATCTGGATGATATAAACAGGTTGGATGGAACTGGTTAAACTCCATATTTGCAACTCGACAACCAGAGCGCCAAGCCATGGCAATACCGTCGCCGCTCGAGACATCAGGGTTAGACGTATACTGATAAACTTTTGAAGCCCCGCCCGTTGCTAATACTACGAATTTAGCGCTGACCGTTTCTACCTGCTCATTATCTCGATTCCAAACGTAGGCCCCAAGTACTCGATGACCCGCACGATTGAGTTTACGACTGGTGATTAAGTCGACGGCGTTGTAACGTTCAAGTACAGTAATATTAGGATGAGACAAAGCTTGTTGCTGAAGTGTCAGTTGAATTTCTTTACCTGTTGCATCCGCTGTATGTAAAATACGACGATGGCTATGACCGCCTTCACGAGTCAAATGGTACTCGGTACCTTCAGGTGCTGCTTTTGCTTCTTTATCAAAACCAACGCCTTGATTGATTAACCATAAAATTGCGTCTTTACTATTGGAAACAGTATGCCTTACAGAAGCTGGATCACATAAACCTGCCCCTGCAATTTGAGTATCGTTAACATGAGAATCAATACTGTCTTGATCGTCAAACACGGCAGCAATACCGCCTTGAGCATAAAAGGTTGAACCTTCTGACAATTTTGATTTTGAGACTAGAATTACTTTACACTGCTGTGCAAGATGCAGAGCCAAAGTGAGACCTGCAGCACCGCTGCCAATAACCAATACATCGGATTGGTGTTGTTTTGATTTTGTCATTGGGCTTTTGGTGGTGTTTCAAGGTTCTAATATGGTAAAACAAATGATTATTGAATGCTGTAGCATTTTTTAAAAAACACAAAATTCTTCATTTTGTTTACAAAATTTTTTATATAGAGAAAAATGTAACTTTTTTTGTATTCAGACAGAACTTTTTCAATTTAAGCAAGTCTATTTAAGTGGACTTACTTTGAGCGACTTAGAAATCAGCAAGATAGATTGGGGAGTAGTCGGCTCGGATGAGTGGACCATATAGCGATAAAGAAATAATACAGCGCGTACAACAAGGAGATAAACAAGCTTATAACCTGTTGGTACAGAAGTATCAAAGCAAAGTGGCTAATTTAATTTCACGTTACGTACGAAATCAAGCAGATGTATTGGACGTGGCGCAAGAGACGTTTATAAAAGCTTATCGTGCCTTAGCCAACTTTCGAGGTGAAAGTGCGTTTTATACTTGGTTGTATCGAATCGCTGTCAATACGGCAAAAAACCATCTGGTTTCTCAGGGGCGAAAAACACCCGTTAATGATGTCGACGCCGACGAAGCTGAATTTTATGAGGGCAGTGATGCACTTAAAGAGTTTGCTTCACCTGAAAAGTTGATGTTGTCAGGTGAAATTAAGCAAGCAATTTTTGATACTTTAGAAACATTACCTGAAGAATTGAAAATGGCGATAACGCTTCGAGAATTGGAAGGTATGAGTTATGAGGATATAGCCAGCGTAATGGAGTGCCCTGTAGGTACAGTACGCTCGCGTATTTTTCGAGCTCGAGAAGCGGTAGATAAAGTTCTTAAGCCTTTATTAGAACACTAATTGTTAACGAATAGATTGTTAAAACAGTTTATTAAAAATAATGACTTGGTAATGAGTTAGGTGAAAAATGAATAAACTTGATCAAGAGTGGCTTTCAGCAGCCGTTGATGGTGAGTTAGACGACCAAGCGATTGACTTGCTTAGCTCTGACAAAAACGCTCAGCAGCAATGGCAAAGGTACCACGTGATCGGTGATGCCATCCGTGACGAGTTACCTGAATCGATGTCATTAAACTTGTCAGAGAATATCGCTGCGGCACTAGAAAATGAGATCACTTATACTCAAACTGTTGCTATCGAAACCGCGAGCTTAGCTGGCGCAGCAAATAATGCATCATGGACTGATAATGTGGTGCCAATGTTTAAGCAATTCGGTCAGTATGCGATTGCAGCATCTGTAGCAGTATTTGCCGTGGTTGGTGTGCAAAATTATCAGCAGTTTGGTTCAGAATCGAACCCGATTTCAGTACTTGATACCAGACCACTTGCCGGCACTGTTTCCCCTGTGAGTTTACAAACTGGACCAAGCCAAGCACAATTGACTCAGCAAGAATACAATAACAAATTGAATGAACAGCGTCGCCGTATTAATGCTTACATTCAAGATCATATGTTACAACAAAGGCTGAACATTGGAGCCGAGATGCAGAAACAAACTTCTGCTTCTAAACCCCAGCAGTAGGAGTTCGTTTGCGTTTCATTATATTACTACTCTCTGCAGTAGTATTCCCCGTATTTGCTCAGGATGAGTGGTCTGCGAGTGCTTGGCTGGAAAAAATGAGTCAAGCGCTGCGAAATGAGCAGTTTAAGGCTTCGATGATACAAATTGAAGCTAATCACATTCGGCCTTTAGTGTATTTACATGGCAACGTTGAAAATCAAGAAGTTGCTTTTTTAGAATACTTAAATGGGCCCACTCAAAAAATGGTTCGTGTCGGTAACCAAGTCACCTTTTTGAGCCACGAACAAACAGCATATAGTGTGTTTTCGCCACGGATTGAAGGATTATGGCCTGCGGTTTTTTCCGATGATCCCCATAAGCTTTCTGAAAGTTACCAATTTGTTTTAGGTGGCAGAGCGAGGATTGCCGGACGTTCAGGGCAGTTAGTTCGACTAATTCCAGTTGATAAATATCGCTATGGTTATCAACTGTGGCTGGATATGCAAAACTATTTACCGCTTCGCTTTGAAACCATCAGTAATGATAAAGTGTTACTGGAACAATTGATGACCATTGAAATGCTTGAACTTAACAATACCCCTAAAGTACTTGTTGATGCAGCAAAACGAGATTGGCCAGAAGCAACCAGCTTAATTGAACGCAAAGAAGGCAAAAATTGGCAATTTAATTGGCTTCCTAAAGGTTTTGAGGTTGTGATGCGCGATCATCATCAATTACTTGGGAGTACCAAACGAGTTGAATATATTGCGCTCACAGACGGTATTGCTAATATCTCAGTATATGTTGGAAGTGCAGACGAGACAGATTTACCCGATGAATTAACTTCACGCAATGGTTTGTCCGTGATCACAACCCAAAAAGGTAACGCCGAAATTGTGGTGGTAGGTAAGGCACCTGCAGAGACGCTCAATCATATCGCCAATAACATTAGTTTGAAAGAATAAACTTAGCAGAGTGAAATTGGAACAATGAGTATGATTAAAGAAACTGCGCGAGTTATTGGCGTTGAGAAACAAGGCTGGATTAGCGTTGAAGTTGAAGTTAAAAGCGCTTGCCATAGTTGCCATCAACAAGAATCTTGTGGCAGCAGTGCGGTTTCTAAAGCATTCAAACCCAAATCGCAGCAGTTTTCTATGCAAACAGAGTTAGCTCTAAATACTGGTGATAAAGTCGTTATCGGCTTACCTGAATCTGTCATTTTAAAAGCTGCTGCTCTTGTCTATTTATTGCCTTTATTTGGCTTTTTTTTGTTCGCGTTACTTGGTAGTTCTTTGTTTTCGAGTACCACTTTGCCTAGTCAGTCAACAGATTTGATTGCGATTTTCTTTGGGGCAGCGGGAGGAATTCTTGCTTGGTATATGGGTAAGTCGCTAGCAAAGTTGATAGAAAAAGATGCTCAGCCAGTAGTCATTAATAAGTTAGCTAATGAGATCAACACGGCTTTCATTTCTTAACCGATTCCTATCTTGGAAACAATCAGGTACAATTCAGCACTTTTGAACCATCACTATAGTCGTTGCAGCATCATAGAATGAAACACATAAGAAACTTTTCAATTATCGCTCATATTGACCACGGCAAATCCACCTTGTCGGATCGTCTTATTCATTTTTGTGGTGGACTGTCTGATCGTGAAATGGAAGCACAAGTTCTCGATACCATGGATATTGAGAAAGAACGTGGTATTACCATTAAAGCGCAGAGTGTAACGCTAAACTATAAAGCAAAAGATGGTGAAAATTATCAGCTTAACTTTATTGATACCCCAGGACACGTTGACTTCTCATATGAAGTTTCGCGTTCATTAGCCGCTTGTGAAGGCGCATTATTGGTGGTTGATGCTGGTCAAGGTGTTGAGGCGCAAACCTTAGCTAACTGTTACACCGCATTAGAAATGGAAATGGACGTCGTTCCAATCCTTAATAAAATTGATTTACCGCAAGCCGATCCTGAACGTGTGGCTGAAGAAATTGAAGACATTGTTGGTATTGAAGCAATGGAAGCCGTTCGCTGCTCAGCGAAAACGGGAATAGGCATTGAAGACGTTTTAGAAGAAATTGTTTCTGAAATCCCTGCACCAGAAGGTGATCCTGATGGACCATTACAAGCATTAATTATTGATTCTTGGTTTGACAGCTATTTAGGTGTTGTCTCTTTAGTTCGTATTAAAAATGGTGTGCTTAAAAAAGGCGATAAATTTAAGGTGATGTCAACCGGTGTGTCTCATACCGCAGATCGTGTCGGTATTTTTACGCCGAAACAAACGGATACGCCAGAGCTGAAAACAGGCGAAGTAGGCTTTGTTATCGCTGGTTTGAAAGATATTCATGGCGCCCCAGTCGGTGATACCTTAACTCATGCTAAACATGGAGCTGAAGAACCATTACCCGGCTTTAAAAAAGTGACACCACAGGTTTATGCCGGTGTATTCCCAATTTCGACTGATGAGTACGAAAATTTCCGTGATGCTCTGCATAAATTGAGCTTAAATGATGCATCATTAGAATTTGAACCAGAAAACTCATCGGCTTTAGGCTTTGGTTTCCGTATCGGCTACCTTGGTCTATTGCACATGGAGATCATTCAAGAACGTTTAGAGCGTGAATATAATCTTGATTTGATCACCACTGCGCCAACGGTAGTCTATGAAGTTGAACAGAATAACGGCGAAGTGGTTTACGTTGACAACCCATCAGATTTGCCACCGATCAACAATATTGCCGAAATGCGAGAGCCGATTGTTGAAGCGAATATTCTGGTGCCAAAAGATTACTTAGGTAATGTTATCACCCTTTGTATTGAAAAGCGTGGCGTGCAAAAAAATATGGTATATCACGGTAACCAAGTTGCCATCACTTATGATATTCCAATGGCAGAAGTGGTAATGGATTTCTTTGATCGTTTGAAATCAACCAGTCGTGGTTATGCGTCTCTTGAATATAACTTTGTTCGCTTTGAACCAGCGGATATGGTGCGTTTAGACGTATTAATTAATGGCGATCGTGTCGATGCATTAGCCTTGATCATTCACCGTACTTTAATTCGTCATAAAGGTATTGCCTTGGTTGATAAGATGAAAGAACTTATCCCAAGACAAATGTTTGATATTGCCATTCAAGCAGCTGTGGGCAGCCAGATTGTGGCGCGTTCGAATGTAAAAGCAATGCGTAAAGACGTAACCGCAAAATGTTATGGTGGTGACGTTTCTCGTAAAAAGAAACTACTGCAAAAGCAGAAAGACGGTAAAAAGCGCATGAAGCAAGTGGGTAATGTGGAAGTGCCACAAGAAGCTTTCTTAGCTGTACTTAAGCTCAATGATTAAGTCGGTAAATGTGTTATGAGCGTACAAAGCGTCGCCTAGCGGCGCTTTGTTGTTTAAGTAACGTATGCTTTATGACTTATCAATCTAAAGTTAACAAAATCAATCGGTAAGCGTTTTTTAGTTTGGTTTTTAGTGCGTATGACTTAGACTTAAGCAATATTTGCTGGAACCTTCATTGATAATAATTATCAACTTATTATCAAAAACAAAAATTTATGCTGGGAGCAAAAATTACCATGGCTGCATATTTTTCAATTTTTTTGGTTATTATTACCTTAGTTTCAGGGTTAATTTGGTTAACCGATGTGCTGTTGTTTAAGCCAAAACGCATGGCTGCATTAGCGCTCGCTGTCACGACTGAGGCGTTAACCGATGAAGCAAAGGACGCGATTACTCGTGAGCCTGCTGTGGTGGAGACGGCACATTCAATCTTCCCTGTCATTGCTGGTGTTTTAATATTACGTTCCTTTTTATATGAGCCATTTCAAATCCCATCGGGCTCGATGATGCCAACGCTATTAGTGGGCGATTTTATATTGGTTGAAAAATACGCTTATGGTTTGAAAGATCCGGTTTGGCGTACGCAATTGGTTGAAACAGGTAAACCAGAACGTGGTGATGTCATCGTGTTCAAGTATCCAGTCAATCCTAAAGTTGATTACATTAAGCGTGTGATCGGATTGCCGGGGGACAAAATTATTTATCGCAATAAGCAGCTTTATATTCAAAAGCCCTGTGCAAGTAATGCTGCTGAATGTCCTGAGCCAGAAGCAATTCATAGAACTGAAATTAATCGAGGTGAGTTTTCTCAAAATGGCGTACCTATGTTGCGTTATACAGAGCAGCTTGGTGATGTTAAACACGATATTTTAATCAACCCAGGTCGTTTAGAAATGACTCAGGCATACTTTAAGCAACAAGGCACATCGCCTTATGAGTTTGTGGTACCTGAAGGTGAATATTTTATGATGGGCGATAATCGTGATAATAGTCTTGATAGCCGTTTCTGGGGATTCGTACCAGAAGCGAACTTAGTCGGTAAAGCGGTTGCTATCTGGATAAGTTTTGAATTTGATCGCACGGAAGCCGATTTTTTACCGACTTGGATACCAACGGGTGTTCGATTCAATCGTGTAGGCGGAATTGTGTAACATGAAATCTTGGAATAATACTGCTCGATTGCTACGTACGATCGGGTATGAGTTCAAACAGCCTGAGCTGTTAACTCAAGCGCTCACGCACAGAAGTGCACACCATAAACACAATGAAAGACTTGAGTTTCTTGGTGACTCAATCTTATCAATTGTTATTTCTGATGCTTTATATCATCAGTTTCCTAAAGCGACCGAAGGTGACTTAAGTCGTATGCGCGCGACCTTAGTTCGTGGCGATACGCTTACCGAAATTGCTAAAGAATTTACCTTAGGCGAACATTTAAATTTAGGCCCTGGAGAGTTGAAAAGCGGTGGTTTTCGTCGTGAGTCAATATTAGCCGATGCCGTAGAAGCAATTATTGGGGCTGCCTATCTCGACTCTGATATTGAAACCGTTCGTAGTCTTGTACTCGGTTGGTATGAAAAGCGCTTAAAAACAATTCAGCCGGGTGTAAATCAAAAAGATCCAAAAACCTTGTTGCAAGAGCATCTACAAGGCTTAAAAAAACCATTACCAGAGTACAAGGTCATTGATATTAAAGGTGAAGCGCACGATCAAACCTTTACTGTTGAATGTCATATCGAAAGTCAAAGTAAGCCTGTTGTAGGTATTGGCGGTTCTCGCCGTAAAGCTGAGCAGCAAGCTGCGGCTCAGATGTTGGAGCAGTTAGTTAAATGAGCAGTATAAACAATCCATCTGAACCGAATCTTGATGATCTGTTAGCCCAATTGAATTCCCCTTCAGGGCAAGGTCAACATGAAATTACCTATTGTGGCATGGTGGCGATTGTTGGTCGTCCTAATGTCGGTAAGTCGACATTATTAAATCGTATATTGGGTCAAAAGGTCAGTATTACCTCGCGTAAGCCACAAACAACACGTCATCGCATTATGGGGATCCATACTGACGAAAATAAACAAATCGTATTTGTTGATACTCCAGGGCTTCACATTGAAGAAAAGCGCGCAATCAACCGCTTAATGAACCGTGCTGCATCTAGTTCGCTTGCTGATGTAAGTATGGTGGTATTTGTTGTTGATGGCATGACATGGACCGATGACGATGAAATGGTGTTGCAAAAGCTGACCCGTGGTGACAAAGATCCAAATCGCAAGATTGTGCTAGCAGTCAATAAAGTGGATTATATAAAAGAAAAGCATGACTTATTTCCCTACCTTGAACAACTTTCATCAAAAGCGGATTTTGATGAAATAGTGCCAATTTCAGCGAAAAATGGCGTCAATGTTGATCGTATACTTGAATTGGCGAATGAATCGGTCACTGAATCACCGTTCTTTTTCCCAGAAGATTATGTGACTGATCGTTCTCAACGTTTTATGGCCTCTGAAATCGTACGTGAAAAACTGATGCGTTTTCTCGGTGATGAATTACCTTATGACGCCACCGTTGAAATCGAACAGTTCAAAATGATGGAAAACGGTGTTTATCATATTAATGCGTTGGTTTTGGTTGAACGTAAAGGCCAAAAACAGATGGTGATCGGTAAAAAAGGAGAACGTATTCGAACGATTGCCACTCAAGCTCGATTGGATATGGAAACTTTATTCGACAACAAAGTCTATTTAGAAGTTTGGGTAAAAGTTAAGTCCGGTTGGGCCGACGATGAACGTGCGTTGCGTAGCTTGGGCTACGGAGAAGAGTAGAGAGTTAAATTACTCATGGAACGCGGCTACGTGCTACATCATCGCCCTTATCGAGAATCCAGTGCATTGGTTAATTTACTGGTGGATGGCAAGGGCAGAGTCGATGCTGTAGCCCGTGTTGGTAGCGGCAAGCGTTCTATTAAGTCGATATTACAGCCGTTTCAACCTGTTATTTTTACACTTTCAGGCGCCTCAGAGCTTAAAAAAATGGCGCAGATTGAAGCGGCATCGCCTGCCATTCCACTTGCCAATCAATCCCTTTATGCGGGTATGTATTTGAATGAGCTGTTAGTGAAAGTCGTGTCTAGCTATCATCAGGCAGAGCTTTTTCAAGCCTACCATCAGACTCTGTTATCACTTGCCAGTGAGTTCAAACAATCTCATCTTCGATATTTTGAATACCAGTTATTATTGCAACTTGGTGCAATGCCGAGCATTGAGTTTGATACTCAAGGCGATGAAATACAGCAAGATGCGCTTTATCGTTTGTTGCCAGAGCAAGGCTTTATGTTGACGTTAAATCCACATCGAGCAATACAAGGTGATTCACTGATTGCATTAACTAAGCAGCAAATCAATGAACACAATGAATTAGATTTAAAAAATCTAATGCGTACGTTGTTAACTCCCTTGCTAGGTAATAAACCGCTACTGAGCCGAAAGCTCTTTACTCAATACATAAAACATAAGTGTTAACGTCAATGGCTTTGCGAACTAAACCCCGATTAGTATTATTCGACTTTGATGGTACGCTGACCACCGAGGACATGTTTACGAAATTTATCCGCTTCGCCACGCCTAAATGGCGTATAGTTATGTTCGGATTATTTATTTTTCCTTTTCATCGCTTGTACAAAATAGGATTACTCCCTGCACACTATTTGCGCCCAATTGTGAGTTTTTTAGCTTTTTGTGGACGAGAAAAAAACAAGGTTCAACAGCAAGGAGAGCAATTTTCCAAACAAATCATCCCTTCATTTTTACGGGAACAATCATTGAAAACCATTACCAAATATCAACAGCGAGGTGATAAAGTCGTGGTCGTTTCCGCTTCGTTGGATATCTATTTAGCGCCTTGGTGTGCACTGCATAATGTGGAATTGCTGTGTAGTGAAATGGAGACAAGATCAACAAGATTGACAGGGCGTTATCAACAAGGTGATTGTAGCTTGCAGAGAAAAGTCGAACGGGTTCGTTTACAATTCTCATTAGTTGATTATGCTGCTGTGCACGCCTATGGTGACACCCACGAGGATATTCCAATGATAGAACTCGCAGATGTTGCTTTTATGAATTGGAAAAAGATTCACTAACGATCTTTCCAAGCTTGCTTTAGTTGCAAAAGCACTGTAACAAATCACAATTGAAACCCACCGAAACACCTCACTGTTTGCGACTGTATCAGGTATAATACGGCGAATTAATATTTTTCGGTTAGGCTATAGTTTCCATGAACAATAACGATATTTTGCGCCGTTTACGCTTTGTTTTCGATTATAACGACGAAAGTATGGTAAAGATTTTTTCAAATGCTGGCGTTGCTATTTCTGCCCCAGAGTTACATCACTATTTGCGCAAGGAAGACGATAGCCAGTTCGTTGCGTGCATCGACAAGGTATTATGCCAATTTTTGGACGGATTGATCATTGAAAAACGTGGGTTGCGTGAAGGTTGCGAGGTGCCAAAACCGATGAAACTCAATAATAATGTCATCTTTAAAAAACTCCGTGTTGCCTTGGGATTTAAAGAGCAAGATATTATGGATGTTATGGATCTGGCAGAGCTTCGAGTATCAAAAGCAGAGTTAGGTGCGCTATTTCGTAATCCTGAGCATAAAAATTTTCGTGTATGTGGCGATCAAATGCTTCGAAACTTTATTAAAGGTCTATCCTTAAAGTTCCGTGGAAAATAGCTAAACCTGACCTTGTTAATAACGAGGTTACTTATACTCATTTTTATTAAAAGTAAATTTTAAAAGGTCTCTTATGGACGATAAAAAACGCCCCCTGTATCTTCCTTATGCTGGTCCAGCTATTTTAGAAGCGCCATTATTGAACAAAGGTAGTGCATTTACAGAAGAAGAACGTATTTTTTTCAATCTCGAAGGTTTGTTACCTTATGCGATTGAAACTATCGAAGAACAAGCTTCTCGTGCTTACGAACAATATAAACGCTTCGATAATGATATTAATAAACATATCTTTTTGCGAAATATCCAAGACACAAATGAGACGTTGTTTTATCGTTTAGTACAAGATCATGTCACTGAAATGATGCCTATTATCTACACGCCAACAGTTGGTTTGGCTTGTGAGAGTTTTTCGAAAAACTATCGCCGTAATCGTGGCTTGTTCTTATCGTACGCCAATAAGAACCGGATCAGAGACATACTGAATAATTCAACACGTCGTAAAGTAAAAGTGATTGTTGTTACCGATGGAGAGCGAATACTTGGTCTAGGTGACCAAGGTATTGGTGGCATGGGTATCCCAATTGGTAAATTGGCGTTATATACCAGCTGTGGTGGCATTAGCCCTGCTTATACCTTACCGATCACCTTAGATGTGGGAACGGATAACCCGAACTTGCTTGAAGACCCAATGTATATGGGCTGGCGTCATCCTCGAATTGGTGGTGAAGAATACGCTGAATTCGTTGAAGAGTTTATGAAAGCCGTTTCTGAAAGGTGGCCTGACGCACTTATTCAGTTTGAAGATTTCGCACAAAAGAATGCTATGCCATTGCTTGAGCGTTATAAAGATAAATATTGTTGTTTCAATGATGACATTCAAGGTACGGCAGCGGTTACCGTGGGCTCTTTGCTTGCAGCATGTAAAGCAGCAGGCACGCAATTAAGTGAGCAACGCGTGGCGTTCTTAGGGGCGGGCAGCGCAGGTTGTGGCATCGCCGAAGCGATTGTTGCGCAAATGGTCTCTGAAGGTATTTCAGATGAAAAAGCCCGTTCACAAGTATTTATGGTTGATCGTTGGGGCTTACTATTAAATAACATGCCAACCTTGTTACCATTTCAAATGAAGCTAGCCCAAGCTGCGTCTATCACTGATTCGTGGAGCGATGTGGGTGATAATATTTCGCTATTAGACGTAGTTGCCAATGCCAAACCAACTGTGCTGATAGGTGTTTCTGGTGCACCAGGTTTGTTTACTGAACAAGTGATCAAAACCATGCATCAGCATTGTGAACGCCCAATCGTATTCCCATTATCAAATCCAACAAGCCGAGTGGAAGCGACGCCGAAAGATGTTCTACATTGGACTAATGGTGCGGCGCTCGTTGCAACAGGCAGCCCGTTTAAACCGGTTGTAATTAATGACAAAAGCTTTGAAATTGCCCAGTGTAATAATAGTTACATCTTCCCTGGTATTGGCTTAGGTGTCCTTGCGGCAAAAGCGAAACGTGTTTCAGAAAACATGTTGATGGCATCAAGCCGTGCATTGGCTGAGTGTTCACCATTAGCGCAAGATGGTAAAGGCCAGTTATTACCACCGCTTGAAGATATTCATCAAGTGAGTCGTAAAATTGCATTTGCAGTGGCTAAGGCGGCGATAGACGATGGTTTAGCCCCTGAAGTGAAAGATGAGCAGGTTCTAAAAGCCATTGAAAAGAATTTCTGGAATCCGGAATACAGAAACTATAAACGTACTTCGTTTTAAGTTTCTCATCGTTAAGCCCGTGATGAATGATTGCGGGCATAAGCGCTATACTCTCTAATTGGAAGCAAACGTTAGGGCTTCAGGACTTAATATTGTGTTACTTGATTATTTTTCTGTTAAAGGGGGATACAGAGAAGCATAGTCATCTAGATGCTCTATTTATTGCAACACTGTAATGATAACGATGGGTATCGGCTAGTTTTGTTTGTAAACTCCCTTGAAAGAAATTTTCCTAATTGTTTGCTTTCCATATTAAACACCTCACTGATAAAGTTAAATATTAGCTGTCCTTTTTTGTTCACCCTTATAGCAACACGAAATGTATAAGTGTTTTCAGTAAGTACAACAAACTCTGTCTTCACGAACAGTTTAGATTCAACCTTTATGATCTGATCGTGTTCTATCTTGGGATAAAGGACTTTCATTTCTGCGTCAGTGAAGGATTTAAAATTATATATTGTACTTCGTAAATATTTCTTATGTCGTACAACAAAGTCAATAGGTTTTGCATCTGAAGTTAAAGGGGCGCTACAAGCCATGGTTCTTACCAGCTTTACTGTTAACTGATTGGGATACTGACTCATGGAACAATGTTTGATAAGCATCTTTACATTAATTTAAGATCTCTACTGAGAAAGAGGGACTAATGGACTCTCATGAAGAGCCAAGTAACTTTCTAGAGCTACGATAAAGATTATTCATTAATTTAATATATCCTACGTGACTTACAAAGGATTAGGTTAACAAAATGTAATTCAAGGTTTGTTTTTAGTACACATTGTAAGTCTAAAGTTAATCATATGCGTTAGAAACATGGATAAACTTTATGTCAGTGCCATTTTCACCGGCTCAAACTTCGTTATTGAATGAGAGCTTTCGTTCTTTGTCTTTAGAGTGTTCGACAATCTCTTGCTCTCAAGCCACATTATTGCTCAATCAACTGTATGCGTTAGCAGATAATGATGAAATGCCTGTTAGTGAGCAAATAGCACATTTAACAGACGCGCTGAACAATCCAAATTTTACTGAACACTTAGAATATAATTGCCATGCAGACTTATCTTGGGAAGTCGGGCGTCGATATTCTGATCAAGCTATCGACCTAATTACTGAATGGAATGAGTTTCAATGTATGGGGGCTGATGAAAGTGTTTATACCTCTAGAACAGCAGATTATCTCTCAGCCTGTCAGCATTTAGATAATGCATTGATTTTTTATGAAAAAGCCCAAAAAAAATATATAAGCAAGCAAAGCCAAAAGGCTTGTGAATATGAAATAAGAAAAGTTAATAAGCTACGCCAAAGTTTGGAAACGAATATGAGTGAGAGCACACCTCAAAGAAAGGGGGCAACACTCACTCGTGTTGATAGTCAAACAGGCCAAAAAGTGATTGTTGATGATGTTTGTGATCAAACGTATTTAATCACTGAAACTTTAGAGTTATCAACAGGCTCATCTTTATCAACCGTTATGCTAAGAAGATTTCAAGAACAAATAAGAGAACTAAAGATTTGTCGGCAAAATAAGTTATACGCTCATGGTAAGAAAGCGTTAGAGCAACTTCTCTCGTTAAATGGCTATAGTTCCACAAGTGACATTTTGGATGCCGCTAATGATCTTTGGGACATCTCAGCGAAAATTGATGAGTATTTTTTATTGCTCAATCCAAAAAAAGCTAAAAAGGACAGCAATAAAAACCTTAAAATTGGTTTCGCAATTACCTGCTTAGATTTGGCTAGAGTGCTTTACTTTGACCCTGAGTCTGACGAGAGTGATATTGCTGATTGCGATAAGCTCAAAAAGGACTTTGAGAAAAGGCTCGAGAAATTAGTTGTTGGCTTGGAGGTGTCTGGAGAGGTTTGTCGCTCTAACTATACTGACGAGGCTAAAATAGGCTGTAAAGCTGAGATTGGAGGATGGCAAGAGCCAACTCAAGACTCTCGTCATGCACTGGTTTGTCCTGAACAAGCCGTTAGCTATGAAGAAATAGAAGCGCAACTTCAGCAATCTTTCGATGAGACGAGTAGACGATTTTCTTTTGAAAGACCGATGATCGGTGATGAGACATTTGAACAGAGCTATCAAGATGAAGCTGAAGAAAATAAAGAATTTGTGCGGCCTTTTGTTTGGCCAAGTAGGCTTAAAACTCGCTTAAAAAGAGCGTTAGAGGCTCATAGTGATCACCTAATGAAGGCAAAAAAGGGGATCGAGACATACATTACACCCAAAACAGAACTTATTGTATCCATTGGTTTAAGCAAAACCACACTCGCAAACTCTCAGCGAGACGTCGCCGTTTTGCCCTCTCCATCACCATCACTTTCAACCTCTGAACTGAATACTTCAGAAAGGAGATTTGCCAACGCTCGCACAAGACATGGAGATAAACATATGCCTACTCGTACAATCAGAGCTGCAAGAAATAAGGCTAGAGATAAGATCACGGAGCAGCTTCAACAAGAACAAATGGTGCATTAATGATAAAATGATTACAGACTTAACATTAGCCTGTAATCAATTTTATGCTTTCACCTGAACAACTCAGACAACTCGCCGATAACATCAAACTTTGGGGCAAAGAGCAAGGTTTTGCTCATGTTGGTATTTGCGACATCGATTTGACTGATGAAGAGCCTAAACTTCAAGAGTGGTTAGATAAAGGTTACCACGGTGAAATGGGTTATATGGCGAATCATGGCATGATGCGAGCAAGGCCTCATGAGCTTCACCCAGGCTGTTTGCGAGTTATCAGTGTGCGTATGGATTACCTGCCGCCACAAGCGAGTTTTGCTGCCAATCTTAGTAATCCCACTCTCGCGTATATTTCTCGTTATGCTGGTGGTAGAGATTACCATAAATTGATGAGAAACAAGCTTAAAAAATTAGGTGACAGGATTGCTGATGAACTCAAGGATCTTGATGAAGATTTACCTGATTATCGCCCTTTTGTTGACTCAGCTCCCATTTTAGAACGTCCTCTAGCACAAAAAGCTGGAATTGGTTGGACAGGGAAACATTCGCTTATTCTTAATAAAGAGGCGGGAAGTTGGTTTTTTCTGGGCGAGCTGTTGATTAATTTGCCATTGCCTGTTGATATTCCGGTAGTGGAGGGCTGCGGCAATTGTGTTGCTTGCATTAAATCTTGCCCAACCAATGCCATCGTTGAACCTTATGTGGTTGATGGCCGTCGTTGTATTTCTTATTTAACTATTGAACATCAAGGTATTATTCCTGAAGAATTTCGACCGTTAATGGGAAACCGTATTTATGGATGCGATGATTGCCAGTTAGTTTGCCCTATAAACGCTGAAGCACCATTAACTCAACAAGCTGATTTTCACATTCGTCAGCAAATTCAATTGCCTAAATTGCTGGATTTATTTGAGTGGAACGAAAACGAGTTTCTTGAACGTATGCAGGGTAGTGCGATACGTCGAATTGGGCATAAGCTATGGTTGCGTAATATTGCGATTGCCTTAGGGAATGCGCCTGCTTCCACTGACATCCTTGAGGCATTAATCGCTCGAAAAGAAACCGATGCCGTTGATGAGATGATTGGCGTACATATTGACTGGGCAATTGAGCAACAAAGACAACGAATGGATGGCGCTTTAGATTTTGTCAATCGCAAGACCAATCGGGTGATAAACTCAGTTAAAAAAGGATTGCCAAGGGATGCTTAAGCTTATTTGTTAATTATTTTTTGGCCAGGTTTAATAACTCGTTGCCGAGCGGCTCTGAAATTTCGTGCAACAACATTGTTATTTACCTGAGGTGCAGGTGTTACGGAAGTATCATTAATAATATCGTATTCTGCTTCTACCGTCCGATTTGATAGTGGTTGTGTTAAGATTGTCGATTCTGCTTCTACCGTCCGATTTGATAGTGGTTGTGTTAAGATTGTCGATTCTGATCTGCGGTGATTTTGTTGGTATTTTTTGTGAATTTTATTACCTTCCATAAAAAGGCGAAGGCCTCTATCTGTGTTCAGTGCGGTTTGGGTTTCTGCTAAATAGTAATGAAAATATGATGCTGGTTTTTTATCTTCTGCTCTTTCATTAAATTGAGGGGAATGAGTTGTAGCAATGGGTGAGTGAAAATCAAATAATAAAAGTTGTATCTGCTTTTGGTTGTATTTATCGTAATGAGTAAGAACATGCACTCTAAATGAATTCCCTCTTATAACAAATCGTTCGGTGGTGGCTTTTAATCCATATTTCCCGATTTGTTCTTCGAAGGCACCAAGTATTTCGTCTGTTGTTGGCACTGAAAAAAATACGCTATCAACTATGTCGCATAGAACAAAAGCACATGAATATAGTTTGTCACACATAGACTGTTAGTAAAACAGGAGACAAGATAATTAACTAATAGCATCGAATAAGCTTACTGAATACACTTTATTAAGTAACTTTAATTTCGAAAACACTTTGATTTTTGTTTTAAATTGAATGCGCACAGCTTTTGACGTTTGTCTTGATATGGACAATCACTATTTTTGATGGTTGCTTATGAGGGGCTGGCATAAACTTTGCTTTGCTTGATATGTGATCAAGTTTATCGTCAAATTAAAGTCGCAGGGAGACAAAGATGCAAATCGGATCAAACGCATTACTGGCTGAGATGCAGTCCATTAAAAGTGAAATCACCCCATCAGTCAATTTTCAAGGCTCTATGGTACGTGATGTAAAAAATACCAATGGCAGCGATTTTGGGCAAATGTTGTCTACAGCGGTCAATAGCGTCAATCAACTGCAAAAAAACTCTTCAGATCTCGCGACCCGATTAGAAATGGGTGATAGCACTGTAACTCTATCTGACACTGTGATTGCACGTGAGAAATCGGGCGTTGCATTCGAAGCAACAGTTAAAGTACGTAATAAATTAGTCGATGCCTATAAAGAAATTATGAGCATGTCTGTATAATCCTCTAAAGAATAAGATACGAATAGGTAGCAATAGTGAGCACAGATGTCGCAGTAAATAGCAATGGCGTTCCATCAACTACGGTTGATGGTGCTGAGCAAGAACATAAATCCGGTGCGCTTGGTGGTTTTGGAGGAACCAATACTCTACGCCAAGTAACCATGATTTTGGCACTAGCAATATGCTTAGCACTTGCCGTGTTTGTTATTTTATTGGCATCAGAAGCGGAATATCGTCCTTTGGGTAAAATGGATACCCAAGAAATGATACAAGTGCTCGATGTTTTGGATAAAAACCGTATTGAATATCAATTGGATATGGATGTTATTCGTGTTCCTGAAGATCAGTATCAAGACGTCAAATTATTATTAAGTCGTTCAGGTGTCGATACTAATGCTAAAGAAGATGACTTTCTCAGTAAAGACAGTGGCTTTGGTGTCAGCCAACGTTTAGAGCAAGCAAGATTAAAACAAAACCAAGAACAAAATCTCGCGCGCATTATTGAAGAACTTAAACGGGTTAGCCGCGCAAAAGTTATCTTGGCATTACCAAAAGAAAATGTATTTGCTCGTCGTAAATCCAAACCTAGTGCAACAGTGGTGATCACGACCCGTCGTGGTGCTCTTGGGCAAGAAGAAATTGATTCTATCGTTGATATTGTTGCATCAGCGGTTCAGGGGATGGAGCCAAGTCGAGTGACGGTTTCAGACTCATCGGGTCGTTTGTTAAATTCTGGTAGTCAAGACGGCGTTTCGTCCAGAGCCCGCCGTGAACTTGAAATTGTACAATCAAAAGAAGATGAATATCGTAACAAAATTCAGTCAATTTTAATTCCCATTCTTGGACCTGAAAACTTCACATCTCAAGTCGATTTATCGATGGACTTTACTGCGGTTGAAAAAACTTCAAAGCAATTTAGACCAGATCAAAATGCCATTCGTAGTGAGCAAACACTGGAAACCCTATCTAAAACGGGGGTTAATGGTGGTATTCCTGGTGCGCTGACCAACCAACCACCAATGGAGTCGAATATTCCAGAGCAAGTTGAGCAGGAAGGTCAAAACATTCGTGATGAACAAGGCACCTCTCACCGTGAAGCGACTCGCAATTTTGAGTTAGACTCAACGATTAGCCATACTCGCCAACAAATTGGCGTGGTACAACGCATCAGTGTTTCCGTTGCCGTGAATTACAAACCAGGGAGTGTTGGAGAGAATGGTCAAATAACCAAAGAGCCAAGAACTGATGCAGAGCTGGAAAATATTCGTGGCTTATTAGAAGGTGCTGTCGGCTTTAGTGCCGCTCGCGGGGACATCTTAAAAGTGATTTCAGTGCCATTTATGGATCAACATATTGAAGCCGCACCTAAACCTGAAATATGGGAACAACCTTGGTTTTTGCGTATCGTAAAATTAGTGCTTGGTGCACTGGTGGTCATTGTGCTGATTTTGACGGTTGTTCGCCCAATGTTGAAACGAATGACGACAACGGAAGAGCAAGCGATGATCGAAGATGTTGAACCAGGTTATGAACTTGCTGAAATCGAAGATCAATATTCCACTGATACCTTGGGAATGCTCAATACCACAGATAAAGAATACAGTTACGCGGATGATGGCTCGATTTTAATCCCCGATTTACATAAAGATGATGATATGATCAAAGCCATTCGAGCTTTAGTGGCGAATGAGCCAGAGTTATCAACCCAAGTAATTAAGAGTTGGATGCAGGAAGATGCCTGAGAATAGTACAGAATCGACAGAAGTAAGCGCTGCTAACGTAGAAGGTGTTAGCGGTGTTGAAAAAGCCGCGATTTTATTATTGAGTTTAAGTGAAGCCGATGCGGCATCTATCTTACGTCATTTAGAACCTAAGCAAGTACAACAATTGGGTATGGCAATGGCGGCAACCTCTGAGTTTGGTCAGGACAAAGTAATTGGGGTTCATAAGCTTTTTTTAGATGAAGTTCAAAAGTTTTCATCGATTGGTTTTAATAGTGAAGATTTTGTTCGTAAAGCATTAACCGCAGCATTGGGTGAAGATAAAGCGGGCAATGTGATTGAACAAATTATTATGGGTAGTGGTGCCAAAGGTCTTGATTCACTGAAGTGGATGGACGCACGGCAAGTTGCCACGATTATTCAAAATGAGCATCCTCAAATTCAAACCATTGTACTTTCTTATTTAGAGCCCGATCAGGCAGCGGAAATCTTCTCGCAATTTCCAGAAAACACTCGTCTTGATTTAATGATGCGGATCGCCAATCTCGAAGAAGTTCAACCTGCTGCATTACAAGAACTTAATGACATTATGGAGAAGCAGTTTGCAGGTCAAGGTGGTGCACAAGCAGCGAAAATGGGTGGCTTAAAAGCAGCGGCAGACATCATGAACTACTTAGATACCGCGGTAGAAAGTCAGATGATGGAAACTATGCGTGAATCTGACGAAGAAATGGCGCAGCAGATCCAAGACTTGATGTTTGTATTTGAAAACTTACTCGATGTTGATGATCGTGGTATTCAAGCTCTGTTGCGTGAAGTGCAGCAAGATATATTAATGAAAGCCCTGAAAGGTGCGGATGATGCCCTCAAAGAAAAAATCTTGGGTAATATGTCAAAACGTGCAGCAGACCTACTTCGTGATGACTTAGAAGCGATGGGGCCTATCAGGATCAGTGAAGTTGAATTGGCACAAAAAGAAATTTTGGCTATCGCACGTCGCTTAAGTGAAAGTGGTGAATTGATGCTCGGCGGCGGAGGAGGTGGTGATGAGTTCCTCTAGTACTGATAATGTGACCATCGAAGACTTATCGGCCAGCGACTTTGAACATTGGCAATTACCAGATGTTAGTCAAGATGTGAGCGAAAGTGTTAATCTCTTTGGCCGAACTCAAGCAAAAGCGTTGGCTGAAGAAAAAGAAGAAAGTTTTACGCCGCCAACATTAGCTGAGATAGAAGCATTGCAGCAGCAAGCAGAAAACGAAGCTAGAGAGCAAGGCCATCAACAGGGTTATCAGGAAGGACTCGAGAAAGGTCGACTTGATGGACTCAATCAAGGTCATGAAGAAGGGTTTGAACAAGGAAAACAGCAAGGTATAGAGCAGGGCTTGCTGGAGTCAAAAGAATTGCTCGCAAAATTAGAATTGATTGTTGATAAGTTACAGCAGCCTCTTAATGATGTTGATACTCAAGTTGAAGCCAGTTTGTTGTCGTTAGCAACCCAACTGGCTAAAGCGATTGTCGGTGTTGAAATTAAAACTCAGCCAGAACATATTCATAGTGTGCTACGTCAAGGTATTGATGCATTGCCACTTAAAAATCAACCAGTTAGTTTGCGCTTACATCCTCAAGATGCTGAGTTGGTGGAGCAAGCTTATAGTGTCAACCAACTTGATAAGAAGCAATGGACCATAGAAGTCGATGCCTCATTACAGGTGGGTGATTGTGTGCTCAATAGTCAAAAGTCTGAAGTCGATTTGCGTTTACAGAGCCGAACCGAAATGGTGTTATCTGCAATTAATGAGCAGCAACAACAATTATCAAACCGGCTACAGCGAGCATTAGAGCAAGAGATTGCAGCAGTGAATACTCGTGTTGAATTAAGTCACACTGAGTCAACTGTCTCAGACAATGATGTTGCCCAAGAAGTGGAATTAGAACATGAGCGAGCACAAACTGAGTCTGCTGCATAAATTTGAGCTACATCAAAACAAAATTACCCCATTTAGAGCGGTAGCGAGCGGTCAATTAGTGCGGGTTGTCGGGTTAACGCTTGAAGCCAGTGGTTGTCGTGCGCCAATCGGTAGTTTGTGCGCCATTGAAACGATGGAAGGCGAGTTAATTGCTGAAGTCATCGGCTTTGACGATGAGTTGCTTTATTTAATGCCAGTCGATGAATTGCGCGGCGTATTGCCAGGAGCAAGAGTTGTACCACTGGGCGCTAAATCAGGCTTAAATGTAGGACTGTCACTATTAGGTCGAGTGCTTGATGGCAGTGGTCAACCTATCGATGGTAAAGGTAGCTTAAATACCAGTGAACAAGCATCATCCCACAGCCCTGCAATTAACCCACTCTCACGTAAACCGATTGAAGAACCACTTGATGTTGGCGTAAGAGCCATCAATGCCATGTTGACTGTAGGTAAAGGTCAACGTATGGGATTAATGGCGGGATCTGGTGTTGGTAAGTCAGTTTTACTTGGTATGATGACTCGCGGCACCACTGCAGATGTGATTGTGGTTGGTTTAGTCGGCGAACGTGGCCGTGAAGTTAAAGAGTTTATTGAGGAAATCTTAGGTGAAGAGGGCCGCGCACGTTCAGTTGTCGTTGCTGCGCCAGCAGATACCTCGCCCTTGATGCGTTTACGAGCTTGTGAAACCTCAACTCGTATTGCGGAATACTTCCGCGACTTAGGTTATAGCGTGTTATTGCTGATGGACAGTTTAACGCGTTATGCACAAGCGCAGCGCGAAATCGCGCTGGCTGTCGGGGAGCCACCTGCAACCAAGGGTTATCCACCATCGGTATTTGCTAAACTGCCAAGATTGGTTGAGCGTGCTGGTAATGGTAATGAACAGCAAGGATCAATCACTGCCTTTTATACCGTGTTGACTGAAGGCGATGATCAACAAGATCCCATCGCTGATGCTTCACGAGCCATTCTTGATGGTCACATAGTATTATCGAGAGCACTGGCTGATTCTGGTCACTACCCAGCCATTGATATTGAAAAAAGTATCAGCCGTGTTGCCCCAATGGTAGTGTCTGCTGAGCATTTGGACTGGATGCGCAAAGTGAAACAGATGTATTCACATTATCAGCAAAATAAAGATTTGATCTCTATTGGTGCTTATACCCAAGGTAGCGATCCTCAATTAGATAATGCAATTCGATTACAACCTGCGATGAATGCTTTTTTGTGCCAAGGTATGAAGGATTCAATTAATTTCGGTGAGTGCACTTACATGTTGTCGCAATTGGCTGAGCAAGCATAATCAATTAGTGAATGGATAACTGATGGCGAAAGATGCACTTTTTTTAGTTTTAAAGTTAGCTAAAGAGGCAGAGGAAAAAGCGTCACTGCAGTTTCGTAGTGCGCAGATGAACCATCAAAAGTCACGCACTCAATTGGATACTCTGAATAATTATCGTCTTGATTATATGAAGCAAATGGGCGATAAAGTCGGCTCTAATCTTACCGCTTCGCATTATCAGCAATTCCATCAATTTATTGGACAAATTGATAGCGCTATTAGCCAGCAAGTTCATGCGGTTCAACAGGCTAAACAGCATGAACAGCAGCAACAGCAGTTATGGTTGGAGAAACAACAAAAACGTAAAGCTGTTGCAACCTTGCTAGATAAAAAAGCGCAAAGGAAACAGGCGGCTGAATCGAAAGCTGAGCAAAAAATGTTGGATGAGTTTGCTGTGCAGCAATTCTATCGAAACCGATAATTTGTTTTTGCTCAGCCAAGCTGTTGATCGTATTTCCCCTTGAATAAACCTGCTTATTATTTTACTGAAACACACTACTATCGGGATTGATCGCTTTTTCTATCTCATCCATAGCTTGTTGGTTGACCGCAAGCCGTTCACCATAAAAATTAGTTCCCTCGAAATAGTATTCGCCGATCCTGTTATAAAGACCGACTTTAGAAATAGTCAAATATCGAGGCAAGGTCGGTATTTGTCGACGAAAAACATTAGGAACTTTTATAATGGCAGTTAACACACCATCAATGTTTTTTGTTTCCCAATTCGATGTGAAATATTCCTTGTAAGTTACATCTTGTTGATCACCATCTTTTGTATTTCTAAAGAAAGTGAGCACATTGAGGTTATTTTTTATTTGTGAATTTAATCTGACGCCGTGAATATCTCCCAAAATGTAGTTAAATCTTACTTTTCCTTCGGCTTGCAGGTAAGCGACTAAGTGTGCATTGGGAAAGAATTCACCTAAATGAATGATATCGGGAATAGAGTTTGTCGCGGCTTGAAAAATATAACCTGAACGTGTACGTTCTTGAAAGTAAGTACCAACATTCTTGCTTGCCAACTTTCTTTGCTCAACTCTTAAAATATTGACATAGTTGCAGAGATCTTTAAGCGGATCATCATCGCTTTGCTTGCAATTAGGTTGCTGTTTAAATAAGTTGGCATCTTGAACGAGTGTTGGATTAATCGCATAGGCTTGTAAGTCGTTGGAGTTAGAAAAGTGCCTGTTGTTATTTTTCGTTGGTGCTAACGCGTTTTTCCATGAGTCTAATCCTGGATAGACACTCATAAGTGAAGCCATTGGTAGCCCAGCTAGGGAAAATTGTGTTGCTGATGTGGTTTCAGAAAATGTATCCAGTCCATTGTTTGAAAAGTTTAACCCTTTGTTTTCTCTTGGTAATATAACAGTAAAGGGAAGTAGTTCATTGACTTGGTTTGGTGTGACAAGGCCATAGCGCTTGAATATCTGCCCGAAATAGCTTTGTGAAGTCTTATCGGACGCAGATTTAAATGTGGTTTGTATCTTAGTAACTTCGGGTAGGTAAGGTATTCGATAAGAAGAATGTGCAAGCCCCCTGCTTGCGTGTTGAAAGGCAAATAATTTTTCTTTAGAAATATCAGTATTGAAATATTTTGGCATGTCGAATAGTTTTGCTTTGTCTACAAGCGCTAATATTTTGTGTTGTTCTTTTTTAGGTGCTTTATAATCTTGAGCTTCGCTTGTTGAAGGTGCGGCAGCGAGTGTCGCTACTTGAGGACTCGCTGTTACAGGAGTGACATTAATATTAGCGGTATATCGATTGAGCTTGATGTAAAAGTCATGGATTGCTAAGTGATGTTTTTGCTGATGGGATAGTTTTTTTAGCGCTTCATCTTGAGATATTTCTTGAGATGCTGAAGCATATTCCGATGGATAATCCTTAGAGATCTTTGTGTAAGCCTCTGCTTCAATTCGTGAAATTGCTGTCGAATCTTTATTTTTACTTGCTTCTAAGAAATTATCACAAAAGTCTACATCGGTCAGTAGCTCTTCATGAAGGTCTTGTTTAGCTTGTTGTATGCTTGAGCCCAAATACATTTTGTGATGCAACATGGTTGTCATTGGGCTGATAATTTGGCAATTCTTGGGAGATGTAAGTTTATACTTTTGGCGTGCTGGTTGCTGGTTTTTTGAATATGATGAGTTCGCGGTCACATCTGCAAGCAAACTGCAATTTTGGTTTAAATCACTTTTAGTTACGACACCTTGATGATCCGTAAAGGCAAAAGACTCGTTAGAGTCGCATTGTAAATTGTTGTTACAATCTGAACAGACCTTAGTATTTTGTAGATATGTATCATGAGCGATTAATCTGATACTTGATGATGGCTGCTGACGCTTTTCTTCATTATTACAAGCCGTGACTAAAATTAGGCTGATAAAGGTTAACGCAATTATTTTTAAGTCCATTTTTGCAATCCTACTTTTCGATCAATTTATTAACAAAGGCCGATTTAAAAGTAACTTAAGCATAGACAATTTTAATGTGCTGTGAATGAAGTAACTTTATTCATGGTTTTAAATGATTAAATATGAACCTTAGTAGGTTGGCATTACTTTTGCTTGATAAATAAACGGTAGTGTGACGTGAAAAATTGACACTGCTTAATTATGGAGAAGAAGCTGTGCCACAACTGAATGATGTATTACTCAATGAATTACCAACTTCTCAATCATCAACAAAGTTTGAGAACGCTATCGCTGATTCAGATGTTGAAAATACTTTGTCAAAAAAAGTAGACTTTGCAACCTTATTGCAAGGTGAACAAGTTATTCGTGCAGATGAAGCTGAAGCAGATCTTTCTCTCATTGAGCGCAAGCCTCTCGTTTCAGAAGATGAAGATAGTGAAACTGAAGTTGAGACTGAGATTGAAACGAAAACAGTAGATTCAGAGCCATCAGAAGAAAAAACACCCAATAATATACTTGAACAGATCGAGAGTGCTAAAGTGATTTCGGCAACACTGACAAAACAAGTCGTCGAAAACGGAAAAGAGTTGCCGTCAGAAGTTGCAGAGCCGAACTCCCCTACAAATGATCTTTCTGAAGAAGAGTCGCTAGATAGTGAACTTACCAAGAATAGCAAACTGAATCAATTGAGGACAGATGAAATAAATTTATCATCACAGCTCAATAAGTTGTCAAGAAATGGGCAAAGTAATCCCGAACTCACCTCTGGCAGCAAAAGTGTTTTCTTGAGTAACTTAATGCAAGGGGAAAAAGTGTCAAAACTCGATCCTATTGCCGATGTGAATAATGTGCTTTCGAAGAGTTTAGATGAGCAAGTTACTGATGACACCTTTAAAAGCAATGTAGAAGTAATAGTGAATAAGCATGGCGCAAAGAAGTATGATCAACCCATAGAAGTGCCAGTTAATCTGACGAATAAAATAAAGGTGCAATCAGAAAAATTAGATGCTGAAATCGATCTTGATAACATCGATGTTACCGCTGAAGATGGATTGACTAATACTGGCATTACAGCAGAAAAGTCGTTATCTGTGGGGCAAACGTTATTTTCAAGCGGGGCACTTTCACCACTAACTAAAGTCGATGCTAGTCCTCTTCCTCAGTTTCAAGTTTCATTAAAGCAGGGGGGAGAACAGCAAGTGCCAATGCAAGATATGATTGAACGATTTTCTCCAGTGATGAAACAGCAAGTGATGGCAATGGTCAGTAAGGGCATTGGTCACGCTGAAATTCGTTTAGATCCGCCAGAATTGGGTCATATGCTGGTGAAGATACAAGTGCAGCAAGATCAAACTCAGGTTCAATTTCATGTTAGTCAGCCACAAGCACGGGATCTATTAGAACAAGCCGCGCCAAGGTTAAGAGAATTACTCGCAGAGCAAGGGCTCGATCTTGCCGACAGTCAAATATCTTATCAAAACGGTAAGGATAACAATCAACAAGGGCAAAATGATCAACAAGCTGAGCATGGTCATACACTTGGCTCAGATCAAAAAGATGTGTTAAATGATGAACAAATAATGCTTGATATATCAACAAGTCCTGTTTCAGGTATAGATTATTATGCGTAAGTCGGTACCATAGCGACTATTGCAATTTTAAGGTGAGATGAACGTGGCAGAAGAAGAAACATTATCCCTAGAAGAACAACCCAAACCTAAATCTAAAATGATCATTGTCATCATCGCTGTGGTCGCTGTCCTTTTAGTCGGAGGTATTGGTGCCTTTTTCTTGATGGGAGACAGTGAGTCCCCGACAGAACCTACCATGTCTGAGCCAGAACAAGTCGCAACAGTTTCTAAAGATAAGCAAGCGCGTTATGTGGGAATAGGTGGTTCATTTTTATTTAATCTACAGGCACCCAAACGCTCTATTTTAGTACAAATTAAGGTTGAATTAATGGTTCGTGGTGCTGATGATGAAACGGACGTTAAAAAGCATATTCCTTTGATTAAGTCTGAATTATTATCGACATTTAGTGCAGCTGAAGCGAATAAATTGAAGACTCAGTCGGGCAAAGATGAATTACGTCAGCAAGCATTGATTAATGTGCAAAATGCCTTAAGGCCTATTATGGGGCGGAATGTAGTTGAAAAAGTATTGTTCACTGGTTTCGTGATGCAGTAAAAGGGTAAGACTGTGAGTGATTTATTAAGTCAAGATGAAATCGATGCGCTGCTTCATGGTGTTGATGATGTTGAAGAAGAGCAACAAACTAGCTCGAATGATGAAAACACGATTAGTTATGACTTCTCTTCACAAGATCGCATTGTTCGTGGCCGAATGCCTACGCTTGAAATCGTCAATGAGCGTTTTGCCCGTCACCTTCGTATTAGCATGTTTAATATGATGCGCCGTACTGCCGAAGTGTCAATTAACGGCGTGCAAATGTTAAAATTTGGAGAATATGTACACAGTCTATTTGTTCCAACCAGCTTGAATATGGTGCGTTTTGACCCATTAAAAGGTACTGCACTAATTACTATGGAAGCGCGTTTGGTTTATATTTTGGTTGACAATTTCTTTGGTGGCGACGGTCGATTTCATGCCAAAATTGAAGGTCGTGAATTTACGCCAACAGAAAGACGTATCATTCAATTACTTCTCAAAATTATTTTTGAAGATTATAAAGATGCTTGGGCTCCAGTAATGGATGTCAGCTTTGATTACTTGGACTCTGAAGTCAATCCAGCGATGGCAAATATTGTCAGTCCAACGGAAGTGGTTGTGATTAGCTCTTTTCATATTGAAGTAGATGGCGGCGGTGGTGATTTTCACATTACTATGCCGTACTCGATGATTGAGCCAATACGAGAATTGCTTGATGCAGGTGTGCAAAGTGATAAGCAAGATACCGATATGCGTTGGTCTCAAGCACTTCGTGATGAAATTATGGACGTAGATGTTGCTATTACTGCAAGCGTTGCAGAAGAAGAACTCACTCTGCGTGAGGTAATGAACTTACAAGCAGGGGATATTATTCCTCTTGAATTGCCTGAACATGTGTTGATGAAAGTTGAGGATTTACCGACATTTCGTTGTAAAATGGGCAAATCAAAAGAAAATTTGGCACTCAAAGTGTGTGAGAAAATTGCTCGCCCAGAAACGGTGAAGTCCGAATTACAATTTATCAAAAATCAAGGAAGGTCTCGTGAGGTTTCCGAGATATAAAAAGGTAGAGAAATGAGTGCAGATGATGATTGGGCAGCGGCGATGGCAGAACAAGCCATAGAAGAAGCGCAACCCGCAGAATTAGATGAACTAAAAGACGATGGCTCAGTAGGTGACAAAGCCAACCTAGATGCCATTATGGATATACCTGTCACCATTTCTATGGAAGTGGGTCGCAGTTTTATCAGTATCCGAAATTTACTGCAACTTAACCAAGGTTCGGTGGTGGAACTCGATCGCATTGCTGGTGAGCCGCTGGATGTGATGGTTAATGGTACGTTAATCGCCCATGGTGAAGTCGTTGTGGTTAATGATAAGTTCGGTATTCGTTTAACGGATGTGATCAGTCAAACTGAACGAATTAAGAAACTTAAATAATGCCTTAACCTTGATTTAGCGCAACGCTTACAACTTGTTCTCTGCATTGCGCTGTTATTCTGATAGAGTACCACAAAGGAATAACATAAGAGGTAAGGAATGATGAATACATTGATGTCGACGGTTGCTGCTACCACATCTTCAGCTTTAACAACTATGAATTCTACGTCTGATACTGCTCCGAGTGCTTTAGGTAGTTTGGCGAGTATGCTAGGCGGCTTAGTTGTTGTTTTATTGCTTATTTTTGTACTTGCTTATTTTGTTCGGCGTTTTAATCTTTCGCCTTCTGCTAATGGTGCAATCAAAACACTTGCCGTTACGCCGCTGGGCCAAAAAGAAAAATTAGTATTGATTGATGTCGATGGTCAACAGTATTTAGTGGGCGTCACCCCGAATCAAATTAGTTTAATCGATAAAATTAACGACCCAATTACTATCAAAGCTGAAAACTTTGCCAGTAAATTAAGACAAGCCAAAGTAAATAAAAAAGCTGGAAATGAAGATGCGCCTGTTTAAGTTTTTTGTTGTTTTACTGTTTACCTATTCTCCTTTTGCCTTTTCTCAAGATGGTATTTTGCCTGCTGTAACCGTATCAACGGGAGCCGATGGGTCAACGCAATATTCGGTGACGATGCAGATCTTACTGCTGATGACTGCATTGAGTTTTTTACCTGCCATGGTGATAATGCTGACATCATTTACCCGAATTATTGTTGTTTTGTCTATTTTAAGACAAGCATTGGGGCTACAACAAACACCATCGAACCAAGTGCTGATTGGCATGAGCATGTTTTTGACGTTTTTTATCATGTCGCCAGTACTTAATAAAGTTTATGATCAAGGTGTGAAACCTTATATGGACAATCAAATGACCATAGAACAGGCATTTGAACAAGGCAAAAAACCGCTAATGGCATTTATGCTGTCGCAAACTCGAACGACGGATCTGCAAACCTTTGTTGAAATCTCTGGCTACAAAAATATCGAATCGCCTGAGCAAGCGCCATTTAGTGTGCTCATTCCTGCATTTATTACCAGTGAATTGAAAACGGCATTTCAAATTGGCTTTATGTTATTCGTACCTTTTTTAGTGCTTGATTTAGTGGTTGCCAGTATTTTGATGGCTATGGGTATGATGATGTTGTCGCCGATGATTGTTTCGCTGCCATTTAAGATAATGCTGTTTGTGTTGGTCGATGGGTGGGGGTTAGTTATGGGAACCTTAGCCAATAGTTTTGGTTTGTCCTAGGGCAGTAATTTATGAGTCCAGAAGCATTAGTTGATATTTTTCGTGACGCGTTATCGTTAATTGTATTAATTGTGTCGGTGATCATTCTCCCCGGTCTTGGTGTCGGCTTAGTGGTTGCGATTTTTCAGGCTGCAACCTCAATTAACGAACAAACATTGAGCTTTTTGCCTCGTCTATTGACCACTCTACTGGCACTTATGCTGATGGGGCATTGGTTGATTCAAACCATGATGGAATTTTTCTTGGAAATGGTGAATCGGATCCCTCAGGTAATTGGCTAAGTAAATGGAAATTCTGCTTAGCTCGATAAATCAAACCATTGCAAGTTATACTTGGCCATTGTTTCGCATATCCAGTATGTTGATGGTCATGGCGATTTTTGGTGCTAACACCACGCCATCAAGAGTTCGACTGTTATTGTCGGTCGCCATTACTTTTGCAGTTGCGCCAATGTTGCCACCCATGCCTAAAGTAGAACTGTTTTCGTTGCATTCATTTTTCATCTCAGCGCAACAAGTGCTTATTGGCACTGCGATGGGCTTTATTACGCTAGTGATGCAACAAGTGTTTGTTTTGACCGGGCAGATCATCGGTATGCAAACCAGCTTAGGATTTGCATCAATGGTTGACCCTACTTCAGGTCAACAAACACCTGTTGTAGGTAATTTTTTCTTAATATTATCGACTTTTATTTTTTTGGCGGTTGATGGCCACTTATTGATGATAAAAATGTTGATTGCCAGCTTTGATACTCTACCTGTGTCGACAGAAGGCATAAGTATTGCCAATTACAAAGCCGCTGCAGAATGGGGCTCTTATGTATTCGGTGCCGCGTTGACTATGTCGATGTCAGCAATATTAGCTTTATTACTTATTAATTTATCTTTCGGCGTCATGACACGAGCCGCGCCTCAGTTAAACATTTTTTCTATTGGTTTTCCCATAACTATGCTCAGTGGTTTGCTGATCCTATGGCTCACTCTGACCCCCATCATGGCGCATTTTGATGATGTATGGAAAGCAACCCAAGTGGTTATCTGTAATATGTTAGAATTACAATGCCAGTTGCCATCAAGTTCCGTTTCGGGAGGGCGTTAAATGGCTGACGATAGTGGTGAACGCACCGAGGAACCCACCAGTAGGCGCCTGCAACAGGCGCGTGAAAAAGGACAAGTGGCTCGTTCCAAAGAGCTGGGAACATCGGCAGTACTATTAGCTGCATCCATTGCATTAGCCATGTTAGGGCCTGATCTAGCACTCAGCCTTGATAAAATGATGACGCAGATCTTCACTATTGATAGAAAAGATATCTATGACACTGGCGCGATGCTGCGAGTTTGGGGCATTGTCGGTAAAGAGTTGGCGTTTCCTGTGCTGGGTATTGTAGTGTTGTTGTTTATCATGGCATTTTTAGGCAACGTCGTCTTGGGTGGGATGTCATTCTCAACTAAAGCAGCGATGCCGAAAGCCAGTAAGTTAAGTCCAGCCAAAGGTTTTAAACGCATGTTTGGTACTCAAGCATTAGTGGAGTTAACCAAAGGTATTGCTAAGTTTTTGGTGGTAGCTGTTTCTGCTTACTTGTTATTAAGCTTTTATTTTGATGATATTTTAACGCTTTCGACGGCTAACCTTCCAGGCAATGTTTTTTCAGCACTTGAGATGCTGACTTGGATGTTTATTCTTCTTTGTTCTTCGACTTTATTAATTGTCATTATTGATGTGCCGTATCAGTTATGGAATCACAAGAAACAGCTAAAAATGACTAAACAAGAAGTCAAAGACGAGTATAAAGATACCGAAGGGAAACCAGAGGTTAAAGGGCGCATAAGACAATTACAAAGAGAAATGGCACAAAGGCAAATGATGGGAGAGGTGCCCAATGCAGACGTTATAGTGGTCAACCCTGAGCATTATGCAGTAGCGTTAAAATATGATGCAGATAAAGCCGCTGCGCCTTATGTTGTGGCAAAAGGGCTGGATCAAATGGCATTTAAGATTCGAGAAATTGCCCGTGAACATGATGTCGCTATTGTTTCTGCGCCACCACTGGCTAGAGCTGTTTATCACACGACAGATTTAAACCAACAAATACCAGATGGACTCTTTACTGCGGTCGCACAAGTATTAGCTTATGTGTTCCAGTTACGCCAATTCCAAAAAGGTCAAGGGCAAAAACCACAAGCGATCCCTGAAGAACAGCCGATCCCTGATGAGTTAAGACACTAAATTCTGGTTTTTTAAACGTTTCAAACAACAGTTGAAACCACCTGTTTTTTGAACCATTTTACTGTTTGTTCAGGGAGTGTTTGGTAGCTTTGGCTTGCTAGGACTTTATTTTTGAGTGAAGGAAAGTAACTCAGTAATTTAGAGGCAGCTTTAAAGTCATTGTCTTTTAATACGCAAATCATCAATCGGATTTTTTCACTATCAGCTTCTACGCTTTCAGTGTGGAATAACTGAATGGTTCGGTATAGAGTTAAGAATTTTTCTAAGGATAATGCGGGTATGTCAGGGCGGCTTCCTCGTATGGCGTCGATTACCCGTTCTATCTCATTAAAGTTATTTGTAATAATGTAAATAGCAATTAACCAGTATGTTTTCTCGATAGATTCTCGTATAAGTCCATCTAACGTCAATTGCGAATAAAATTCGCTTGGTTCACCTGTGTATAGGTCTTGGCCGATGACTTGAGGCGGGAAGCGTCCATTGTTGTTTTTGCATACAATACATGTCTCTTTTTTATTATTTAGCAACAGGTGCACTTGGTCTATCCGGCCGCATGCAAATGCGTAATGAAGCACTGTGTTTCCATAGCGATCTTTATGGTTTATGTTAGCTCCTGCGTTTAATAGAATTGAAAAAGTTTCGGTGCGTGCATGACATGCAGCAATCATTAAAGGGCTTGCTAAGTGTTTTGGCTCTTGAGCATTGGGAGACGTTCCGCTTGCAATAAGCAGCTGGATAGTTTCTTTGATGTTTTCTGTTTTAGCTAAGGCTTGAAAGATTGGCGGGATCGTACCTACCGGATAGAAGTTTGGGTTCACCTTAAGCTGCATTAATGTATTCAGAACAGCTAAGCTAGAATTCTTTTTAAGCGCATACTGTAGAAGCGTTTCCCCTGTTTTACCGTAATAACCATTTGGATTTAAACTTTGCATTGCTATTTTAATAAGGCTTGGTTGATGAGTATCTATCCCTCGACGTAATTGAGCTAGGGCTGTTACTTCGCGAGTAACACTAGTCACAGTTGCGCCAGCTTCCTGTGCAAGGTTTTCTTTAAGTTCTGCTGTTAAGCTGCAGTTATCGGTAAAAAACAATGTCATTGGTTCCACAATTGCAAATTGTTCGTTGTCAAAACTAAGGC
>JBMYXI010000013.1:0-58445 GCA_049608225.1 Parashewanella sp.
TCTATCTGCCAGTCGCAAGTTATCAGCAATAGAGCCGGTAATTAATTGTGGTGATTGACCAAGCCAACTGAGTTGCTTATGCCATGTTTCTTGAGAGAGCTCCCTGAGTTCAATGCCATTTATCAATAAACTTCCTTGATATGGAAGAAAGCCCAATAACGCATTGATCAAGCTCGATTTGCCACTGCCGCTTTTTCCTACTAGCGCAATTTTGTCGCCGCTACGCCAGCAAAAAGACATAGGCTGAAGCAGTTTTTTTTGATCATGGCTTAATACTGAGAAGTTCTTAGCGACAATCGTTAATGTGGCCGTATCAGAAATATCATGTTGCACTTTTCTTTTAGCTATTGGTTCTTCATTTTCGTTTAAGAAAACCATAATATCTTCAGCAGCAGCAATCGCTTGCGCCTTAGCATGATAAAAGCTGCCTAAATCACGTAAGGGCTGATAAAACTCTGGCGCCAATATCAAAATAAACATGGCACTGAAAAGCGTCACTTTAACCCCATAAAAGCCAACATTGAGATATTCTAAAAAGCTGAAACCGAGATACACCGCAAGCAAAGCAATGGAAATGGCCGCAAAGAATTCCAACACTGCCGAATTTAAAAATGCGAGCTTTAGTACCGACATCGTTCGAGCTTGGTAGTCTTCTGACGCACGAGTGACCGCTTGCTGTTCCGCTTGATAACGATAGAACAACTTTAAGGTTGCTATACCTGCTAAACGATCGACAAAATAGCTGCTGAGCTTTTGCAGGGCGCTTGTATGCTCACGACTGGCTTTAGCCGCTCCCTTACCCACTAAAATCATAAATAAAGGTATCAGCGGTGCCGTCAGTAAAAGAGTAAGCCCTGCAATCCAACTTTGGGGAAATACAGCAATGAGAATAATTAATGGTACAAACGCAATCAGAATTTGTTGTGGTAAGTAACGGCTATAGTATTCTTGTAATTGCTCGGTTTGCTCCACCAGCATGCTATTCCATTCACCGACAGGTTTATTTTTTACGTAAACCGGGCCTAATCGATGCAGCTTATTAATAATACTTTTTCTGATATGATGACGAACGGTTGCTCCAGCTCTAAAGCTAAAAATTTCACGCAGATAATTCAATAGCGAGCGCGCTGCAACGATAGCGACGAGTAAAGTAAGATGTTGAACAAGGTGAGTTTGGCTATGTTTCATGATCACTTGATCAAGCGTTATAGCGATCAAATACGCTTGCACAATCATCAGAACACTCAAGCTGACACTCAAGAAGCTCGAAAGGTAGATAAAATAACGACTAACAACTTGTTGTAGCTTCAAAAACTTAAGGGTGATGATTTCACTTTCTACTGACATTCTGAGTATTCATTAATCGCCGAAGTTATTTCCTTATATCATTGAAGCACAAAAATAGCGCCACTGATGGCGCCATTAATCATTTGATGATGGCAATTATTGTGAACAGCGTTCGATTAACATTAAGCTTAATCAGGTTTAAAAACGCCTATTACCTGCCCTGTTGCTTGTTTTTCAACTTTCGCTTCTGGTTGCTGTTGAGTGTAATCACACTCAACACACTCAACCGTTTCAACATTATTTTCTTTAAACAATAAAATGCTGTCCTTAGCGTGGCATTTTGGGCAGCTTGCTCCAGCAACGAAGCGTTTCTTCACTCTTGTCATTAATGACTATCTACCTTCAAGTAATTTGAAATGAATTATATCAAACCTTTAACTTAAAAGTCTTTCCAGCAACGAAATGGTATCTCCCACAAACACAGATGAAGCTTTTTGACATAAGCATGATACTCAAAACCATTGCAGGTTATATGTCCATCCTTTTTGCGACCATGACTCATACTTTCTCCATGACAATTATCCACATCAATCACTTCACTCGTCCCAGTGCCTTCATATCCATGAACTCTAAATTGACTGTATTTCTCAGCATCTAAAATCATAGCTTGAGAGTCGATTGAACGTCTTGTCCATGACCAATCACCGATTTGTTTCGCTTCCCACTTTTGCGTATGTTTATTAAAGGCTTCTAACCAAACCGTCTCAGCAAAAGGAAAGCTTTCATATTGCCAATCAGCCGTAGAATTATAGATATAACGAAGGTTTTTGGCTGAGGGGGAAAATGAAAAAAGAGCCGAAACTAAACACAAAACATAATATTTCCTGCTCATTATCGAACCTCTTCCTCAAATGACAAACATCAACATCTTCTCTGGTTTTACATAAAAACAGCATTCTTTCAAATTAAAAAAACTTCATATTAGAAGTTGAGTAAACGAACTCAATGTTAATCAAAAGGCATTTAATAAGAGATATTGAGAATAGCAATTAAGTTTTACGGGTAAATCGGCTATCATGCTTGCTTTAATTCATCTCCTATTTTGCGTATTTCATGATTTCCATTTCCCAAGCTCAATTGATCCGCGGCAACAAAACCTTACTCGATGAAACATCACTCACGATTTATCCCTCGCATAAGGTTGGGTTGATAGGTGCTAATGGTTGTGGAAAGTCTTCATTACTCGCACTCATTTTAGGTAAAATCTCGCTTGATAAAGGCGACTTTTCGATACCATCAGGGTGGCAAATATCATCGGTCGCACAAGAAACGCCCGCACTGGAAACAACTGCGGTTGATTATGTACTTGATGGTGATAAAGAGTTTCGTCAACTCGAAGGTGAATTGCAGCAAGCTCAACAGCAAGATAATGGTCATAAAATCGCAGAAATTCATGGCAAACTCGATGCTATTGGCGGTTACACCATACGAGCACGTGCAGGAGCACTACTTGCTGGACTGGGTTTTAGCCAGCAAGAACAAGAGCAAAGTGTAAAAAGCTTTTCTGGTGGCTGGCGCATGCGACTTAACTTAGCGCAAGCATTATTATGCCGTTCGGATTTACTGCTGCTCGATGAACCCACCAACCACTTAGATTTAGATACCACTTATTGGTTAGAGAACTGGATTAAAAGCTATCAAGGCACGCTCGTTTTGATCAGCCATGACCGTGACTTTATTGACGGTGTAGTCGATGAAATTGTGCATGTTGAACATCAAAAGTTAAATCATTATAAAGGCGATTATTCCACTTTTGAGCGAGTTCGCGCCGAACGCATGGCGCAGCAACAGGCATCTTACGAACGCCAACAAAAAGAACGTGCGCACATGCAATCTTTTGTTGACCGTTTTCGCTATAAAGCCAGTAAAGCCAAACAAGCACAAAGCCGCTTAAAAGCACTAGAAAGAATGGCTGAGTTGTTACCGTCTCACGTTGATAGCCAATTTCAAATGAGTTTCCGTCCGCCAGAAGCCCTACCAAACCCACTGGTTTCAATGGATAAAGTGCAAGTCGGTTATGATGATAAACCTATTTTAACGTCAGTAAAATTGAATTTAGTTCCCGGCGCACGGATCGGACTTTTAGGTCGAAATGGTGCGGGTAAATCAACACTGATCAAGTTATTATCAGCACAATTAAAGCCGTTATCGGGAAGTTACCAGCCCAATGTCGGCTTGAAAATTGGCTATTTTGCTCAGCATCAAATTGAGTTTTTATCGTTAGACGATACGCCGCTATTGCACTTACAGCGTTTAGCCCCTGATGCAAAAGAGTTGGAACTAAGAAATTTCCTTGGTGGTTTTGGCTTTATTGGTGATATGGCGTTGGCGCCTGTGAGACCATTTTCTGGTGGCGAAAAAGCCCGTCTGGTTTTAGCATTATTGGTTTGGCAGCGTCCTAACTTATTACTATTGGATGAGCCGACCAACCACTTAGATTTAGATATGCGTCATGCGTTGACGATGGCCTTACAATCTTTTGAAGGTGCCATGGTCATTGTCTCTCATGACCGACATTTATTGCGACTAACCTGTAATGATTATTACCTTGTTGATGATGGCAAAGTGCAACCTTTCAATGGCGATTTAGAAGATTATCATCAATGGTTGTTAAAAGCAGCGAAACAATCGATAACAGAGAGTAATAACAACACGCTCAGTGCCTCAGCATCCATAGATAAAAAAGAACGTAAGCGTCGTGAAGCTGAGTTACGTCAGCAACTGTCACCACTTAAAAAACAATTGACTAAGCAAGAAAAACTGCAAGCGAAAAACAGTGAAAGGCTAAGCCAATTAGAAGAACAATTGGCAGATATGTCGCTTTATGAAGATGACAATAAAGCAAAATTAACCTCAATTTTAAATGAACGAACCACACTGACTCAAGAGTTAGAAGAAAGCGAGATGGAGTGGTTAGACATTCAAGAACAAATCGAGCAAATTGAGTCAGAGGCAAAGGATGAGCAGTGATCTCGATTTTGAACACATTTGGCAGTGGGCTGATAAGATATACGCCAAAAATCAAACTTTGTGCTTATCATTACAAGATGAGCATGGTGTTAATGTAAATTTATTGCTTTTATGTTCATATCTTGACTCACAGGCAAGAATTTATTACCAACCGAACTATTGGCAAAACATAGTGACCGAATTACAGCATTGGGAAAATAAATTGTTAACGCCATATCGAAAGTTACGACGTTTATCGAAAAATCTACTAGAGCAAGATGAGTACCAAAGAATGCTTGGTGTAGAGCTTATGCTAGAAAGAAAATCACAAAGGTTTATCGGCTCTTTAATGATGACAAGTACGATCCCTACAGGGCGAATAAATGGCAAGGGTAACATTGATAATTACTTGAGTATCTTGGGTATTCATCAGCAGAACATTAAGCTGCAACTTGAATGAAGCTGATGGTGCGTTATCCTTTTGGCTATTTAAAAATCCCTTCTTATAAAATTAACAAAGTTTCACTTTAATACCCAAACGTAAAGGAATAGCATCAGCCTATCCTCTGGAACAATCCATTCTGAGGTTGGCTATGAATATGAATAACAAACAGCTATTTCTATCTTTGATTACCGCTACAGCATTTTTTATAGTTCCTCAACTACGAGCACAAAACTTGGGAAGCATGCAGTTAATTAATGATACTGCGCGACAAGTAAATGTCAGCATTGCTGAGACAATTTGGATTTCGGCTCACAATAAACAATCCAACCAATGGGAACAAAGAAATTGGGGAGATTGGACTTGGACAAGATTATCAGTTGATTATACTCCGATAGCAATTTCAGCTAATCAATACGACAAAATCATCATCCATGGTTTTGCTGGCACATGGGACAGCGATGAATTACCCGTCATCACTTGTCGAACCAATGAGTGTGATAATCCAAAACAAGTTGATAAATATTTTGACGTAAGAGATTTATGCATACAAGACAACCGCAGTGAATACTCAACTCATCATATAATATTTATCGCCGAGCAATTTTCAAACAGTAGTAATCACCCTTCTGAGTGGTACAGAGATCGTACTCATTACGTACCTTGTAAATCAAACAATGATCCTAAGCCACCTTCACCCTATTGATCATATTGCGTGAAAAAATTAGGTTCTATAGGAAGTAAGTTATGGTAAAACAACGATTATTGAGTCTTTATCTTACCCTGCCTGTATTGCTCGTCGCGCTTCAAGTTAATGCGCAGGATTTGGGAGAAATGTGGCTAATAAATGATACAGCGAGAGAAGTAAACCTGACCATCGCAGAAACCATTTGGGTCTCTGCGCACAATAAAAAACAAATCAATGGGAACAAAAAGGAGCGCTCAATTGGACTTGAACCCGACTTTCTGTTGATTTCAACCCAATAAAAATTTCTGCTAACCGATACGATAAGGTTATCGTTCACGGTTATGCCGGTACTCTAGACAGTGAAAAAATGCCCGTCACGATCTGTGTTACAACACATTGCAACTTAACCTCAAATAAATACAGAGTGTTTGATGTAAGAGATATGTGTGTTCAATTGGATGAAGCAGGAGCGGACAAACCTTCTCGAGCTTCAGCATTATTTGTTGTTAAACAAGGCGCGCCTTCAAGCAACCGCCCCGATGTTGTTCACAACTGGGCGGGTTGGGAGTACCACCCATGTCATAGCGCCAGAAAGCCGAGATAACTGTATAATTAATTAACTTTTTGCTTTAAATTAAAATACATGCCGACAATTATTAATCCGACGCCCAGCAGTTGCAAGGTAATATCTAACATTGCTTGATCAGTCATAGCAAACAAAACGCCTGTTATCATTTGTCCACTGATGACAAATAATGCGGCTTTCAATGCACCAATTTGAGTGAGTACATGACTATTAATTGCCACATAAAATGCACCTAGCACACCACCAGTTAAGCTCAACCAAGGTACATGAGACCAAGTATTCAGTGTAAATAGACTTGAAACCGCCATTGGCGTAAACAGTAATATCATCAAGGTTAATACCGCTGCGCCGACCCAATGGTTATGAAACGAAGAGACAAACGCGCCTTTGCTCTGACTTAAGCGACCGTTCAACGACCGACAAACACCAATGAGAACACCATTTAATAGTGCTAATAAAATTAACCAAATCATGCTTTCACCTGCACCCAAATAATTAACATGCTGCCAAGTAGGATTAAAAAGATGCTAGACACTTGAGCGCGAGTAATTGAACGCTTTGCTACACCAAACCAACCAAATTTATCACAAGCGACGCCCCAAATTATTTGCCCAACTAATGCTAATACTAAGGTTCCAGCCAGTCCAAGTTCACTATTAACAGTAAAACCCGAGAACACCACAATTAATGCGCCTGGCACACCACCTAAATAAGCCCAAAAAGGCGGCTTACCATTCGAGTGTTCCGACGTCATATCTTGCTTATTTTTACGGATAGCCTTGATTGCGAAAATTAACAATAACGATGCTAACGCACCGATGACATGGGCAAACCATGAAGAAAGCGTTGGGGTTGTTAGTTGTGCAAGATGACCATTAAAATGCACCATTACAGCTAAAATTGCACCGCCAAGCAACGCAATGACAATATTTAAGTTTAAACCGCGCTTAACCAAATCCATTGGTAATATCCATAGAGGGAATGAAGAAAGGCGGCATGATATACCCGTGATAGTTGAAGATGCAACTGACAACGTCAACTACTGCAAAGATAGCTCTAAAAACAGCAGTTCAAGAAATTACAGCCTACTAGCTAATAAGTGTGCGTTTCGTCCAACCAAACCATAAATCGACAATTGCGGGTTAGCACCAATACTGGTTGGGAATACTGAACCATCCATCACAGATACGTTTTCTAAATAATGATGCTGACCACTTGAGGTTACCATCGATCTAGTTTCGTCCTCTCCCATTGGACACCCTCCCATCACATGCGCCGACGCGACAATGGTTTGTAATTTCTTTAGCGGCATATTAGCTATTGCTGTTTTTGCCTCTACCCAAGTATTCAGATAACTCATACCATCATTTAATGGCAACACTTGCTTGGCGCCTGCGGCAAATTGCAACTCAGCCATTGATAAATACGCATGCCTCGCCGCGCGCCAAAAAGTATCATTTAACTCATAATCAAGCTTGAAGCCGTTATCAGTTAATTGAACGCTTCCACCTTGGCTCTGCGAATTAAATCCATCTCTTACTAAAGCGACATTAACTTGTAATTGATTAAAGTTATTCATTAATTGCGCATGGCTTGCGCCGTACCCAATTGTTTTACTTGCAAACAAAACAGGGTGTAACGGCGGAACTTCTAACTTGTACCCAAGCTCTCCTGCCACGCCATCACGCCACAAAAATTCATCAGAATAAATGGATTGCGGAGCACCGCTATGCCCGTTTATGTCTTGGTCAAAAATAGCCCCCGACAACAATGAAGGATGCAAAAAGGTACGTTTACCTAACAAGTTATAGGGATCAGGAGTATTGGAGCGCATTAACAATACTGGTGTATGAATAGCGCCAGCCGATAACACATAATGCTTTGCTTGAATTTGTAACTTAATCCCTGTCGGGATCTGTGATTCATTTAATGCTTCAACGATTAACCCTGTTACACGATTATTTTTATGTTGTAATCGAAAAGCATTAGCGCGGCTAATTAAAGTTGCGCCTTGATCTAATGCCGACGGGATTGTCGTCACTAACATCGATTGTTTCGCATTAGTTGGACACCCCATGCCGCAATAACCTAAATTCCAACAACCTATTACATTGCGATTAATAACCGTATGTTGCCAACCGAGTTGCTGACAACCTAATGCGAGCATTTGGTTATTGTTATTCGGTGGAACTCGCCAAGGCTGAATATTTAATCGCTGCTCTGCTTTTTCAAACCAAGGCTTCATCGACTCATGATCCAGCCCTAGAACAGAATGTTCACTTTGCCAATGCTCTAAGGTGTTTTTAGGGGTACGAATGGATGTGGTCCAATTGATCGTAGTCGAGCCACCAACAGTGCGTCCCTGAAAAATACCAATTGCTGAATCAGACGTTTTCATCGATGCGGCTTGCTGATACAGATTAGGGTAAGCGGTACGTTCTTCCATATCGAAATGTTGTGACGATTTAAGCGAGCCCGCTTCCAGCATAATCACTTTATGACCAGCTAAAGCTAATGTTTCAGCAGCCGTTCCACCACCAGCACCAGTACCGACAATAACCACATCGGCTTCCAGTACCTGATCTTGTATGAGTTTCGATGCATCAATATGTTGCCAACCACTCTTAATGCCATTTTCGATAGGATCGACGATCATAACTCCATTTCCTTATGGTTGTGCAGGTTTGCTATAACCTAAATGCTGCCAATGTTCTGGGCTAGCGTAATAGCTAGACATAATCACCTCTCGTAAGCCTAAATACGCTTCGTTCATCATCGCAAGATAATGAAAACGCCACTGTTCTACTTGAGTGATCAACGCTGCAGGTGTTCTTCTAAGCAAAGGCGTAATACTGCCTGTTAGTAACAGTAATCCGAGACGAGAGTCTAACATCGACAATAACTGATGCAGCTTTTCACTGGTTTCTCTGGGTAAAATATCTAAAGTTTGGTAGATATTATCAATAGTGCGGTTAATTGCGTGCTGCTTTGGTTCCACGGCATTAGGCAAAGCACCATCAAGAAAAATAGGCAATAATAAATGCAGCAAAATATCGTAGGGACGCGATGATTGTTGTGGTATTTGCTTTAGCGATTCAAGATAGCTCGCACCACCTAAGGCTAATCCAGCTGTAGCAGCCATTGAGCCTAAAATAAACGTCCTTCTGCGCATCACTTATCCTTGTTGTGGTACAATTTAATATAGCTATACATAGCTATATTAACGCTAACAAACGAGCACAGCTTCTGGCAATAACTACCTATGAAAAAACATAATTTTGTCGCTGATTTCAATCCAGTTTGGTGGGCAAGAAACCCACACGTGCAAACAATATTGCCAGTATTAACTAAAATACCGAGTCCTAAATTAACTCGTCAGCGCTTAGAGCTCGATGATGGCGACTTCATTGATTTAGATTGGCTTAAAAAACCTGAAGAAAATCAGCCAATAGTGGTGATAGTGCATGGTTTGGAAGGCAGTTCGCAATCACATTACGCACGACGAATACTTGCTGATTGCCAACAGCAAAATATCGCTGCAGTAGTTCATCATCATCGAGGCTGCTCAGGCGAACACAATCGACTCGCGCGCAGTTATCACAGTGGCGACACCGTCGATCTCAAGATCACCTTGAAATTATTAAAAGATACTTATCCAAGCTCACCGATTTGGGCTGTTGGCTACAGTTTAGGCGGCAATGTTCTTGCAAAGTATCAAGGTGAAGAAGCCGAAAAAAGTTTAATTAAACGCTGCGTGATTGTTTCAGCTCCACTGCAATTAGACGCCTGTGCCAAACGGTTAGAAAAAGGATTTTCCAAGGTTTATCAGTCTTACTTAATCAAACAATTACAGGTAAAAGTTAAAGCGAAAGCGACAGACCCAAGCATGAGCCAATCAATTTCAGTTCAGGCTAACGAAGTTGCTGCTATGAATACATTTTATAAAATGGACAATATGTACACGGCACCAATGCATGGTTACCTTGATGTACACGATTATTATCGACGGGCTAGTGGCAAACAATTTTTAATGGCGATTACTAATCCAACACTGATCATTCACGCTCAAGATGATCCCTTTATGAATGACGATGTAATACCATCGAATAATCAAGTTTCATCGGCAGTTAAATACGAACTTCACCAACGTGGGGGGCATGTTGGTTTTATCGAATCTGGTACACCTTGGAAGCCTAAATATTACCTCGAAAAACGGATATTAAATTTTTTACAAGGAAGCGTTTCATGCTGATCCCTTATGCAGATTTAATGACATTACCGCCTGCAACCATTGAAAACCTCATTAAGGAATATCTGCTTACCCAAGTAGAAGATGGCAGTTTTAGTAATATGGAAGACGAGCACATGTCACAAGCGATAAGTCAGTGTAAGCAGTGGTTAAAGCATGGGAAGCTCGTTGTAGAATATAGTGAACATGACGAATCCATCGCAATACGTCATACTGAGCATATTTTAAAAAGCAATTAATTATAACTTGTATAAGGTAACGCCATGTCAGCAAAACATCCGATTATTGCAATAACCGGCTCTTCAGGTGCTGGCACGACAACCACCACAACGGCTTTTAATCATATCTTCAGACAGCTCGGCATTAATGCCGCAGCGATTGAAGGTGACAGTTTTCATAACTTCACTCGTCCTGAAATGGAATTGATGATCCGTAAATCTCAAGAAGAGGGCAAAAACATTAGCTATTTTGGTCCTGAAGCTAACGACTTTGCCAAATTAGAGCAGTGCTTTATTGAGTACGGCAAAACCGGCCAAGGTGAAACACGCGATTATCTACATACGTTTGATGAAGCCGTTCCATATAACCAAATGCCAGGCACTTTTACCCAATGGCGACCTTTACCCATAGATACGGACTTTTTGTACTATGAAGGATTACATGGCGGTATTGTCACGGAAGATGTTGATGTAGCCAAACATGTTGATCTACTGATCGGTATGGTGCCCATCGTTAACCTCGAATGGATCCAAAAAATTGTTCGCGACACTTCAGAACGCGGTCATGACCGCAGCAAAGTGATGGGCTCAATTATTCGCAGCATGGATGATTATGTCCACCATATTACGCCGCAGTTCTCTCGAACTCACATTAACTTTCAGCGTGTACCAACGGTAGATACTTCAAATCCGTTCAGCGCCAAAAGCATTCCCAGTGTCGATGAGAGCTTTGTAGTGATCCGCTTTCGAGGCATTAAAGATGTCAACTTCCCTTATTATCTACAAATGATCCAAGGCTCATTTATGTCACGTGTTGATACCCTTGTAGTTCCGGGCGGGAAAATGTCATTGGCGATGGAAATCATTCTTACCCCATTAATAAAAAAGCTTTTCGATAAACGAAAAGCTTTAATTGGAGAGCCTAGGAGCTAATACCTACTACTGGAATTAATGGTATAACGATCAATCAAATACATATGGGCAGCCACCGTATTCATTCACCTTGTCATCCCAACGTCGTACGTCGTTAGCTCTACGCCAACGTGAATGATAAAACTCCATTAAGCAGTTTCCTTTCGGTACTTTGATGAGGATTTTGTCGAACTCTTTAACCTTGTCATACTCTGGGTAAGTGTCTGTCATTCCCCAAGTTAATCCGCCATTATTTTTGGCAAAATCTAACCAAAATTGTTCAACACTTTGCCATTTTTGTACTGACTCATTCCACATTAAACTGTTACCATGAGAGACTTTCACTTCGCCATTTTTTGGTGCTGCTATTGCTGGCATTGAAAGGATTATCATTGCTAATACAATAAGTTTCTTCATAATCCGACCTACGTACTCAGTTAAATTCATTATTAAGCTTAGGTATAAGACCGACAAGTTCAAAGATATCTTCAAATTTTATATCTACTATGCTCAGTTTCAATTGCAATCTGTTCCCCGCTAGGTATAAGATGCGATCATTCTCATTTTGCTAAAAATTATTGGCATAAAATCAGTTTTGTTGTAATAAGATCAAACTAGATACAATGAATTTTCAAACAACTAATTTATAAAACAACCAATAAAGAAATAAAACCAATAGCACACCATCCTAATAACAAATGGATTCTTCTCATTCTCAGCAGTAAACTATCGGAGTATTCTGATAAATAAAACGATCTAAATCAAAGTTTATAGAGAGTGATTCACGTAGATTGTCCTGTAATAAATTTTCATAATTTTAGTTTTCAACCGATAGAGGAAGTAGATATGGCTCTCATTGGTAAACCAAAACCTGATCCAACCTTAGAATGGTTCCTGTCTCATTGTCACATTCATAAGTACCCAGCAAAGAGCACGCTGATACATGCAGGTGAGACATCTGATACCTTGTATTACATAGTTAAAGGCAGCGTCGCTGTATTAATTAAGGATGAAGAAGGCAAAGAGATGATTCTGTCTTACTTAAATCAGGGTGATTTCATTGGTGAAATTGGCTTATTTGAGGAGCAAGCGGAACGCACTGCATGGGTTCGCGCCAAGCAAGCATGCGAAATTGCAGAAATATCTTATAAAAAATTCAAACAGCTTATTCAGGTGAATCCTGAAATTCTTATGAAGTTATCACAACAAATGGCTTATCGCTTACAAAGCACCAGCCAAAAAGTCGGTGATTTAGCTTTCTTAGATGTAGCTGGACGTATTGCGCAAACCTTATTACATTTAGCGAAACAGCCTGATGCTATGACACACCCTGATGGCATGCAGATCAAAATCACCCGTCAGGAAATTGGTCAAATTGTTGGTTGTTCACGTGAAACGGTCGGCCGTATTTTGAAGATGCTCGAAGAGCAGAACTTAATTCAGGCTCATGGTAAAACGATTGTGGTGTATGGGACTCGGTAATCCAGCTTGTTGAGATGTTAGTCTTAGTTGTAGCCTACTCGCTTTTAATGCGTAGGCTATTTGTTCTTAATCATTATTCGACTTAATCGATTTTTAAACCTTTTTAGTGTGCCTATATCTTTTTGCTCTCGAGCATTTTGCATTGCGAATATTTCGATGTCCTCTATCGATTTTCCTGGCATTTTATCAGGCTCGGTAACCCACCAATCGTAGGCTCCCCATTCTTTTTGCTCAGTAATAGTTAAGCTTGCCTCAAATCCTTTGTTTTTCCATTTAGATATTTCTTCGTCAACCTTTACTCTACACGCTCCCTGCTGTTTATCTCGAAATTCTGTAAGTTTATCTAGGCTTTCTTGCTTTAAACCTTCAAACCTTCTTTTGTCATCATCGGAACACTCTTGTTGACTAATCAAAAAAGTCCAATAATCTACTGCTTCAATATATTCAGCTGTAATGGCTGAGATCCATTCTTTTTCAATCTTACGATCGCGAATAAAATCACATAACTGTGACAAGCACTCATAAGAACGCGTTTTTAACTCACTAGCCTGTGACTTACGCACCATTGATAATTTCATATAAGCCTTTGCTGTTGCTTTGTGTAACGCAACGACTTTAATCACTAAAATGGTCAATTCACTTTTTTCTGTTGGCTCTTGGCATTTCCACTGCATGAGCTCGTCTAATTTGGTATCAATTCGACTAATAGATTGATTTACGAATTTGACTTTATCCACATTTCTAGACATTTCAAGATAAACAAACAGATTTGATAATTGTTCAATCTGTATTTCTATTATTAAACTGCGCACCTCTATCTGTTGAGTTCTTGATAAGCGAGATAGTTTACTTTCAATTAGACTTATCAACTCCAATGTTTTATCAAGTTTAAAGCGATAATTTTCTGGGCCTAATAATCCTGGATTCTGAAGTTTCAAGTCTTGAATCATTGCAAAATAAACCGACATTATCTCCCCTTCAATATCTGAAGAAGCAAACTTTGCACAACAAGCTAACGCTAGATCTAGATACTCAAAAGCACACATTTGATAACCAGTTGCAAATTCTAGAACTACAGCCTCTTTTGACTCCTCATAGGCAGCTCTCGCTATTTTTACACATGTTGCTTGTACAAGTTTTGCAACTTGCGGCATATCAAGGTCTTCAGATGAACGAATAACTCTATCTAGTAAGTTGATTGCTTTTTGTTTATCCAGATAAGTAGGCCCATGAATTAGCGATCTTTTATAATAAGTTTCTATTAGGAAAATAAATTTATTAGCGATGAATAATATTGTTGCTTCTTTTTGGGCAGGGCTAACTTGAACTAACAACTCAATCATTCGTTCAAGGCAGTGAACTCCATTAGTTATATTTTTTTCATAAACTTCCTTACTCGATATATTGTAAGCACTAGCGGTAACATGCTTACAATATAACTCAACTAAAAGCTTATACACTTCACATTGTTTCACGAGAATTTTATGTCTATTAGGAATGGCCGCAATTGTCATACTGGCAATAAGGTTATAATTAGATAGCTCTATGTTCCTAGATGATTCTCGTAATATTTCCAAGCATTCCTTATATTCCTCTTCGCTGTGAAGATGCGAGTTTTCACCCATGGGTTGAGTAGAGATACTAGTCGATGTTTCATCACTTTTTTCAGAAGATATCGATAAAATATGTGGATAAACATGTAACGCCGAATTTAAGTAGCAATTTGACAAGGTTAACTGCAGCAACCCTAATTCAAGTAAATATTCAGCTTCATTTGGTAACACTCTTTCATCAGCCTCTAGCTCATCACTTGCAAGCTCAGAGAACTGCATTTCACTTTCTTCTCTTAGCGTTTGTAACTTAGTAGTGATGAGATCAATTTTGCTCTTTAATATAACTATATTCTGGGTATTGATTTGCTCTGAATGTACTGCAGCAGACATATCTGGTAAATGACAAAGCATATTGACCGACCACGGACTCCCCCGCCCTCTCTTCGTTAAACTTTCAATTTCCCCTGCAATTGGTGCCTCCCGTAAAAAAAACAAATGTTCTCTTGAAGGGTTACCAAGCACATAATGATTTGATCTTTCGGTGATTACAGGCTCAGCCGATACAGGTTCATGCCAATGCAAAAACTTTTCACCTTCCTCGCCAAGTACAGCACCTTCTTGCTGTTCAGTAATGAGATAAACGTCATATAATTGACTGCGAAGAGAAACCTTGCCCACGAAACACGAAGGTAAAGATGTTTTCTCTAACATAAGCCTATACTTATCAACAGGCATATTTTGAGAAAACGTTCTGTTAACTGCACAGCTCATATTGAATATCAACCACAATGATTTATGAGCCTTAAGTATAGTGAATCAAGGTTCACTCTTTTTATTGTGGTTTAAGTTTAATATTCAATTCATCTATAAAATACAATGTGAATGCAATACACTGCTATTCGTCTTTTCTGACCAAAAATATGAATAAAATGACCATACTCAAGTTAATACGTTGCACTGTAGCTCAAGATAAACAGCAGCGTTTTGCCAACTCGCAACTCGCATGGAAGAGAACTGCTTTATGTGATGGATTCTTAGGTCAAATTGGCGGTTGGGATAACACAACAGGGCAAGCTGTAATTTTAGCGTTTTGGCATGATTATGATGCCATCAATAATTTTATGACTCATGTTCACGATCAAATAGTCGAGCGCAACAGGCAGCATAGATTTTATGTTTCATCGTCTGTCGATTACTACCAGATAAGCAACGATATTAAAAATATCCGTCAACTCTTAGCTCAAACTCTCTGTTTGTCATTGGACATGACAGCAAACCCTAAGCAAGATACTGAGTACCATAAAAATCACTCAACAACTCAAATACAAGGTCATCATTATCAGCATACTCAATTGGGTATAACAATTTTGTTCAACTTAAAGCAAGATGGTATGCCGCACGTCCAACTTGTGCGGGATTGGGATGTATTCCCTATTTAACAATCGGCTGTTTTAACCAAAGCGGGCGCTGTTCTCGATTTCGTTTTCGTACTGAGTAACCCTGAAATAACTATCAATAACAGACCCTCTGCGTATGCCGGATGAAAAGGCTCATGAAAAAACAACATCAAGTAGGCCGTAGAGACCACAGGAGTAATGAAAATAAAAGGCGCTAAGAATGACGCATCAACCTTTCTTAATCCCCACAGCCAAAGTAAATCAGATAAACCATTTACAATCACTCCGGTAAACAACACGATTAGCCATTCACGTCCGCTAGGAAATTTAAAACTCGACTGCCACATCATCACCGTAAATGAACTCAGCGTTGCGACAGCAAAAAACGACATAAACATACTGCTGCCTTCAACTTTAATGTATTTCATAAACACATTACAGATAGCAAAGCATAATGCACCTAAAGCAACAGTTATTAGCACGTTTGGATGACTAATCGATACAGCATGAAAACGCCCCTTAGTTATGACCAAAATCACCGCAAGCAATCCCATAGCTGTCGCGAGAATTTTGCGCCAACAAAAGCCTTCCTTAAAAATGACGATTGATAAAACAGAAACCATTATTGGCCATGTATATTGAACGATCATCACTTCCATGCTCTTGCCATGGGCATAACTATGAAAAATCAAAAAGTAGTACAAGTAGGTACCTAAGAACCCCAATATAATCACTTGCATTAACTGTTTTTTAGAATAATTCAGTACTTCTGTCACAGTGCCTTTTATGATCGACACAAGTAATAACGTCACAAATGACGATAGGCTCACCCAAAACATAAACTGATGCGTATCAAGCTCTACTTGCCCAAGACGTGAAACGACTGCTACAAAGCCCCACAAGCACACGCAAACGAGCGCAGCAATGCTAGCTTGATACTTGGTTCTCATCAGCATTCTCCAAATAAAATCACTCAAAAAAAGGTGGGTTTAACAAGAATGAAAAGTATAGATAAAGAAGTTTAACGCTTGCTGAACGAGCACAAAAAAAGCGCCAACATGGACGCTTTTTAATAAAGTGGTTTTTACCCTGTTTTAAAAACTACTTCGCGTTAGTGCTTTCAAAAATTTTATCGGCTGACGCTGCAACAAAACCAGTATAAATTTCACCGTTAGCTTTTGGGTAACGCATAGCAAACTCATAAAAACAACTTGGAATTTCCACTTTCTTACCTTCAAAGTCTACCGTGACTTTATCAGCCATTGTTGATGACTGTTCAAGTAATACTTCTTTAGAGCCTTTAACTTCACCACCAACGGTGTTTAATACAAAATCACCATTTTTAAGCGCATTGTTGACGTCTAAAATCGTTTCGTAACCTGGTAAATGGTTAATTGAAACCGTGAAGTGGTTTGCACGATAACCGAATGCTGCAACCCAAGCTGCATACTCGCTTTCCTCAAGCAGCTTAGTATAAGTTGCATGATCAACCGTCCAATGACGACCTGAATACAAGAAGTTTTCAGCGGTTGTTGCTTCAACATCTACTTGCTCAACCAAACCATGAACAATTTGCTGTAACTCATCACTAAACTCACTCACTAGTAACTGTGAAATGAACACTTTTGGTTGAGTTGGATCTGGATGCTCAAAATGTTTCGCTGTTAACTTCTTTTTCTCAAACTTGTAATCGCCACAAGCAACATAACCTAAAGCGAGCAAGTGCTGAGCCAGCACATCTAAATTAACCTTAGCAATATCAAAAGTACGCAAGGCAATGTGATCATTGACAATGGCTTCGCCTTTGCCCAGTAACTGTTGAATTTTCGCAGCCGATGGCGTCATTTCAACATAATCTTGCCAAAGGGCATCAAATAAAGCATTTACATCAGTGTGCATCTAATACTCCTTAATAGGATGCTAAAAAAATGGAGGGCAATGCCCTCCAACTATCTATTTACAAACTAAGCCCAGGGCTCAATTTAGCAGGCAAGCTTACGCCATCCGCTTCCACTGAAGATACTGGGTATGAACAGTAATCTGCGGCGTAAAAAGCACTCGCTCTGTGGTTACCTGAAGCGCCAACACCACCGAAAGGCGCTGCGCCTGACGCACCAGTAATTTGTTTATTCCAATTGACGATACCTGCACGAATACGTGCAATAAAGTAGTCGTAGTCGTCACGACTATCCGCTAATAAACCCGCAGACAAGCCATAGCGCGTGTTATTTGCCATATCAATCGCATTATCGAATTCATTGTAACGAACAACTTGCAGCAATGGACCGAAATACTCTTCGTCTGGTAACTCTGCAACATTGGTCACGTCAATTAAACCTGGAGAAACCAAGCCAGTACCTTGTTCCATATGCGTCATTTCGACTAAAGACTTAGCACCTTGTGCAATCAAATTTTCTTGCGCTGAAATCATGCCTTTGGCTGCGCCTTCTGATATCATTGATCCCATGAATGGCTGAGGTTGTGCATTCCAAGGCGCAACGTGAATTTGCTTCACAGCGGCGATAAGTTGCTCAATGAGTGCATCACCCGCTTCACCTTGTTGAACATATAAACGACGCGCACAAGTACAACGTTGACCAGCTGAAATATACGCAGATTGTAAAATCTCATGCACAGCAGCTTTGCTATCTTCAACATCTTTAACGATAAGTGGGTTATTGCCACCCATTTCTAATGCTAAGATTTTACCCGGCTCACCAGCATATTGTTCATGCAGAATGTGGCCCGTACGAGAGCTGCCCGTAAAGAATAAACCATCAAGCTGTGGATGAGACGCTAATGCTTTACCGGTTTCGACTTCACCTTGAACTAAGTTAATCACGCCTGCAGGTAACCCTGCTGATTCCCAAATTTGCAACATTAATTCAGCAACTTTTGGCGTTAACTCTGATGGTTTGAATACTACAGTGTTACCCGCAAGCAAAGCAGGCACAATATGACCATTTGGTAAGTGACCAGGGAAATTGTATGGACCAAAAACCGCAACAACACCATGAGGCTTGTGGCGAAGTACAGCGCGACCAGCTGCAATCTCGTTTTCACTGTAACCTGTACGCTTATGATATGCGGTAACAGATAAACCGATTTTACCGACCATAGCAGCAGCTTCAGTCGCCGTTTCCCATTGTGGTTTACCCGTTTCTTGAGCAATCAACTCAGCCATGTCAGCTTTGCGTGCTTCTAATGCATCACGATAAGCTTCAACAATCGCTAAACGCCCTTCAAAACCCAGCATAAACCAATCAAACTGTGATTTACGAGCTGCTTCAACAGCAGTATTTACTTGATCAGCTGTCGCGCTAACCCCTCGCCAAATTGTTTCATTATTTGCAGGGTTAGTTGAAGCCATTTCATGGCCTTGACCAGCAACCCACTGGCCATTAATAAACTGTGTCATGATACTTTCCTACTTAATATTGAGGATTCTATAACGCAAGAATTCGAATTTGTTCACCGGTATTAATCATTAGGGCATCTGCTAATTCGGCACTAATCACCACATCATCATGTTCTGCTGAAACCAATAATTGGCTCGAACAAGCACGATAATCAGCAAGTTTGGTATTCGAAATAATATATCGAGTATCGCTGCTCGGCATTTCGCCAATGCTAACGGTTAACAAACGGCTTTCTTTTACTGAACGAAGCTGTTCAAGGTCACATTCAACCGTTGGTCCACCATCAAAAATATCAACGTAACCACGGAACTGCATACCTTCAGCTTGTAATAGTTTCAGTGCTGGTAGCGTATTCGGGTGAACCTCACCAATTACTTTCTTTGCATCTTCAGGCAATAAACACACATAAATCGGATTACGGGGCATCATTTCACCCATAAACGATTTTTGACCTAAGCCTGAAAGGTAATCGGCTTTCACAAAATCAATGCCGATGAAAAACTTTTGCAACCAATCGTAAAATGGCGAATCACCTTTTTCATCTGAAACACCGCGCATTTCAGCAATAACTTTATTACCAAAGCGCTCTGCATGTTGCGCTAAAAATAAAAATCGACTGCGTGAAAGCATGCGGCCATTGCTATTTTTACGATAAGTGTCACGCAGGAATAGAGTACAAAGTTCAGCAGCACCAGTGTAATCGTGACATAAGGTTAAGGTTTCTACTTCATTGCGAACATTGATTTGTTCTGAGTGATAAACCTCGGTACCTAAGCGATAATGATAAAAGGCATCAACTAAACCGACGGCAGCTTCAATACCACAAGTACCGACAACTTCGCCACTTTCAGTATCTTCAAGCACCATCAGATAGCCTTCATCATGAGGCTTTGCTGCTGGTTGATTAAAGGATTTTTCAGCGCGCGCAATCTTGTTCGCTAGCAACTCTTTGTTCACAGGCAAAGATGTAAATCCATGACCAGACTCTTCAGCAATAGTTAATAATGCTGGCAGATCAGAACTTCGAATCGGACGAATGACTAACATCTGTAGCTCTCCAAAAGTAATACCATTGCAATCTCATTTTACTAATCAGTATGAAATGGCATATGTAAAGGGCTGAATTCATTCAGCCCAAAGGAATAAACCGAAATCGCTGTGCGTACACAACAGCTATGGTTAATTAACCTGCTACAACTTTTGCTACAGCGCGCTCAAAACGCTCAAGACCTTCCTTGATGTCTGCCTCTGGGATCACAAGAGATGGTGTGAAACGAACAACGTTGGCACCTGCAATCAAGCTCATCAAGCCTTCTGCTGTACCTGCAACTAAAAACTCTTTACTGCGACCTTGATACTTTTCATTTAATACGCCGCCTAACAATAAACCTTTACCTCGAACTTCCGAGAAAATGTCATATTTGGCATTGATTGCATTTAAGCCGTCACGGAACATTTGCTCACGACACTTAACACCTTGCATCGTATCTTCATTGTTCACAACTTCAAGTACTGCGTTTGCAACAGCACAAGCTAATGGGTTACCGCCGTAAGTTGAACCATGAGTACCAATCTTAAGATGTTTCGCAATATCAGTTGTTGTTAACATTGCTGCAATAGGAAAACCACCGCCTAACGCTTTAGCAGAGGTTAAAATATCTGGTACGATTTCAGTGTGCATATAAGCAAAAAGTTCGCCAGTACGACCAACACCTGTTTGTACTTCATCAAAAATAACCAAGGCGTTATGCTTATCAGCTAAACGACGAACTGCTGCTAGGAATTCTGGATCAGCATCAATGATACCGCCTTCACCTTGAACAGGTTCAAGCATGATGGCACAGGTCTTATCAGAAATTTCAGCTTCAAGTGCTGCAATATCATTAAAAGGAAGGTGAGTAATCGCTTCAGGCTTAGGGCCAAAACCATCAGAATAAGCTGCTTGTCCGCCGACACTCACAGTGAAGAAAGTACGACCATGGAAGGCTTTATCAAATGCGATGATTTGATCTTTTTCAGCGCCAAATTTATCTAATGCATAACGACGAGCTAATTTAAGTGCCGCTTCGTTTGCTTCTGCACCTGAGTTTGCAAAGTAAACTTTTTCAGCAAACGTACTGTCAGTTAAACGCGTCGCCAATTCAAGTGCTGGTTCATTGGTCATTACGTTTGCAAGGTGCCATAGTTTGCTACCTTGCTCTTGTAATGCCCCCACTAAAGCAGGATGACAATGACCTAAACAGTTAACGGCAATTCCGCCTGCGAAATCGATGAACTCTTTACCTTGTTGATCCCAAACACGGCTGCCTTCACCACGTACAGGAATTACGGCAGAAGGTGCATAATTAGGCACCATTACTTCATCAAACTGGGCACGCGTAAGGTTCATGTTACAGCTCATATAATTCATCCTTCATTCAATATTGTGGTCATCACAACCACAAAAAACGACCTATTATTCTATGACTTATTCAATTATCACGATCGTTTAGTTGTTTAAATTATGGATATTATGAGCCAAATAGTGATCTGAATACCAGTTTTTATCATTAGACTATTCACTAGACCATACTCTTTTTGCATAAAAAGTAGCATAAAAACCGTTTAAATCCGAATAGATGTGCTTTTTTATGCATAACTAAGCATAAAAAAACATGTGTTCTTTTCAATCACAAACAGATGAATAGAAAACCAACGCAACCAATTAATTAGTCAACTTAGCTTTGATAAACCGATAAATATTTTGGCGCGCTTGCTTTGCTTCAGGTAACTTATCAAATAAAGGGAATACATGTGGCATATCAGCATAAAATAACGCTTCTATTTCACCACCAGCCAGCTTTACTTTTTGTTCAAGCTGTTTTGCATCTTGCAATAACAATTCTCTTACCCCTGCGATCACCATGATTGGTGGTAACAGATCAAGCTCTCCCACTAATGGAGACACTTTGGGTTGCATTGGGTTTGCGCCATTTAGATATGCGCCTCTGAGTCTTAATAGTGATTCTATGGTAAAAAGAGGATCATCTGCTGCCAGTGTTTTCTCAACATCGCCCAATAACACTAAATCCAATGCAGGTGACAACAACACGCTCGCGATAGGCATTGGCAGTTGCAAGCGTTTAATTTCTAACAATAAAGCAGTAGCAAGATTGCCCCCAGCAGAATCACCCATTAATACAATGTGAGCATTGGGTCTAAGCTCTATCAACTTGCGGTAAGCTTCGACAACATCTTCAAGCGGACTTGGAAACGGAAATTCTGGTGCTAAGCGATAATCAGGAATGTAAGCATCTAAATTACAATTTTTCATGACATCGCGAATGAAACGAGCATGGGAGTTTGGAGTTTTAAAGCAAAATCCACCACCGCGAATATAAAAAAGGCAATTTTGAGTGGTGATATTCGATTTCTCTAAGCGGTAATGCAATAAACGGCTATGAGACAGTTCAAACTCATTACTTATGATATCTTTTGGCCAAGGTATCCAACGCTGATCCAGTTGCAACATTCGTTTACGAACTTCAGTTATGGGTAACTTTTTTCGTCCGCGGCTGATCGATGGTTTCGCAACATAGGAAAGGATTAAATTTAATATTGCACCTTGCCAACTGGACATAAACAGACCTTAAAGGATATCTTGCTTACGGAAATTCTGTGCTTTTAAGCGTAACACTTCTTCTTCAGAAAATTCAAAATATTTAAATAACAGTCGATTTTCTTTAGGGCTGATTGAGCATTGCTCTTCAAGCATCAACTTCATTGCATACATTAATGATTTAACCACAATGGATGAGGAAACCGATAACTCACTAAAGTTTATCGTTTGATCAATTTCACGCATTATTTTTGTGATTTGCCCATCGGCGCAATCTAAACCATCTAGTACTTTCCAGTTCAGCAGACTGCCGTGTTTTAATACATTTTCACATAAAAATTGAATCGGAAACCGTGTTGAGAGGACAGCATCATGAACCAATTTATTACGGGTGTTTTTCGCTTCACGCAGCCAAGTTCCTCGAATTGCTTCATATACAAGAGCTGAGTTTTCGATCACAATGGTTGCCCCGATCATACTGGTCAGTGTCGCGGTATAGATCACACTTTGATTTTGTTGATGGTATTCACTCAGGGTTCGCGAAGCAATCGCGGCGACATTGGCAAAACGCCATAATTGCTTGGTCGCCCATAAGGTTGAAACTCGCTTTTTTGGCAACCAGTGACGCATACAAAAATACGGGATCAAAAATTTAAGTTGTTCAATACCAATAAAATTGAGCACAAGTTTAAGATCCGTCACTTGTACATCATTATTTTGTGAACGGCTTTGACGAAATGCAGGGCTATTAACCACATTGATCAACTCTCGTGTTAACCAATTGATATCGCTTATAGCAATTCTTAATCGATTTAAGTCAATATTCCTGCTATTTAACAGCTCCAATAGTTGCCATTGCTTTTGAGTAATTGGCGCTGTTTTCAACAGCGGCTCAAGAGAGTCAAAACGATATTTCATTTCGTCTATAATGGTCGCTGATAATTGATTGGAAACTGCTTCAAACACTTCTTGTTGTTGCTGTTGCTTTTCTAAACGTTGCTGTTGCGCTTGTTGCTCGATATCGAGTTTATCGCCTGCCTCAATATCGACATCATCCACTGCGGCTTCATCCTCAGCCAGCATTGATTTTTGTTTACCCACTATCATGAATTGGTAAAACCGTTTTTCAATATCGATGATCACACCAGGTTTTACACTGCCAGCCACAGAAAGCGCCACTAATCTATTCCTTTAAAAAATAATAAAAGGCCTCTAAATCGAGGCCTTTAGCAATTTTACTATATCAATTTCAAATTTGAATAAATACTCAAATTATTTTTTTAACTCTTGCTCAAACAACTTATAAATACGGCGATATTCATCTAACCAGCTTGAAGGTTGCTTAAATCCATGAGGTTCAACCGGGTAAATTGCTGTTTCAAACATAGGCTTTTCAAGCTCAATTAAACGCTGAACTAAACGCACACTGTCTTGGAAAAAGACATTATCGTCCAAGACACCGCTCATGATCAATAATGGCTTTTTCAACCCTTGTGCATGCTCAATAGGTGAACTACGTTCATAAGCAATTGGATCAACATCCGGCGTATTCAATATATTCGAAGTGTATGGTGCATTATAATGCGCCCAATCTGTCACTGGACGAAGAGCGGCACCTGCTTGGAATAAATCAGGCTGAGTAAATAGTGCCATAAAGGTTAAGAAGCCACCGTAAGAGCCACCATAAGTACCCACTTTATTGATATCCACATGAGCATTACTTGCCATCCATTTTACACCATCAGCTAAATCTTCAACTTCTGGGTGTCCCATATTGCGATATATCGCAGTTCGCCAATCGCGGCCATAGCCTTTCGAGCCACGATAATCCATATCCATCACCACATAGCCTTGCTGGGCCAACATATTGTGGAACATAAATTCACGGAAATAACCTGAAAAGCCATAATGTGCGTTTTGCAAATAACCCGCACCATGGTTAAAGATAACTGCTGGATACTTCTCAGCGCGATTTTGATCAAAACCTTCAGGTAAATACACGCGAGCATAAACGCCGTCCACACCATGGGTCGATGGCACTTTAATTACTTCAGGCGCTTGCCACTGATAATTTGAAAATTGCTTGCTGGTATAATGGGTCAGCTGTTGCAGCTTGCCACCAATTTTTTGCACGTATAACTCATTAGGCTCAGTGCGAGTTGAAGCTGTGAGTAACAATGATTCAGCATTCGGGCTCAAACGATAATCAAGCACACCTTCCCAATGAGTAAGCTGCTCACTTTTTCCAGTAGCAAGGTTAACGCGATAAACATTGTACATTCCCGGATGTGACTTATTGGCTTTGTAATACAAATACTGTTGTTTCGGGCCGACAGTCACATCACTGACAACATAGTTACCTTGAGTAAGCGCTTTCTCTTTCGAGCCAATAGTTTTTATATAAAGCTGAGAATACCCTGTTTTTTCGGACAAGAAATAATACTGCTCGGTATCACCAATCCAGCCATATTGATTATGGGTGTAATTGATCCACGCATCATCGTGTAACCGGTTTTCGGTAATAAATTTACCTTTATTGAGATCAACCTTTGCAATCCAGCGATCTTTATTATCAACTGCTTCCAGCATCACTAATAACTTATTTTCTGACTCATGCCACTGAATCGCACTTTGTGACCAGCCCCAGTCCACCATAAGTTGAATATTTCGAGGCGATTTTTTAGATTGATAAGTCTTCCCCGCCGCTTTGGCATTCTCAGCTTTAACCTTGGCGAAAACATCTTGGTTATATCCAGTCAGTCCCTCAATTGTCACATTGCGCTTTTTATGTGTTTTTAAGTCCAGTACGACAAACTCTTGCCCTTTATACTTATCTTCAGCGACCCGAGCACGGGCAGGCACTGCATCAACATACCCTTCTTTACCAAGATAGTTTGGCATAATATCGTGTTTGCTACGCCAGCTATAACTTTTATCTTCTAAGGCAACAAACAAATAACGCCCGTCAGGCGATAAACTCTGTTCAACAATACGTTTGTCTTTACCTAAATACCAAGGCTGAAATGCCAATGTCGGATCTTGCTGTTGTAATTGCTTTTTATAGTTCTGCTTGATCAGTGCATCTTGGTGTTGTTTAGCAACATATTTAATTAAACGTTGCTGCTGCTTAGCAAGGTATGACGTTGGCTTTGTTACGCCTTTCGGCTTATCGGCCATTTTTATATCTGCTAATTGTTCAACCAGCCCCGTTAATCCGTGTATGCGGAATACTTGATTCCCTTGCCAATAAGCGAGATCGCCATTAGTCAAATAACGTACACCATTAACGCGTTTATTTTGTTTAGTAACTTGATGGATTTCACCAGAGGCTAAATGCTTAACAAATACATTACCTTGGTAAATGTAAGCCTTGCTGGTTTTTTGAGGATTCATCACACCATGTTGTTGATCAGCTAAGTGCAATTCAGAGAGTTTCAACTTGGTCGCATGACCTGTAATGCCTTGTTGATAATAGTCTTTAACAGGAGAATCGTGTGCTTGGCGGACAAAATAGATAGACTCACTGTTGTCTGCCCAATAAGCTTGCTTGGCTAAAATTCCCATCCAGTCAGGATTCGCCATGATCTTTTTAAGCGTTAGCTTTGAATCAGCAATCGCTGGTGCCGCTAGAGGAGCAATATTTTTTTCAGACTGATTGTTTGCCGACGAAGCGCGTGTGGGTGAGACTTGCGAAGTCGTTGCACACGCTGACAAAATAGCCAAACTGAGTGCGCCAAGGGCAAGATTTCGATTCAGCAATTTCATGCTTTGTCCTTAGTTATTTATTTTTGATTTAAAAAGTTACCAAGCAGTTCAAGTCCCTGCTCAGTCAATATCGATTCAGGATGAAACTGTACACCATAAAGTTGTTTTTCACGGCAACTCATCGCCATAATTTCACGACCATGTTCAGGAGAATCAAACCACGCATCCAAAGTAAAACCCTGAGGAATGCTTTCCACTAGCAATGAGTGGTATCGTGTTACGGTGAGTGGCATAGATAATCGTTCAAATAGTCCAGCATTGTCGTGAGCAATATGACTGGTTTTGCCGTGCATTACACGTTTTGCTCTTATTATCTTGCCACCAAAAACTTGGGCGATAGCCTGATGACCGAGGCAAACACCGAGCAGAGGAATTTTCCCGCTAAAATGTTCAATAACAGCGAGTGAGATCCCCGCTTCATTCGGCGAACAAGGACCCGGTGAGATCACAATATATTCTGGTGATAACGCTTCGATTTCATCAAGGGTAATTTCATCGTTACGTTTTACCAACACAGTTTGATCTAACTGCTGAAAGTACTGTACCAGATTAAAGGTAAATGAGTCATAGTTGTCGATCATCAGTAACATAGGTGTTGCAGCTCACTCGGTGGTGCTCATTCGCAAAGCACAATTCAAATAAAATTCAAAAGCGAAATAGTAACGGTTCCCAAGGAATATTACAAAGCTTGCAACGGTTTCATTGGCTGAGCTAAGCGTAAACAAGAATCTTACTGTAGTGGATAAAAAACTTGGGTAACGAGTCGTTAATTGGTTATTCGATCAACCTTGATGAATTGCTTGGGTGAGATAACGAGTTAGATTAGAATTGTCAACTTGCATATTGATATCATGTGGGTGGCGCGACATTAACCTGACTGATAGCACCGACGTTAAAAAAAGATGAATACATTCGCATTCAGAAAAGTCATCTAATAACTTTATTGCAATAAATGACACTACAACTCACTATCGACGATTAGATGAAGACGTCTGACCCAAATAACCCTGTATAGATAAAAGATAGGCAAACACTTCAAGAGTATTTGCCTATATTGAAGACTATTAAGCTATTTGCTGACGAACGGTTTGTTCTGCACTTTGCAACTTACTTACAGCAGCCTCATTTCCTGCCGCAGCGCCGGCTAATAGTTTACTTCTAGACCATCCACTATATTTAGTTTCAACAGGTCTAAAGGTAGCAGCAGCAATGTTACGAGCCGTCATCCGCTCTAACTTTTCATGATGACTACTTAGCATAATAGAGCTCTGTGCACTTCCTTGTTTAATATCTTTTTCAATATGAGCTATTATCCCATCTCGTCGACTCAAGTTCCTTTTTTGTACTGCGGCAAAGTCACTGCTAGCCCTTTCTTCGACTTTTTTAAGATGGCAGGCAAACTCAAAAGCAGACATAAGTTTTTTACTTGACTGAGCAGGTTTAAATTTTACATTGGCAAAGCTACATGAAAAGCGCCTTTGAACAGCAATTAATACTGATATGTCACCTGACGAGATAGCTTCCCATAACGGATTGACTCCCGTATCAGCATTTTCTATTACGGCTAAGTCAATGAAAGGTTCATTAATCAATAGGGTAACAATGTTAAGATCTTTCGATTCGATAGCAAAATTAGTAATGCTCTTTCTTACTCCGTCAATCGTAACCATTGCCTGTGGGTTCACCGTGAATACATGCATTAAGTATTGTGTCACTTCAAAGCGTGTATTCTTAGCTGCAAGCGCGACTAATTGTTCAGCTTGATCGTCAGTGACCTTTACCATACTAAGTAGCAACTTCACCGCAGCCTTATTTCCACAGCTACAAGCATGCATGAGCGGTGTTGTGTTATCGAATAAAGGTTGCTCTAATTGCAACTTCGTTTTCACTAATAGTTGCATCACATTTTTCGATACTTCTGCGTCTTTAATTTCAATCGCTCTTTTGAGGATATCTGGTAAGCAATTACAATACCTATCTAAAAACTCGACGGTTAAATAGGAAATAGAGCGTAAAGGGCATAAATCAAAGTCAGACTGTTCTAGCTTTCCTAAAGTTTGCAATCTATCGAAGCAAGCTTTAATCACATCTTTATCGTTGATGGTTTTAATAAACTCTCTTAATAAGCTCACGTCGTCTTGTTTAGTTATAAAATCTACCATTCTCTTTACATTCCCTCCATCAGCGTCAAAAAGCTCCAGTATCTTATTAATAAATAAGCGTCTTAAAGCAATGTCTGAAGACTCTGCGCCAGCAAACACATTCAATTGTATTGCGCTTGCTAGTAAGTCTTCGATACTTTGACCATTGCCTGTGCCCTTTATCAATACATTGAATATGGCTATTTTCTGTGGTTGAGTTAAATCTTGAATTAAGTGAATAAAGTGACAAGGTTTAAGTTTAGTTCCGTTTTCACTATTAGCTTCTTGTTCAAATAACATACGCCCTAGCTCATACAACCGCTGCCTCTGTGGCCGTGAATATTTCCCTGCACAAACCATATCATTCAGCTCTGCTCCCGGAATATACCCCATAAGAATGGCACGATCTAAAGCCGAACGGCCTGCAGGATCTTTTTGAAAGATATCGATATCCGATCCTGTATTTATCAAACCTTGTAATAAATCAGGGTTCAGTTCATCGATAGATTCGTGAATGAAATGCTCCATATTCCAACGGCTCTCAGTTTCCCAATGAACGCTTGACGCAAGCGTGGTAAACTCCTTACGAGCTGGCTGTCTAGACAAGGTGCTCGCAAACACTCCAGAAAGTCGGTTTGTCACCCCTCTTTTATCGTTTAAAAAGCTTGCAACTCCTCTGTGCTTATTTAAAGTTGCCATTTGCTCTGGTGATGTAACACCATCTTTACTTAACGATTTATATTGTTCCTCAAAGTGTGGATATAATATCTGAACACATTCAAGGTTTCCTTGCATTGCAGCCCAATGTATCGCAGTAAGCTCACCTTGACCGATCCTTAAATCTAATCTCTTTTGAGCAAGTAATGTACGTAATATCGCTGAGTGCCCTTTTTGCGACGCCAATACAAGTGGATATGTTCCTTCTCTGTTGTCTAAAACAACACTTTGTTTGATATTCGGATCTATCGAATTATTATGGAGCAAATGAGTAAATACCTCCTCGCACCCTGAGTGCACACATGCTGCGGCTAACGCTGCAGCGGCATGTTGTGGATGGTTGCGATCGAGGTCAACATGATTTAATAACTCAAAAGCAAAACCGGAATTACCTAATAAACAAGTTAACGCTAATGGCGTTAATCCCTCAACTTCTTCATTGATTCTAACGGGGATAGCTAACAACGCATGAAAAAGTGACTCATTTCCTGTTTGTATTGATAATTCAAAGAGAAAAACTTGGACAACATCCGAGCATTTCGTTAACTCAGCTTGACTTAGCTTTGCTGCTACAGAAGGCGATAGTTCGCGAACAACATGATAGAGATCGGCCCCGAGAGCATCGGCTTTATTAAGGAGAGAAACCGCCTGCGCCTCATTAACAACTAAAGCGGTATAGCAATCAATATCATCTGAGTCATCAATTGCGTCAATCTTATTACAAATTTTTTGGTGATATTTAGGGTCGGATAATTTAACGATAAGCTGTTGATGCCAACAGCAATACAGTTCATGGGATAATTTTACAGAATGGGGATTCTCTTGTTTTCGGTGTTGCTCTAACTTAACCGCAAATTCAAAAATTTCATCTTCTTTTGTGGTTTGATCGATTGCAAGAGAGATAAGCGATGCTTCTACATCATCGTTTTTGGTTAATAAGTTATGATTTGTAAAGTACTTTAGAGTAATCGGTAACTCATTTTTACCATCGTAGGTACCAGCCATGTAGTGAAAATGCCCAACTGTAACAAATTCATCTTGCGTGGCACTTCCCCACTGAGCACAGCGCGCTTCTTCTGGGTTCACTTCAACTACAACTGAAAATTTCCTTGCTACAGCTTTAGGCAGCATGGCTTTTAACTCTTCGACATCCAACCTTTTATTATCACCTAAATAAACCTCTTCTCCTGATAATTCAGCCACCTTTAGCAAAAATTGGTGAGCTCGCAGCTGTGTTTCCGATCCGTTTTGTAATTCATCTGCAGTTTTATCAAGGCAACTTTTATCGAGTTGGTTCAACTGGCTCGATAGTGTTTCAACCATTGTAGAACAAAGAAAAACTGGTGCTGTTCGGTTATTCAATAAAAAATAAAATTCTTCTACTTTTTGTGACAAAATATCTGCATCAGCAAACGAACCAATGTCACAAGTAAAGCCGAGAGCTAAACTCGCTCTAAGCAACAATTCATTTCTATTATGCTCAGTATCTAAGCTTGGATTAAGTTGGATAAATTTTTCAATTACTGCTAACGCTATTTTATGGTTTGCTGCATCAACAAATTTAGACAAGCCCGCCTGATGAAAATTAAATGTATGTAATGGACGATAACAAGACGAGCGGCCAAAAGCCTTTGAGCTACCAGCGGCAGCTAACTGCTCTAGCATTTTATTCTTCAATGCAGGATCTACATTAGGGTCTTCTAAAATACCTAGTAGCTTACTTGCATTGGTTGCCACTTCACCAAATGGTAAATCTTTGGCCCCGACATTAGTTACAGAATGTAACTTTTCTCCCACTTTCAAACGTTGGATTAACTTGGGATTTCCTTTTGATAATAAGTATGATTTTTGATATAGCCGGCTGATTTCTGGTGTAAAATCAACATTTGCAAAATCCTCTGTAGCTACATCAGAGTGAATAGCCTTTACTGTTGTGGCTTTGATGCCGTCTTTCCCTCTTTTAGCTGTCGAGTACCCTTCAGTACTGTATGGATGAAAACCAGTACTTTTTGCTCCTGCTGAATAGCTATCGCTCGCTTCAAGCGATTGTTCAAGAGCTGATTCGTTCTGAGGCCCAACAGTTGTAGGTCTTGCTCGCTCTGCAGGTTTATGAAGAGGGGCTTCAGGTTGAATATGGGGGAGTACCGGTGAAGTGTTCGCTGAACTACTTGCTGATGTTGCTGCCACAATAAATACCTCAAAATATTACTTTAATTAATTGAGGTCGATTATATTAGGGTGGTTAATGAGTAATCACTTTAATTATTTTTAATGTTTGTTACCTTTACGACATTCATATTATAAAGAGATTGGAAAACGACAGAAAACAGACTTAACACATTGAAAATTACAAATATAAACAATACATAATATATAAAAAAAAATACAACTTTGAAGTTAATTTATGCAATTAAATGTAACCTTTAACATGCTTTATTAACGAATAATTATCTTTTTTAAGGTAAAAATAGCGCCAATTGTTAAATTTATGTTAAAGCTTATTTCTATTCCATTGAAAAGCATTCGCTCTTTAATGGAATAGAAAACAATCGTAACTAAAACTTGTATTGAAGTCCGATGGTTACCACAGGAAACCATTCATAGTCGTTGATGTCTTGTTGCAGCTTGTCTTGCTCGACTCGAATGTCCCCAATCAATCTCGAGCATTGCGCTGTAGACAATTTAGCACCACAAGTAACATTAAACTGTATTTCAGGCTTTCCATGATAAAAAGCGCCTGCTTCAGCAGTGAATGCCCAACCGGCATCTTGTAATGGAGCAGAAGCCCAACCAATACTTAGATATGGTGCAAACTCGTTAAAGTCAATATCACCTGTTGCTGAGCCCACATCTTCTACTTTATAGACATCGCCGTTAAAGATGAATTCACCGTTAATCGCTTTCGCATTCGCATTCACTTTATTACCATTGTAATAAGCACCTATGCTTAATCGAAAACCTGAATTCCATGGGTGATAATCAAAGGCTAATGAGGCTGAACGAAGCTCGATACGTCCATCATAATTGATGCCATTTTTTTCAAACTCTTTGTCATAATTAAAACCGTTGACACCGAGACGAATATTTATTTGATCGGACACATTGGTGATATACTCAATACCTGCACCTGTTGCACCGCCCTTTATCCCAATCGCGTGATGTCGTTCTGCTTGAACAAAAGGCGCGACAAGCAATAGCGTTGAAGCTATCGTAACAGTATTAAAAACTTTCATAATTCAATCCCTTTCATTTACAACAAATTTTCATTACCTTGAGTAGATAAATCAAATTCAAAGAGTAGTTGATATTTGATATCAATGCTTACAGAGCTACAGACTTATATTGATAAATAAAATACTTCTTAAAGATCAATATTTCACAAACTAGTAATGTAAAACCGCCCAATAACGATTATTCTACAGCTATTATCATTTTGTTTTGAGGTTACACTTGTCTACGCTTTTTTTGAGAGCAAGAACTGTCTTGTTACCGATCATTGTAACATTTTTCACTTTATTGTGTTTAACCATAACAGAAGATTACTGGCAAACTTGGCGCCCCATTATTCGTCAATTACCCTTTTGGCTACTACTAGTATCACTTATATTATCATTGCAATTTAATCGCAGTCGACTAGGTTATCTTTCCATTATACTACTGCTGCTTTATGCCGTTGAACGCAGCTTTATATTTGACAGCCAATGGCTACATCAATATTCACTTAGCTTTTTCATCGCAGCCAGCATTGGAATGGGATATTTGTGCTGGATTCAAGATAGAGCCATGGTTTCAGTTCATGGTGTTATCAATCTCATTGTGCTCGCTATAACGACTTTATTTGCTTTTGGTTGGGATAAACACATCGCTCAAAATGTTACGAATGTGCTCAGCCAATATAGTTCATTTATCGACATTCAAACCATCAGCTTAATTCCTTGGGTACTCTCATTAGTTGCCATCTCAATTAAAGCGATGAAGCAAGCATCGCTGACTCACTCAGCAATTGTTATTACCTTTATTCTCAGTGCAATCGAGTACTTTTGGCCATTACAATTTTCTACCGCTATTTTATTTAGTTTACTCGCATTGGTTTACCTAGTAAGCATTTTAGTTGATTCATATGCCCTAGCTTATCAAGATGAGCTCACAGGATTATCGTCACGCAGAGCCTTATATAATCTGGTACTTTCTCTTGGGCAAAAATACAGTGTCGCGATGATGGACATTGATCATTTTAAAAAATTCAACGATACCTATGGTCATGATGTCGGTGACGAAGTATTAAAACTTGTTGCCAGTAAATTGTCAAAAATCGAAGGTGGTGGCAAAGTTTTCAGATATGGCGGCGAAGAATTTACTGTCGTTTTCCCAAGAAAAACGGCTGAAGATACCATTGATTATTTAGATGATATTCGTCAAACCATTGAAGATTACGACATCGTTATTCGCAATAAAAATCGTAAACAAGACTCCAAAGACTCAAGAGGAAAAGGGACCAGTAAACGTCAAACAGTCAGTGTCACAATATCAATTGGTGTCGCTGATCATCGTCGTGGTGAGAAGTTTGATAACACCTTAAAAAATGCTGATATCGCACTTTATAAAGCCAAACAACAAGGCAGAAATCAAGTGTGTCTTTAATCGCAATCTAATCAATTGACTGATGTCTTGATCAAAAAAAGAAGCGAATGTCGCTTCTTTTTTGTCATTAGCCATTAAGCAACAATTACACTTTAAACTCGCCGACAGATATTTGTAATTCTTCAGCTAACTGAGCCACTTGATGGCTTGAGGTTGCAGTTTGCTCTGCACCCGCAGCGGTTTCTTCAGAAATAGCGGCAATATATTCCAGTTTTTCAGAAGCTTGCTGGCTTACAATGTGTTGCTCTTGAGCAGCAGTGGCAATGTGTGTACCCGAGTCATACGCTTTATGCACCGAATCACTGATGGTCTCTAGTGCTTGGTTAGCTTGCTCTGTCTTCTCGACACTCACATTCGCTTGTGAACGACCGAGATCCATCACCTTAACCGCTTCTTCTGTGCCTTGTTGTAACACTTCGATCATTTGCTGAATTTCGCTGGTTGACTCTTGTGTTCTTGAAGCCAAGCTTCTCACTTCATCAGCAACAACAGCAAAACCTCGACCTTGCTCACCCGCACGCGCAGCCTCAATGGCTGCATTTAATGCCAACAAATTGGTTTGTTCAGCAATACCGCGAATAACATCAAGAATTGATCCAATTGACGCACTGTCAGCATGCACTTTATTGATCACCTGACCTGCTTTAGTCACTTCATCCGCCAGCGCCATAATGGTCATTTTGTTTTCTTCAGCAATTTGACGAATATGCTGAGCTTCTTCATCTGCTTGCTTAATTTGCTCTAAGGCTTGCTCTGCACTTTCAGATACTTGCTGAGCACTGCAATTCAGCTCAGTTGTTGCAGTAGCGGCTGAATCAACTTGCTCTTTCTGTTGCTTAATGCCCGCTGTGGTTTGCGTGGTAACCGCTGACGTCTCTTCAGCGGCAGCAGCTAATTGTGCTGAGCGATCGGATATGCCAACAATAACGGTTCTTAAACTATCCACCAATCGATTACAGTTACCCGCAAGCGTTGCGAATTCATCATGTCCAGAGTCATCTAGCTTATGGGTTAAATCGCCTGATGCCAATACTTGTAAAGCATTATTCACTCTTTCCAATGATGACTTTAATGGACGAACAACCCCGATTGAAACGATGACTGCAACTAAGATGGCTAACGCTTCAACAAGTTTAGTCTGTAAGCTAGCGCTATCGATGTTCTCAATCGCATTACTGTTGATCTCGTTACTGAAGTTCTCAATATCTGAATCCAATTGCATTAATTGGGTTTCGAGCTTTTCTCCTTCGTTTTTCACAACAGAAAATAAGTTTATCGACTCAATGTGCAATGAGATTTGTCTTTCTTTCTTCGATATGATGGCATTATCACCCTCAAACAAAGCCAGAATATTATCAAGCTCAGTCGATACTTGCTCAATTGTTTCAGCGATCATCGTTGATACATTTTGTCGATTTAAAAACGTCTGTTTAGCCTTAATATCATTAATGATGACCTCAAGCTCACCTCTGATCAATTTAAATTCAGTCTGTTTATTAATGCTCAATAAGTCTTGCGAAGTTGTAATCAAACTGCTCAAATCACTATCTATATTCCCCGCAGTAGCAGCAATAGAGTCGAGTGTTGCATCTCCGCTGTTCTCTAGATCCAATAAATCCAACAGTAGTGATGCTGCATCATCGATGGCATCTTCTACATTGGATTCACTTTTAGCAAGTTCTTCATATAACAGCCGTGAGTTTTCGCGGGTTTTCAGCATCTGAGAGCTGCTTTTCTCAAATAAAGAGAATTGACTGTCAACCTGACGCAAACCAGAATCAAATTGGCGTTCGTTAGCCATCAATTGCTTCAACTCTTGTAAGCGTTGAACAAAGAGAGCAGAGTCTTGATTAAATTTTGCAATTAGAGGAGGAAATTCATTTTTACTTTTAGCGTAATAGGCGGATAAAGCCAACCGCTGTTGTTCACTCAACTTCTCATTCAATAAACTGATTGCTTTAAATGCAGGCAAACTGACTTTCTGCATAATTAAAGTGCTTTCTCGAGAAATATTGTTGGTTGAGTGAGACATGAAACCGATGATGATGATCATCAAAGTTACAATTGTGAAACCACCAATAACGCGATTGGCAACAGATATTTTCATAGGGTACTCCGACTCATTATAGCGTGTTCCATTACTTTAGGGGCTTCCATAATTCGTTTTTATCATTATTCTGGTGAGAGTTATCTCATTATCAGTGTTTAACATTACAGTGTTGTGATTCAATGTTAAAGCGAAGTTCCATTCCGTCTAATTGATGTTATCGGACTAGTTTAACCTTACTTTAACCTTTTTTGGTTAATTTTTTTGTCCGACTCTAAATGCCAAAGTGTCATGTCTCCGCCCCAGACGCAACCGGTATCTAGTGCTTTTATCTTATTACTAGGAACATTGCCCATTAATGCTGCCCAATGACCAAACACAATGGTATGGGTTTGTTGCAACGGATTTGGCCATTGATACCAAGGCAATAAATCACCATCAGTACAATGTTCTGGTGCAAGCTTGCAACTAAAATTTAAGCTGCCATCTTGATGTAAAAAACGCATGCGCGTCAGTGCATCTATACAATATCTCATCTGTTCAAAGTTTGAGAGTTCATCTGACCATATCGCTTGCTTAGTATGGTACATTTGAGCGATCAGCTGCTCTATGTAATCATCTGCTTGTAGTACCGAGGATACATTATTGGATTGTTCAATTAAGTTTGCTAAGTCCCAATGAGGAGGTAAACCAGCATGAGAAACAATAATGTTATGCTCAGGAATATGTCGCATCAAGGGTTGCTTTCTTAACCAATCAATCAACATAGGCAAATCAGCAGCCTGTAATAGTTGATCAAGCAAATCTTTCGGATTGGATTTTTTTACGCCAGCAGCAAGGGCGAGTAAATGGAGATCGTGATTGCCAAGTACCACTTTGCCGCTTTCACCAAGAGAGTGAAAAAAACGCAAGGTCTCAAGAGAATCAGGGCCGCGAGCAACAAGATCACCCACAGCCCAAAGTGTATCGCGAGAAGCACTAAAATCGACAGTTTCTAATAAGCGTTGTAGTTCAGTAAAGCATCCTTGTACGTCACCTACAAAGTAGTTTGCCACGACAATTCCTTTTTTTATTGGGAAATTAATGCAACGTTCCAGGTACCGCCAATCTAAATCGAGGAATGGTTGCATGAAAAGGTTCGCCTTCATCAGAAACCATGCCGTAATATCCCTCCATAAACCCTAAAGGTGTATCCAGCATAGTGCCACTGGTATACTGATAAGCAGTATTGGGTGGTATCGAAGGCGTCTCTCCAACAACGCCATCACCTTGCACTTCATTTTTTTCACCATTGCCATCGGTTATCAACCAATGTCTTGTTTCCAACTTGGCAGTTGTTGTCCCTAAATTAACAATGGTTATGGTGTAACTGAATAAATACTTATTTTCTTCAGGAGAGGACTGCTCTTCCATATATTCAGTTTTCACTTCAACTTTAATGCTCGAATGCTTATCAGTCGTCATAGCTTTATCTTTTCATTCAGTCAATTTGTTGTAATTACCTATTTACGACAAAGTAAATTGGCAATTTTGACATATTGTTCAACAGTAATTTGCTCTGGCCTTTGACTAGAGTCGATATCTAATTGAGAAAAATCATCATCAGACAACACTGACTTTAGATTATTTCTCAGTGTCTTTCTGCGCATCGCAAAAGCTTGTGTACAAACTTTACGAAGTACTTCTACATCATCACATGGGAAAGGCTTTTCATCGAAAGGTAATAACCTTACCACTGCTGAATCAACTTTTGGTGGTGGAGCAAAACTTGCGGGTGGAACTTCAAGTACAGGGATGACTTGGCAATAATACTGCGCCATTACCGTCAATTTTCCATAAGCTTTAGTACCAGGACTGGCTGAAAGACGTAACACCACTTCTTTTTGCAACATAAAATGCATGGTCGCAATCAGTGATGAAAACTCAAACAAATGAAACATTAACGGCGTTGAAATATTGTATGGTAGATTACCGAATACTTTTAACTTTTTGTCACCTTGCTTTAGCTGACTAAAATCGAATTGAAGTGCATCACCTTGATGAATTTCTAATTTATCTTTTAAAAACGGGTGTTGCTGTAAACGTTCAACCAGATCCCTATCTAATTCAACCACAATCAACTTATTAACATCTTCAGCGACAGGCTCTGTTAATGCCCCCAACCCCGGACCAATCTCCACCATAACATGATCGTTATCTGGTGCAATTGAACCAACAATGCTATCAATAATGTTGGTGTCTGTAAGGAAGTTTTGCCCAAAACGTTTTCTGGCCGTATGACCTAAATGTACTTTACTACTCATAATCTCAATTACTGCTCTATTAATTCTTTTCTGCCAATTCAATGGCTTTGTTTAAGGCGCAAATAAAACTTCCGATGTCCGCTTTGCCTGTTCCAGCAATCTCTAACGCTGTCCCATGATCAACTGATGTTCTGATAAAGGGTAAGCCTAAAGTAATATTCACCGACTTACCAAAGCCAAGTGATTTAAGTACAGGTAATCCTTGATCATGGTACATAGCAAGCACCACATCCGCATCTTTCAAATATTTTTCTTGGAACAAGGTATCTGCGGGAAGTGGACCGATTAATTCCGCACTCAACTCTTGTCTTAGCTGTTCCAAGGTCGGAATGATAACATCCAACTCTTCTCGACCTAAATGACCATCTTCGCCCGCGTGTGGATTTAAACCACAAACATATATTTTGGGTTTTTCGATGGCAAACTTTTCAGTTAAGTCTTTGTGTAAAATCCGAGTAATATTACTTAATCGCTCAGGCGTGATAGCTTTAGAAACGTACGCCAAAGGTATATGAGTGGTCACTAATGCAACTTGTAATTCAGGTGCTGAAAGCATCATCACCACATCTTGACAATTGGCTTGATTAGCAAAGAACTCTGTATGTCCACTGAATGAAATACCAGCCTGATTAATGATCCCTTTATGTACAGGTCCCGTGACCACTGCATCAAACTCACCACTAATGTTACCATTACCTGCGAACGCTAACGTTTCGACCACATACTCACTGTTATTTTCGTTAAGTACGCCACAGATAGGTTCTTCCGCCAATGAGAACGGCACAATAGTTAGCGTGCCAGCTTGTTGAGCTCTTGCTGGAAGCGTAGGCTGGTAAGGCTGCAGGCTCAAAGGTAAACCGAGCTGTTTAGCACGCGTTGATAATAAATTAGGATCTGCACAAACAACTAACTCAGCAGGCCAAGACTGCTGAGCTAGTTGTATGATTAGATCTGGGCCAATTCCAGCCGGTTCTCCCGGCGTGATAGCAATCCGTTTCGTCGTCAAATATGACTTCCTCTACTTTTTGTCAAACACTTCAATATGAGCGTCTGAGCGAATTTCGTCTAACCAACTTTGTAATTCTTCGTTAAACTTACGACGGAAGATCAACTGGTGAGCACGATTCTGATTAAAACGATCGGTCGCATCGACTGTGCGACGCTCTTCTAGCTGAACAATGTGCCAACCATGACTGCTTCGAAATGGCTCACTGATTTGATTAATTTTCAATGCAGATAATGCCTTAGAAAAGGCTGGTACATAAACGCTAGGTTGCGCCCATCCAAGCTCGCCACCTTTAGTTGCTGAACCTGGATCTTCAGAGTATTTGCGAGCTAAATCTGCAAATTTAGCTTTGCCCGAGCGAATTTGCTGTAATAAGTCTACCATTAAACTCTTCGCACGTTCTTCGGATAAAATTGGAGAGGGTTTTAATAAGATATGACGAGAACGCACTTCTTTTAATTCTTTGGTTTGCATCCCACGAATATCAATCACTTTAATGATATGAAAACCAGAGCCACTTTTTACTGGGCCTAAAATATCACCTTTCTTCGCGCCCTTAACAACTTCGGCAAACAAGGTTGGCATCGCATTGATGTTCATGTAATCCCAAACACCGCCCTCTAGAGCTTTAGGACCTGAAGAAGCTGCAATAGCTGTGCGTTTAAAGTCAGCACCGTCTTTTAAACGCTTTAATACAGCTTGTGTACGTTTTGTTGCGGCTTCAAGTTGAGTACTGCTCGCATCTGTCGGAATATCAATTAAGATATGCCCAACTTGATAGTCGACATTCTTCTGGCCCTGTTCACTCATTAATTTTACAAGATTATTTATTTCTTGTGGTGACACCCGAATACGACGCTGTACTTGAATGCGTTGAATTTCACCCAAAGTCATATCTTGGCGAAGCTGTTCACGGTACTGAGCAAACGTTTTACCTGTTGCTTCAATTTGCACGCGCATTTGCTCTGTAGTTAACTTTTGCTCTTTTGCGATGTTATCGATCGCTTGATCAAGTTGTAAATCACCAATATGTAAACCTACACGTTCTGCCATTTGTAACTGTAAGCGAGTCAAAATAAGTCGCTCTAATACTTGAGTTTTTAATGCGTTATCTGAAGGCAAAGCTTGATTGTTCTTTTTGGCGTTGATTCTAACAGAATCAATCATATTGTTTACTTCACTCTCAAGTATGATGCCATCGTTTACTTGAACCGCAATATGATCCAATGGTTGCGGTATCGCAAAAGTGGTCTGACTTAACATCAAAGCGCAGACAGAAAAAACGATTTTCTTACAAAGTCTCATCCACAAAATCCTTGGCTGATAGTAATTTTATTTTTTATTAAACCCATTCGACTCAAATAGAGAATGAAGGTTCAGTATTAATTTCTTAAGTAAAGTGGTTTTCGATAATTAAAGATACCTTCGCTGAGCATATCAGTTACACCTAAATTACCAAAGCCGCCAAGCCCTTTAATTTGAAAATCTAAAGAGAACCCACGTTCATATTTATCACGTAGAACGGGATTTGGCACAACATTATCATCAAAATTGGTTTTAATTCGATAATGATAGCTTAGGCGAACAGCCCAACAACATGATTCGTATTGAAAACCAGCATAAGCTTCAACATTTCGCTTTTGTTTTATATCGTAATACCAGTTACCAACAAAATATAAATCATCTTTTACTGGCCACGCCATACGGGCACCCGCTTGCGAAATTTTAGCGGTACTATTGGTATTAGTATCAAGTAAATCAGGCACAAAGCGATAACTCATTTGAAACAACTTATTGGCTTCAGGTCTGAAATCTAATGCAAATTCACCTTTTTTTGTTTTGCTATTTTTTGTGTCGTATTGCAGCTCTGAACTAAAAAACCAATCATCATACAAGTGTGCATCCAACTCTGAAGCAAGCACAGAAGCCGAAGGTTGAGTAGTATTTTTTACATTACTTAAAGCAACTCGACTGTCTTGCAAATAGAAGATTTGTCCGAAGCTAAACTTAAATTGCTCTCTATTATGTTCATCAAAGAAACGAGACGTCATACCAAGGGTGAATTGGTTAGCATCTGCAATGCGATCAAGCCCTGAAAAACGCCTATCTCTGAATAAACCAAAATAATCTTCTTGTAGTTGCGCAGTATCATACAATCCAATATGTGACTGGTCTTGATATCCAATGTATAAATACTGAGCTTGAGGCTCCAACGTTTGACGATAGTGACTTGAAAATAACTCAACATCACGTTCAAAATTTACTTGTCCATGTAATCGAATTGATGGAATAGTGCGATTCACTTGCTTATCAAGAACAGAATTTTGTCTTTCGCTTTTTTGCCAATAACTGGTTTGGTACAATTTCATTTCAGCAGTAAAAGCACCGGCTGGGCCATAAAAAGGGAAAATTAAACTTGGCTCAACATGCAATCTTGTTGCTGTATTTTGTTCATTATCTTGATGTGCAAAATTAGTCACTTCTGAATACAAAGAAAAATCGAAATTACTAAAGTAATCTGGAGCACGGTAATTCCATGTTAGCTGAGGTAACACTTGATAAGGTTTTTCACTTAACCCAAGTACCTTGATATCCTGAACTTTGATACCAATATCCCAATTTCTTTCTAAATAATTCAGTTCTCCAACACGGATAAGTTGGTTATCATTATTTTGCCTAATATCCGAATCAAGATCAGTGAAATAATTATTATCGGAAACATCGGTAAAATTAGCCTGCACACGCCAATTATCATCGATCATTCCTTGATGTCGCCAATGATACAAATATCGATTGGGGCTACCTTTAATCGCATCATCTGTCGGCAAATATTCAACATTAAATTGACCATTCTGTGCTTTACCAGTCAAATAGCGAAATTCGACTTTAGATAACAAGCCACGACTCGACATATAATCTGGAGTGAAAGTCAAATCGTACTCAGGTGCTATGTTCCAATAAATCGGTGTCGCAACTTGAACACCATTGGTGGTACTGGTACTAAATTTCGGGAATAGCAATCCTGATTTTCGTTTATCCGACACTGGAATTGTCATATATGGAATATAAAATACTGGCACATCAGCAATCTTTAATTTAGCATCCCAGATCTCCCCCCATTCTTCATTACGGTCAATCTCAATTTTATCTGCTTCGAGCACCCAAGATTGTTGCTCAGGAGGACAAGTCGTAAAACTGCTGTTATTTAAAATAAGGTTATTTTCAGATGTAATTTCGAGTAAGCTAGCCGCACCATGGATCTGCTTTCCCTTCAACCAATATTGACTACCACGAAGAATGGCGCTGTTGTTCTTCATTTCAGCATTTATCGAGTCAGCCGTTATGGTGACCGTTGGATCATCAAAGGTTAAGTCACCTTTTGCTGAAACTTGTTGCGTTTCATTATCTACCGTCGCTTCATCCGCATAAATATGTCGGCCAGCTTGATTAAATGTTACGCCACCCGAGAAATGTGCTCGTTTTCCCATTTCAGCTTCAGAGCGATCAGATTCTATGCGAATATGGTTATCAACAATACCAAGCTGTTCAGAAGATTCGCTTCTAGGAACCATAGGCGGCAAAATAACGCACTGCCCTTGGGTCAAGGTAACAGAAGACGTGGCGTCATCAGCCACATTTTTTTCAGGAAATTGCTCAGCAAATCCCCATTGAGGTAACAAGCTTAAAACCAGAAGGTAACGAAATTTCATCAGTTGGTAGTATTCAATTCTTATAGTTTGTGGCTAAATACAACTTAATCACCATATATTTAGCTGCTCACAGAAAATTAGTCGTTATAATAAAGCAATTTTAACTTAAGAGCCATGAGATGCCCTTGCCAGATCATAGATTTGTTGAATTAAGCCGATGGCTTGAAAGTTTACTTGGATCTCAGATTGAGATTTCACTCATTTCTGGCGATGCCAGTTTTCGCCGCTATTTTCGCATTAGCAATGTTTGTCATGCAGCCCACAAGGCTCAGCAACTTATCGCGGTTGACTCACCACCAGATCTAGTTCCCATCGAGCCTTTTATTAATTTATCAAATTATTATGCGGGATCTGGACTTAATGTCCCAGAGGTTATAGCGTTTAATATGAGCTCAGGGTTTATGTTACAAACGGACTTGGGCAATGAGCAATTGCTACACCGTCTAAATAACGATACAGTCGAAACTCTTTATACCCAAGCACTCTCTCAACTTCCTCAAGTTGCAAGCGTGAAGGCAAATAATCAGCCATTACCACCATTTGATAGTGAATTCATTTTAAAAGAATTAACTATTTTTGATGATTGGTTGCTATCAGCACATTTAAAGCATTCAACATCACAGACTGAACAGCTGATGCTCAAAAATGTGTACTTTAAATTAGTCGAAAATTGTCTCGAGCAACCTCAAGTCACAATGCACCGTGATTATCACAGTCGTAACATTATGCTCTGCGGCGATGACATGTATCTCATTGACTATCAAGACAGCGTCACAGGTCCTATCACTTATGATGCGGTCTCTTTACTTCGTGACTGCTATGTCGTTTGGCCTGAACAAAAAGTGCAATCGCTCGCGCATACCCATTTTCAGCTTTGCAAACAAAATAAATTGCTGACGCATGATATAAGTTTTCAGCACTATCAAAAATGGTTTGATTTAACTGGCATGCAAAGACATATCAAAATCGCTGGGATCTTTGCTCGCCTGCATCATAGAGACAAAAAGTCAGGCTACCTAAAAGACATTCCGCAATCGTTGAAATACGTTATTGAGGTCGCTAACCGTTACTCCGAATATAAAGAATTTGCAGATTGGATTGAACAACAAATTTTACCTTTGGTATTAAAACAAGACTTACCTTCGGAGAGAACGTCATGAAAGCGATGATACTTGCAGCAGGCCGTGGTGAACGCTTTCGACCGATAACCGATTCATTGCCTAAACCACTTATTCCTGTAAATGGTAAGCCATTAATCGAATATCACATTGAACGACTTGCTGGTATCGGTATCGATCAGATAATTATCAATACCGCATGGCTCGGTGAAATGCTGCCTAAAACGTTAGGCGATGGTAGCCGTTGGAACATTGAACTCATTTATAGTCACGAAACCCAAGCATTAGAAACAGGTGGCGGCATCAAAAACGCCCTACCTTTACTGGGTGAATCGCCTTTTTTTGTCATCAATGCTGACATTTATATTGATGCTCTGCCAAAAAGCACTCTTCACATTGAACTCAATTCCGATAGATTAGTCCATTTATGGATGGTTGATAATCCAGATCACAATCCTCTGGGCGATTTTGGGTTAAAAAACCAAAACGTGACACTGCAAGCTACAAATAAATTAACCTTTTCAGGTATGGGAGTTTACCACCCAAGTTTATTCAAGGATGCAGCCGAAGGTCCATTTGCTTTAGCTGAGTTACTCAAGTTCGCCATTAATAAACAACAGGTAACAGGTGAAAAACACGTCGGTTTATGGAGTGATGTTGGCACGATAGAACGTTTAACTCTTTTAGAAAAAAAATTAAAGTTAAGGTAATACAATGCAAATTTGGGGCAAATTGTTTGGTGCCATTATCGGATTCATGTTCGGTCGTTTTTTTGGTGCAATACTCGGCTTATGGCTTGGCCATATGTACGATAAACGCAAGGGATTTGAAGGTTTCATTAAAACCGCCGCTAAACGTCAAGGCCAATTTTTTAACTCTACCTTTGCGGTAATGGGACACGTAGCCAAAGCATCTGGACAAGTCACTGAAACCGACATTCGCATTGCCACTATGCTCATGGATCAAATGCGTTTACAGGGGCAAATGAGAAAAGACGCACAAAATGCATTTCGTAAAGGCAAGCAACCTGATTTTGATATAAAGCAATGCTTAAGCGAATTTCGTCAAGTTGCAGGCAATCGGCAAGAACTGCTACAAATGTTTTTAGAAATCCAAATTCAAACTGCACTAGCCGATGGTGAGTTACAGCCTAAAGAGCAACAAATTTTAGCAACGATTGCACAAGAGTTAGGTTTTAGTTCGACACAATTACAACAGATGCTGAAACGTTGGCAAGCAGAATTTAAATTTCATCAAGCAGGTAAATCAGGAAATTCTACAACCTCGTTAACTGATGCCTATCAATTACTTGGCTTAGTTGAAACTGCGACCGATCAACAGGTGAAACGCGCTTATCGAAAACTGATGAACGAGCACCATCCAGACAAGCTCGTTGCTAAGGGCTTACCAGAAGAAATGATGGAACTTGCGAAGCGCAAAGCTCAAGACATTCAAGCGGCATACGATAAAGTAAAACATCAGCGAGGATTTAAGTAAACTGAAAAAGAGTTTGCAGTGCAAAAGCCCAAAACAAATATTCTAAATTTTCAGTATTGATCGTGTGTGTCGAATCACGTTTCTTAGCGAGATGACGACACGCTCTTTTAAGCACTTTCTCTAATGCTTTTTCAACTTTTTCATTCCACTGAGATTCAACGTCATGTTTTGGCTCGATAATTAAACAGCTTTGTAAAGTGCCATACTGCTGCTGATAAAAACAAAATACATCTTGGTATTTTTTCTCACTCATAGCAATCACTTCCGGTAGTGCAATCAGCTTCAGCTCCAAAGGTAAATCTTGATGATCTCGTTGCTCAGCCAGTGATAACTCATTAATGAGCAGCTCACTACCAATCAGCGATAGTTTCTCTATCAGCGCACTGTGTTCCTTAATATAAAAGTCGACAAGATAGACTCCTGTTGATTGACGCGAAACAACTAACACAGTGTCTTGTTGATATTTTTTAGGTAATTGACACTTAAGCCAATTAAAAGCTTGAACGGTTCGACTTAACTGTGTCGTCCCCGTATGAGGTCGATTTTCAGTAAGTACGGAAATCGCATTGAAAACCTTTTTTTTATCGAGTTCAAATTCTAATACTAATTGCTTAGCAAAATAAGTGTACGCAGATTGTTCTTCGCTATCAGACTGACAATTACCAATCATTGAGCTAGCGTTAGGTTCCTCAGAAAGATTTGATAATGTGTCTAAAGTCGTACTCGTATCAACTCCCATTGAACACTCCGCTTTTATAATACTTTTGGGTAGGACGAATATCCTAATTATGGAGTAAAAAAAATAATGAAAGGACAGATCTGATTAAATTTGATTAATCAAAATTAGCTTGAAAAGCTATAAATTAAAGCTAATACCATTGAAAGTAAATATCGATGCTATAACATAAACACTAGCGAGGAATAATAATTTCTTTTTGTTCAGGCAGTTGAAGTAAATCGAACTGATGAATAGCTTGTTTCATCATTACCTTGATGTCGCCATTCATATCAACCGATGGCTGACCTAAAAAAGTCAGAGCTTGTTGAAAACTCTGTTGTGGGTGAATAGAGTCGATTGCCGTCGCCGAATTCTGCTTGGATAACTTAAATCCTGGTTTAGTAACGGCTAAAGGCAAATGCAGCCATTGCGGTGTCGGTAATGATAGGATTTGATACAGACTAAGCTGCCGACATGTTGCTTCAAGTAAGTCACTCCCCCGTACTACCTCAGTTATACCTTGATGAACATCATCCAGCACAACAGCTAATTGATATGCATATAAGCCATCGCTACGCTTAATGATAAAATCTTCAGCAGCGAAACTAGAGTCGACAATAACTTTACCTTGTAAGCCATCAACATATTCACAAACTGCCGCAGTATTTTTTATTCTAATGGCTCCTTGGTGCTTGTCTTTGTAGTTAAAGCAGCGCCCGTCATAAACCCCACCCATTTCTCGAACTTGTTTTCGAGTACATTGACAAAAATACGATTTACTTTCGCTAAGTAAATGATTAAGACATTCATCGTAGTCTTGGTATCTCTCGCTTTGATACAAGACCTTGTCGTCCCATTCAAAACCATAGTTTTCCAGTGTCGATAAAATATTATCAGCCGCACCGCTAACCTCACGCGGAGGGTCGATATCTTCCATTCGGATCAACCACTTTCCCTGTTGTGAACGAGCACGAAGATAACTGCCTAATGCGGCAACCAAAGAACCAAAATGCAAATGGCCAGAAGGAGAAGGTGCAAAACGTCCGATATAAGGATAAGGGTGCAAGGAAGATGGCATAGTTTGATATTACAACGAAGAAGGAAAGACACTCACCTAGAATGAGAAACTTATTCCCATTCTGATACGGTGAGTATGGCAAGTACCTGAACATAAGTTTTCTATAATTTTGATTTTTAGTTCATGTGCTATACAAGGCTTTCTTGAACAGCAATAGTGACAGCCTTTCAAGCAATCGTGATGCAACAGAATGCTTGAAAGAGGTATCAAAAAATCAAAAAACTCATGCTTTATGCTTGTTAACCAGCCATTTGCTTTTCTTTGATTTCAGCAAGCGTCTTACAATCAATACAAAGATCGGCAGTTGGGCGCGCCTCTAAACGACGAATACCGATTTCGATACCACATGAATCGCAAAAGCCAAACTCGTCTTCTTCGATTTTCTGTAACGTTTTTTCAATTTTCTTGATCAGCTTACGTTCTCTGTCACGAGCACGTAACTCAAGGCTGAACTCTTCTTCCTGTGCGGCGCGATCAACGGGATCAGGGAAGTTAGCGGCTTCATCTTGCATATGATTAAGAGTTCTATCGACCTCTTCACGCAACTGGTTTCTCCATGCTTCTAAAATTAGCTTGAAGTGATCCAATTGTTCAGCGTTCATATACTCCTCACCCGCTTTTTCCTGGTATGGTGCTACACCAGCAATAGCGAGTACGCCAAGTTTTTTGTTGCCTTCAGGCATAACGCATCTCCTGTCTTCATTTGCGTTTTAAGGGCGTTTTTAAGAACGGCCGCTACATATAGCAAAAGTTTTGCAGCTAGGCAAATTTTTTAGTATTTTGCTGCTCAGTTAATCATCAATCAAACAACAAACTACTGTCTAACGATAAGTTTAACTTGAGAGTATAGCCAGCAAATCTGAGCTACATCAAAAATTGTTAAATTAAATGTTTACGATACACTCTGTGGTTAGCTTAATTTCCTCAGATGAAATGTCCGCTTTATAAGCTAAGACTTCAACGCCCAGCTCTGCTGCTTCAGTCAATAATTTAGCGTATTCAGGATCAATATGCTTGGCAGCTCTAACTCGATCAATACCAGTATGTTGAACAATAAACAACAACACTGCACGATGACCTTGCTGCACCATATGCATCAGTTCGCGTAAGTGTTTTTGGCCTCTGACAGACACAGAGTCAGGAAAATAACCACAGCCATCCTCTAATAAAGTACAGCTTTTTACTTCAACATAACAGTCTACAAGGGTATCTGAGGTAAGCAAAATATCAATTCGACTTTTTTCTTCACCATATTTCACTTCTCGTTTTAATGTTTGATAGCCTTGAAGTTGCTTAATAATACCTTGTTCAATCCCTTCTTGTGCAAGGTTATTTGCTCGCCCTGTATTGATTCCTATTTGCTGGTTTTCGGTTGTCGTCATGATCTCCCATGTGCGACTGTACTTGCGCTTGGGATTATCAGACGTAGAGAACCAAACGGTTTGATCTGGAAATAGGCAGTTTTTCATCGACCCAGTATTCGGGCAATGGATGGTAACTATTTCACCATTATCCAATTCAATATCCGCAAGAAAACGCTTATAACGCTGAATTAATCTGCCCGATCCGAGTTTAGGTTCAAACAACATCTATTAAGGTTTCCTTATGGTTCGGGTACACTATCGCTCACTCGCTTATTAACAAGTAAAAGTAAGGGTTAAACATGACTCAACTACTCTCAGTCTCTCTCACCCAAGATGCTCCAAGTGCGTTTTGGGGGAACGCTGATATTAGCTTTCATGAAGCTGATGCTCAACTGCATTTAAAAAATGAAGATAATCTGCGTCAAATACAAATAGCAGCGAGAAAGCTTCGTTCACAAGGTATTAATAAAGTACAACTCACAGGTGAACTTTGGGATCTCGATTCACAATGGGCTTTCTTCCAAGGATTTGCTACTGCTAAAGCGGGTTATCAAGTTGCTTGGACTGGCGATGAAGCAATGCAAACACAACTTGAGCATCGTCGCATCAGTGCGACATTTGCCAGGGAATTGGTTAATGCTACGCCAGAAGAACTTGCTCCAGCACTATTAGCTGAAAAAGCTGCCGCTTGGTTGTCTCAGTTCGATAGTGACCACATCAGCTTTAATATTATTAAAGGCGAAGCATTGTTAGAGCATCAATGGGTAGGAATTCATGCTGTAGGTCGTGGCAGTGAGCGTCCACCAGCATTACTTGAGTTAGATTACAACCCAAGTGGTAATGCCGATGCCAAAGTTGATATCGCGTTAGTGGGCAAAGGCATCACTTTTGACTCAGGCGGATACAGCATAAAAAGTTCAGAAGGCATGCTCGGTATGAAAGCCGATATGGGCGGCGCTGCAACGGTTACTGCCGCATTAGGCTTAGCGATACAATCTGGCATTAGTAAACGCATTAAATTATTTTTGTGTTGCGCTGAAAACTTAGTCAGCGGTCACGCATATAAATTAGGTGACGTACTTACTTATAAAAATGGCACGACAGTAGAAGTGGTGAACACAGATGCTGAAGGACGCTTAGTCTTAGCAGATGGCCTACAAGCAGCATCTGAGACAGGCGCACCAATGATTATCAACGCTGCAACCTTAACAGGTGCTGCGTTTATGGCTGTAGGTTCTAACTACAATGCAGTATTCTCACCACAACATGCAATGATTGACAAAGCCAAAGCAAGCGCTGAAAAGGTTGCAGAAAGGGTTTGGCCGTTGCCACTTGATCCTTGGCATAAAGATATGTGCCCTTCAGCTTATGCAGATACTGCGAATAGTCGCCCGATGAAAGGCGGTGGCAGTGGTGGAGCATCCAATGCCGCAGGCTTTTTGTGGCGCTTTGTACGTGAAGATGCTAACTGGTTACATTTTGATTTAGCTGGTGCATTTTCAGATAACAATACCGCACTTTGGGCTGCAGGCGGCACTACTCACGGCGTATTGACTATTGCTGAATTGTTAAGAGGTTAATTTAACCTTCGTTGCCTCCTTTTTATTTGATAATTTATTTTATTCAAATGAAAAGGAGGATTGGTATTTCAGATGCGTAAAGTCACAATCGTCAACAAGCCTATGACATCAAAAGCTTTGAGCATAGCTGTGTTTATTATCAACTACGAAGAACTCGATTCGTTTGTGCCACGGTGATAAAAAAGATGCAACAACCCACTGAAAAGTGGGTACATACATAGATTTCCATATGATTAAAGTTGATTAATAATCAACCAGAAAACTTGCTATCTTGCCTGTATGCTGTTTATCTTAAGTTGCGACTCAGATTACCTTCAAACTCAGGAGGTCGCTTATGTCTGGTTCATTAACCCTAGTGATTCCAAGCCAACAAGCTTGCTCAGTAAAGTTAGACGCTGATAGATTAAATTATGCAATCAATGGAGATTTTCAACGATTAACCAAATTAGGCTTTTTTGCCAATTTATTTGATATGATATTTCAAAGAGGTGCAAAAAAGCAGGCTTTAAATGCACTTGCTGATCTCCTAAGAGAAACGAATTCAATACAGGATCGTATCGACCATCCTCTTGACGAAGTACCTACTTTACATAATGCTAGTGTTAACTTCGAATATTCGTGCCCTTCTACCACAGCTGTAGCGGTGGATAATTCTAACCCTCTTTATTCTAGTGTGACTGAATCGGCGATGTCTCAACCGACATATAAAAAAGTCGTGGAAAACGAAGGTGCTGACGAACCATTCCTGTTTTCTGAGCACTATCGAAAACCAATGTTAAGAGAACTTCAACCTAATGATATACAAGTAAATCTAAAAACATTAGCTTTATTCAATAGGCTAAAAGAACTCGCTTCAGATGAGTATAGAGATCAATTTAAACTCACTTTAAATCCTGATAATCACCAAATTGAATTTCGTATCCAAGATATTATTATTACGCAAATGAATTTTGTGGATTTTATCGGTGCAATCGAAATCGATGGTCAGTCTTTGTTGACTCATTTAAGAGCAATCGCATTGGAAGTCTGTCGAGATGCTCCATTACAACAAGAAGCCCGATACTCTGCTGATATCAATCAATTACTCGCTCTTTGCGCAAAAGGAAGTGATGACTTGCCATCAAACCGCTCTCGAAGTGAAGAAGATAGGCTAGCAAGGTTTTTGACTGAAAATAACAATCTATCTATCCTCATGAATCAATTAGCCGATGTACAATTACATTTATACCCGACTTTGCAAGCACAAATAATTGATGACTGCGCAGGCTCAAGAACTCTGACTGAGACACAGAATTTATTGATGTTAATTCGTGTAGTTGAACTTTCAGCAAATTTCGTACAAATATAGCTTCCCAATACGAATCGAGATTGTTTCTCGGTTAATTCAGTTGCGATGTTATTTCTGATAGCCATCAATGATATTATTAATAAATGGCTTGATAAATATTCTATTTAATTTTGCAATTGTTACCTATTACATCATGTTTTGAGTCATTAAAAAAAGCTGCCTTTTGTTCGAATCAAATCATTATCCAAGCGCCCACTGGATCGGGTAAATCAACCGCTTTACCCAAAGAACTCTTAGACTGGCCAGAAATTGCTGGAAAAATTTTGATGCTGGAACCCAGACGCGTCGCGACGCGTGCGATAGCTAACTTTATTGCTGAGCAACTCAATGAAACAGTTGGTGACACGGTAGGTTATCGAGTTCGAGGTGAAAAAAAAGTATCAAAAAATACCCGATTAGAAATCGTCACCGAAGGTATTCTAACTAAAATGATCCAACAAGATCCTGAATTAACCGGGATCAGTATGATCATTTTCGATGAAGTTCACGAGCGACATTTGACCACAGATTTAGGTTTGGCCTTAGCAATTGAAGTTCAACAAAGCTTACGTGATGATCTCACTTTACTGCTAATGTCCGCCACTTTATCGGAAAACGAAATCAAACATCTCCTTCCAGATGCAGCCTATTTGCAAAGTGAAGGACGTAGCTTTGCGGTAGATATAACATATCAAGCAGCTACCGATAGCAGACGCTGGCTAGAACACCTCAATCAAGTAACATCTAAGCAAATAATCGATTCGAACAGCGGTGATATTTTAGTTTTTTTACCCGGAAAAGGCGAAATTCTGACATTGCAAAAATGGTTGTTACAAAAAGAATTCGATCACATAAAAATCATGCCTCTTTATGGAGAAATGAGCAATAGCCAACAACAAGCAGTTTTGAACCCTATTCCCAATAAAAAGAAAGTCATTCTGGCAACCAATGTTGCGGAATCTAGTTTGACCATTGATGGTATCGGCACTGTTATTGATTGCGGATTAAAACGTCATGCTTGTTATAGCCCGAAAACAGGTATTTCACGACTTGGGTTGCAGCCAATCAGTCAAGCATCAGCAACTCAGAGGAGCGGACGTGCAGGCCGTACATCAGCAGGCAAGGCCATTCGCTTATGGCGACAAGAAGATCACTACAGACGAATGAAGCAAGAGCAAGCCGAAATTTGTCATGCTGACTTACTGGGTATGGTTCACAATTGCGCATTTTGGGGTGCAAAGCAATTATCTGAATTATCCTTACTGACTCAAGCACCCAAGATCCATGAGCAACAAGCATGGGGCTTACTGACACAACTTGAATTTGTCGATCATAATCATAAAATCACCTCGCTCGGTAAGGCCGCCTATACATTAGGTTGTGATCCAAGACTCGCGCACATGCTATTAAAAGCGAATGAAAGCGGCAATGAACAGCTTCAAGCATTAGCTTGTGTGCTTGCTGCACTTATCGAAGCTAGAGGTTTGCCAAGAAATGGCTGCGACATATTCAACTACTTACAATTTGCAAGCAAAGGACTCGTCGCTCAACAGGTAAGATTATGGTTTACGCGATTTAAACTTAACATTTCCTTGTCGACCATTGCTAGCAAGGCTCATTGGCACGATATTGGATTACTGCTGGTCTACGCTTATCCAGACCGCATCGCAAAATCACGCCCCAATGGCAGCTTCCAGCTAGCCTGTGGTATTGGAGCGGAAATGCATGAAAACGATCCGTTAATACAAGCTGAATATATAGTGATTGCCGACTTACAAGAAGTGGAGAATCACAATAGGGCGAGAATTTATTTAGCGAGTCAGCTAAAACCTGAGCTATTCGAGCAGCAACTGGCTTATTTGACCACCGAAAAGGTACACACTGGCCTTGATATTGCCACAGGTCGTTTTGTTGCTGAACAACAAACATGTATCGGCAACATAGTGATTAATAATAACCCAATCAAGCAACTTTCAGCAAACCAGCGAGTTCAAGCGATTGTCGATCTAATTCGACAGCGCGGTCTTGAGCTGCTCAAATGGTCAGATAAGGCTGAGCAATTGAAAATAAGGTTACGCCTTGCCGCCAAACTTGATGACAATTGTTTATGGCCTGAAATCGATGATAAATATTTACTTGATACTCTGGATGAGTGGTTGGCACCCTATTTAGTGGATATTAAGCATTTGTCCGAATTAGAAAAAGTAGACACTTATCAATTACTATTAGGTTTATTAGACTGGGAACAACAGCAACAATTGAAGCAGCTACTTCCTACAACATGGACGCTTGCGACAGGAACAAGTGCAAAAATTAACTATACCCAAGATGGGCGAGCGTTATTAAGCGCACGTTTACAAGAAATGCTAGGTACAGCAACCAGCCCAGTCATAGCTAATGGTAAACTGGTAACGACAGTCGAATTATTATCACCAGCAAGACGTTCAATCGCATTAACGTCAGATTTAGCAAGTTTCTGGGCTGGTGCGTACAATGAGGTTAAAAAAGAAATGCGTGGAAAGTACCCGAAGCACCTTTGGCCGGACTCTCCGCAAACAACCCAAGCAACAAAGTTAACAAAAAAGCATCACCAATAAACTAGGAACATAATGAGCAAAACGCGAGCAGCAAAAAAGACCAATACGCCCAAAAAGCCCAAAGCAAAAGCAAAAAAATCGTCTAACTGGCTAAAAAAAGCTTGGTCAATAACATGGAAGTTAGTCTTGATTGGGGTAATTGCTGTATCGGCATACGGAATTTATCTTGATCAAATCATCGCGCGTAAATTCGAAGGGCAAAAGTGGCACTTACCAGCTCAAATATATGGCCGTTCAATGGCACTTTACCCAAGTGCTGCTATCAGCCATCGCCAAGTGATTTCCGAATTAAAATTACTCGGCTATCGCAAAGTTTCCCATCCTCGACAAGTGGGAGAGTTTTCAGCATCAAAAACCAAAATTGATGTTTGGCGCCGCCCTTTTCTGCATCCTGAAGGTGATCAAAAAGAGCAGCGAGTAATGTTATATTTTGACTCGCGAGGCGTTAACAAGGTTCAGCGTCCTGACGGCAGACAATTAGCCGTGTTTTATCTTGAGCCCATTCTATTAGATAGAATTATTACCAATGATGGCCAAGATCGGCTTTTCGTACCAACAAACAAAATTCCATCTTTGATTGTTAAAGCGTTAATTCAAACTGAAGATCGAGATTTCTACAATCATTATGGTGTTAATCCACTCGCCATTTTGCGTGCTTTATTTGTCAACATAAGCGCAGGTCGAACGGTGCAAGGCGGTTCGACACTCACCCAGCAATTGGCTAAGAATTTCTTTTTATCTAGCGAGCGTTCGCTGATCAGAAAAGCAAGAGAAGCCCTAATGGCGATCATTATCGATTATCGCTACAGTAAGCAAGAGATCCTTGAAGCTTACTTAAATGAAGTCTACATGGGGCAAGATAAATCACGTGCGGTTCATGGACTCGGTTTAGCATCACAGTTCTATTTTGGCCGACCAATTGCTGAGCTGTCTATTCCTCAACAAGCGTTTTTAGTCGCGGTGATTAAAGGACCGTCCTATTACAACCCTTGGCGTCGTCCAGAGCGTGCTCAACAGCGACGAGACTTAATCTTAAGACTACTTATGGATGCTGGGGAACTCAGTGTAGGTCAATACCGCTTAGCCGTTAATACACCGCTTAACCTAAGAAAGAGTTCGCGAGCTGTTCATCAAAAGCTGCCCGCATTTTTTGATCTAGTAAAACAGGAACTCAACCAACGTTATGGTCCAGAATTATTAAAGCAATCTGGTATCAAGGTGTACACTAGCCTCGATCCTCTCGCGCAAGAAGCAGCAGAAAAAGCAGTAACTAATACCATGAAATGGCTAGGGAAAAACAACAAGAAACTGCAAGTAGGCATGGTGGTCACCGATAAAAACACAGCAGGAATAGCAGCAATGGTTGGCGATAAACGTCCTTGGTTTAAAGGTTACAATCGAGCCGTCACCATCAGACGGCCGATTGGTTCATTAGTCAAACCTTTCGTCTACGCCACAGCATTAGATAAACCAACACAATATTCCTTGGCGACCCCCTTATCAGATGCGCCTATTACATTAAAAAGCGGCACAGGGAAAACTTGGACTCCACAGAATGTGGATAATAAGTTTCTTGGGCAAGTTCCATTGATAACGGCATTCAAAAATTCGAGAAATGTACCAACAGTTAATTTAGGTATGCAACTTGGCTTAGAAAACGTGATGGATACCATTATTGATTCAGGTTGGAAAGAAAGTATACCAAGCTATCCATCCATGTTGCTTGGCGCCATAAATGGTTCCCCGCTTATGGTTGCACAAATATATCAAACCATTGCAAATAATGGAAAAATGACAACCCTTCAATCGGTAACTCACGTTTTAGATAATCAAGATCAATTGATAGCCGTCCCTCAAATCGCCTCAAGGCAAGCCTTGTCTCCCGCAACGGATTATTTGGTCCGTTATACAATGACGCAAGTTGTCAAATCAGGAACGGCAGCCAAACTTGGCGAACGTTTCCCCTCCATTACTCTTGCAGGAAAAACCGGCACCAGTAATGATAATCGTGATTCATGGTTTGTTGGATTTGATGAGAGAAACGTTGCCGCTATTTGGGTTGGTAACGATGACAATAGTAGAACCCGTCTTTACGGAAGTAGTGGTGCGATGGCTATATATCGAAGCTTTTTATATCAACGTGCGCCTATTAGCCTTAGACTGACTCCTCCTACAGGGATAGTAAAAGGGTACTTTAATAAGGTTACAGGCGACGCTAAACAAGCAAACTGTGAAAATGTTATTGCATTACCCGCGGAAAAACAAAGCTATCAACCCGCAAAAAACTGCGGTAAGCCATTATCTTGGTGGCAAAAAATATTATAGACGCTAATCATAATTGATCATTCGGAAACAAAGAATACTTCTCATGCTATTAAGCCTCTGTTAAGCAGTGAAAGCTTAATGTTCTAGTACAAAACTGAAAAGGTAAATTGACAAGTTCAATTTACGATCCTATTGGAAACCAGCCCAACAGACTGGTTTCTATCACTTCAGCATAACAAAGGTTAAATTCACAGCTCAGCATTCTCGGCGGATAAAACAACCAGGAGCAAGACAATGAGACTTTCACAAATATTGTTTATCGCGCTCACTGTTACCTCAGCCTGTTGCCATGCACAAGGTAATAAAACTACGCAAAAAAACGTTGCAGTAACCAACTTCTCTAATTACACATCAGGGCAAGAATTCTGTGATAAGCAATTAAGCAATGATCCAAGTATTCAAGCGTGTATGCCGATATATAACCAAAACACCTATGCTTTCATTAATCTTAAAACCAAAGAAAACCCACCTTTTCAAGGCGTTGCACCAGGGACCGTTTTTGCAGTCAATTATTATCACGAAACAGATTCATTTAATATTATTGTCAACAATGCAATAGCCAATAAGGTGATCTATTCAGGGCCTGTATACGACATGCTAGGTATTGTCTGTGACTATACCAGCTGTAAACCGTGGAAATAATAAAAAGTGAATTAGATATGCAAGCGGCAAAATTATGTATAACCCAAACTTTACTTTTTTCAGTAAACTGTTTCGCTAATTTTCTAACTCCTCACTCTGCCATATCTGAAAACAACTTTGCACAGTTTCACTCTGGGCAAGAGTATTGCGACTATCAAATGGCTTATGATCCTAATATCAAAGCCTGTATGCCGATATACAATGAAAATTCTCATACCAGCATTAGCACACAGTTAAAAGAAGGGGATCCAAGCCAAACTATCGCACCAGGAAATATATTACCGTCGTATTTTTTTGACGACACTGAATCATTCAACATCATTATTAAAAATCTTGATTCTAATAAGACGATATACAAAGGACCTGTATACACTATCGAAGGCTTAGCTTGTGATTATAACAGCTGTGCACCTTGGAATTAGTTTGGGCATTTGCTTTTCAGGTAGCAACAAAATATTTTTCTATAAATATAGGTTCTCAGGAGCAATCCTATGAAATTTTATCTAAAAGGATATCTCGTAATCTCATTAATGACATTAATAGCAATACCCAATGTTATTGCAAATACTAATGTGGATCAGGCAGGCCTCAACATTCACCTCAAGAAGATGCTAAACAACTTCACAGCAGTAGAAACAGTTAACTCAGGAGCTGAGTGGTGTAAACAAAACAAGTTAACTTCAAACTGTTTCCCACTAAACAATCAGCTAAATAATACTATTCACGTCTCAATCACTGAATTTCACAATGAAATTGACTTTCCTGCAAAAACAATACTCCGGTTTGCCGATGTAGCTACTCCGCCAAAAATAAAATCCTGCAATGTAACTATTACTGACAATCAAACGAAAGGTATCTTATATCAAGGAAATTTTGATGACATGGTAGGGCTAATATGTAAAGACGGAGAGTGCAAAGCTTGGTACTAAAATGATTCAATACTAAGCAAAATTTCAAGTTTATTTTCATAGCTGAAACGAAAAAACCTCTAGCATTGCTGCTAGAGGTTTGTCGATTTTTGTTTCACTT